>NZ_JBHTCG010000139.1:0-479 GCF_042665155.1 Sphaerisporangium rhizosphaerae | reverse complement strand
CAAGTAATTGCATTAAAGCAATTAGAATTAAATTTGGATATCGAATAAGTTTAAGATATTTCATTTTATGTTATTAATCGTGTTTTCCGTTAAAGTAAGTATTCCATTTATCTTGAACTTTCATCACTTGTTCAATCACATCCCTAACAGCACCTTTACCGCCATTTTTGTGTGAAATGTAGTTAGATATTTCTTTTATCTCTGGGCTTGCGTCTTGCGGGCATGTTGGTAATCCTACTAATTTCATTACGTGATAATCTGGAATATCATCACCCATATACAATACTTGTTCGGGTTTGATGTTATAAATGTCACAATATTCTTTAAAGGTTTCTACTTTATCTGGAGATCCTAAATAAATATCTTTTATTCCTAAATTACGAAGTCTAATACGAACGCCTTCGTTGCTTCCTCCAGAAATTATGCAAATATGATAATTGCTTTCTATGGCTGCTTTCATTGCAAATCCGTCACGAATA
>NZ_JBHTCG010000138.1:0-507 GCF_042665155.1 Sphaerisporangium rhizosphaerae | reverse complement strand
ACAGAAAAGATGAAAACGGTAAAGAAGAAGTTTTTCTTGACCCAAACACTTTTTCTAAAGACGGAACTACATCGCTTGGAGGTCTAGATTTTTCAAAAGATGGTTCTAAAGTTGCTTATGCTATCTCTGAAGGTGGAAGCGACTGGCGAAAAGTAATTCTTATGGATGTTTTTAGCAAAAAAATACTGGAAGACACTATTGTTGTCGTAAAATTTAGTGGTGTTTCTTGGAAAGGAAATGAAGGTTTCTACTATTCGAGTTATGATAAACCAAAAGGAAGTGAATTGTCTGCGAAAACAGACCAACACAAATTATATTTCCATAAACTGGGCACTTCTCAAAAAGACGATAAAGTTATTTTTGGAGCCGACCAAAAAAGAAGATATGTAGGTGGAAGCGTAACTGATGATGATAAATATCTAATCATTACAGCTGCCAATTCAACTTACGGGAACGAATTATACATTAAAGATTTAACTCAGGAGAACAGTCCAATCATAACGATTG
>NZ_JBHTCG010000137.1:0-511 GCF_042665155.1 Sphaerisporangium rhizosphaerae | reverse complement strand
ATGATGACCAATTTAAATTTAACAGATATGGAAACGTGTTATAAAATGTTTACCGCAGATGTTTTGAAATCTATACAATTAAAAGAAAAACGGTTTGGATTTGAACCGGAAGTGACTGCAAAAATCGCAAGAATTCCGAATATCCGAATTTATGAAGTGGGTATATCTTACTATGGGAGAACATACAAAGAAGATAAAAAAATCACTTGGAAAGATGGATTTCGAGCAATATTTTGCATTATTAAATATGGTTTTCTAAAATTGTAATCCCATTATTTTTATAAATTATCTTGTCTTAAAATAAAATGATATGGCTACCAAAAAGCAAACAAATTCAAAAATTATTTCTGAGGGAAAAGAAACACAAAAATCATATTCATGGATGTTATGGGCTGTTGGAATTGTTTCCTTTGCTTTGTATGCAAATACTTTGGCTCATGGCTTTGTTTTAAATGATACAGCTGTTATTGAGCAAAATAAATTTGTAAAAAATGGTATTTTGGGAATCAAA
>NZ_JBHTCG010000136.1:0-511 GCF_042665155.1 Sphaerisporangium rhizosphaerae | reverse complement strand
CCGAACGTTTTTATGATTACGAAAAACAAGGTATAAAAGTTGTTCCTTCGGCTAAAGCTGCAAACTTTACCATGAACCGAAAAGCCATTCGTGATTTAGCAGCTAAAGACTTAGGGCTTCGTACAGCAAACTATCGTTATGCTACAACAGAACAAGAATTAGAAACAGCAGTTGCAGAAGTTGGCATTCCGTGTGTGGTAAAACCATTAATGAGTTCTTCAGGAAAAGGACAATCGACTATAAAAAACCAAGAAGATATTGAAAAAGCATGGAAATATGCCGTAGAAGGATCAAGAGGTGATATTGTAGAAGTAATTGTAGAAGCTTTTGTTAATTTCAATTCAGAAATAACACTATTGACAGTTACCCAAAACAATCATCCAACATTATTTTGTGCGCCAATTGGACATCGTCAGGAAAGAGGCGATTATCAGGAAAGCTGGCAGCCCGCTAATGTTTCTCAAAAAGACATTTTAGAAGCACAAGATATGGCCCGAAAAGTAACCGAAGC
>NZ_JBHTCG010000135.1:0-521 GCF_042665155.1 Sphaerisporangium rhizosphaerae | reverse complement strand
CCTGGTCGCGCACGCCCCACACGGTGATGCCCGCGCAGCGCGACACCGCCAGGCAGTCGTTGACGATGGCGGCGTAGGTGGTCGCCGAGGCGCCTTGGACGTCCAGCTCGGTGATCTGCACGTCCACCCCGAGGGCGGCGAAGCTGGAGATCGTGGTGCGGTAGTTGGAGTTGTAGGCGCTGCCGCTGTTGAAGTGCGACTGCAACCCCACACAGTCGATCGGCACACCCCGCGCCTTGAAGTCCTTGACCATGTTGTAGACGCCCTGGGTCTTGGCCCAGGTCCAGTTGTCGATGTTGTAGTCGTTGTAGCAGAGCTTCACGTCCGGGTCGGCGGCGCGCGCGGTGCGGAACGCCACCTCGATCCAGTCGTTGCCGGTCGACTGCAGGTTGGAGCTGCGCCGCCCACCGGAGTTGCCGTCGGCGTAGGCCTCGTTGACCACGTCCCAGGCGTAGATCTTGCCCTTGTAGTGGCCCACCACCCCGTTGATGTGGTTGATCATCGCATTGCGCAACGCGCTG
>NZ_JBHTCG010000134.1:0-523 GCF_042665155.1 Sphaerisporangium rhizosphaerae | reverse complement strand
TGAAGTCCGACGAGGTGGCCCGGGTGCTGGACATCTCGGTGGAGTCGGTGGAGTCGGCGGCGCGTGCGGGGCGGCGTCATGCCGAGCAGTGGCTGGCGGCGGTCATGGACGCCCGGGGCGCCGAGCCGCGGTGTTCGGTGCTGCCGGGGCTGGTGAGGTCGTGGGCGGAGTCGCCGACGCGGTTGCTTCGGGCGCACATCACCCGGCACATCCGCTCGTGCAAGAGCTGCGAGGGCGCCACCTGCGGGGTCACCATGACCGCACTGATGACCCGGATGCCGATCCTGGCCAGCCCCGCGCCGGCGGAGCGGTTGTTCGCCGGGGCCGACGCCTCCTTCACCGCGGCCGAGAACCGCACCGAGAGCTGGCACCCCGACGGGTTCCCGGTGCAGCCCGACGCCCTGGAAGACCCCCCGCCCCCCGAAGCCCCGCTCAGCGTGGAGGAGGGCTTCACCCCCGAACGCGGCGACGGCGCCAAGCCGCCCACCGAGTTCTGGGAACCCGACCCCGAGGCCGACGACCC
>NZ_JBHTCG010000133.1:0-524 GCF_042665155.1 Sphaerisporangium rhizosphaerae | reverse complement strand
AATTGCTAAAAATAACCTACCAATTGGGATTTTAATTGATAACGAATTTCAAAACACAGATAAGATTTTTGTGCCAATTTTTAGTGTTGAAGATGTTTTTTTATCTGATTATATTCATCGCTTTGTTTTTAATAATAATTCAGATGTAAGTATCGTTGATATAAAAGAACAAATTGAAAGTAACTTTTTATTAAAATCTACAATACATTCTTTGGAACAAAACTTTCCCCAAAACATTTCATTAATTGGTGAAAAATCTCTTGAAAGTAATTTTTTGACTAAGCAAGATTTGATGATAATAAGTTTAGAAAGTTGGAAAAAACTAGTCGATTCGCAAAGAGAATGGCTTTCTTTTGTTCCTTCTGTTTTAATTATTAAAACCTAAGTTAATTTGAATACTTAGTTTTATTGCAATATTGTCTTCAAATTGAGGTAAATGGTTAGCTCCATATCTATATGTCGCTGTGAAACCTATGCCTCTGTAAATTTGATTGAGTTCAAAACCAGATTCTAAAAATCCTTTA
>NZ_JBHTCG010000132.1:0-525 GCF_042665155.1 Sphaerisporangium rhizosphaerae | reverse complement strand
AATCTATCAATCATATAGAATTAAGAGCTCAAGAAAGAGGTTATTTGCAAAAGATCTTTGTTGATGAAGGTCAGTTTGTAAAAAAAGGGCAATTGTTGTTCCAAATTATGCCTAATCTTTATAGAGCCGAAGTCCAAAGAGCTCAAGCAGAAGCAAATTATGCTCAAATTGAATACCAAAACACTAAAAAACTTTCTGATAAAAATGTAGTTTCTCCAAATGAATTGGCAATGGCAAAAGCCAAATTAGATAAGGCTAATGCAGAATTGTCTTTAAATAAAGTTCATTTGCAGTTTACAGAAATTAGAGCACCTTTTGACGGAATTATAGACAAATTCCACGTTCGTTTAGGAAGTTTATTAGAAGAAGGAGAGTTATTGACTAACCTTTCAGACAACAGTAAAATGTGGACATACTATAATGTGCCCGAAGCTGAATATTTAGATTATAAATCTAAAGCAAGTGCTAATGCGAAAACCAAAGTAAACTTGTTAATGGCAAACAATGAAATTTTTCCTTTCACAG
>NZ_JBHTCG010000131.1:0-528 GCF_042665155.1 Sphaerisporangium rhizosphaerae | reverse complement strand
CATCAATTCCAGATCCAGGATGTGCAAGTTATTCAGGAGGAGATGTTTGGTATAGTGCTGTAGTTCCTGCTTCAGGATCTATTACTTTTGAAGTTAATGAAATAATTGGTGGTTTGACAGATACAGGAGGGGCTGTTTACAGTGGACCTTGTTCGGCTTTAGTTCTAGAAGATTGTGATGATTTGACAAGTGCTTCAGGCGATCATCCTTTAATTTCATTAACAGGTAGAACACCAGGTGAAGTATTGTATTTTAGAGTTTGGGAATATGGCAATAATTCATTTGGAACATTCTCGGTTTCTGCATACGATGCTTCATTGAGTACAGCTACATTCAATTTAGAAGGATTTAAAGCATATCCAAATCCGGTAAAAGATGTATTGAATTTATCTTATACTAAAGAAATTTCTAAAGTTTCTGTTCACAATTTATTAGGACAAGAGGTTTTATCAAAATCTGTAAATGCTATGCAATCTCAAGTTGATTTATCAAGACTTGCAGTTGGAACTTATTTAGTAAAAGTTACAG
>NZ_JBHTCG010000130.1:0-529 GCF_042665155.1 Sphaerisporangium rhizosphaerae | reverse complement strand
TGGCCGCCGAACTGGGCCTTACCGCCGAGCGGCTGCTGGGTGATCATGGAGTACGGACCGGTCGAGCGGGCGTGGATCTTGTCGTCGACCAGGTGGAGCAGCTTGAGGATGTAGATGTAGCCGACCGCGATGGGATAGGGGAACGGTTCGCCGCTGCGGCCGTCGAACAGCCGGGCCTTCCCTCCGCGCTGCACCAGCCGGTCCCCGTCACGGTTGGGGACGGTGCTGTCGAGCAGCCCGACGATCTCCTCCTCGTGGGCGCCGTCGAAGACCGGGGTGGCCATGTTGGTGCGCGGGGCCACGGTCTCGAGGCCCTTGTCGCGCAGCCGCTCGGCCCAGGCCTCCTGGATGCCGGAGATGTCCCACCCTCGGGCGGCGATCCACCCCAGGTGGGTCTCGAGCACCTGGCCGACGTTCATCCGGCCGGGCACGCCCAGCGGGTTGAGGATGATGTCGACCGGGGTGCCGTCCTCCAGGAACGGCATGTCCTCCACGGGCAGGATCTTGGAGATGACGCCCTTGTTGCCGT
>NZ_JBHTCG010000129.1:0-529 GCF_042665155.1 Sphaerisporangium rhizosphaerae | reverse complement strand
ACGGCAACAAGGGCGTCATCTCCAAGATCCTGCCCGTGGAGGACATGCCGTTCCTGGAGGACGGCACCCCGGTCGACATCATCCTCAACCCGCTGGGCGTGCCCGGCCGGATGAACGTCGGCCAGGTCCTGGAGACCCACCTGGGGTGGATCGCCGCCCGCGGCTGGGACATCACGGGGGTGCAGGAGGCCTGGGCCGAGCGGCTGCGCGACAAGGGCTTCGGGCAGGTCGAGCCGCGCACCAACATGGCCACCCCGGTCTTCGACGGCGCCCACGAGGAAGAGATCGTCGGCCTGCTCGGCAACACCGTCCCCAACCGTGACGGGGAGCGGATGGTGGCGAAGAGCGGCAAGGCCCAGTTGTTCGACGGCAGATCGGGCGAGCCGTTCCCGTACCACATCTCGGTCGGCTACATCTACATCCTCAAGCTGCTCCACCTGGTCGACGACAAGATCCACGCCCGCTCGACCGGTCCGTACTCCATGATCACCCAGCAGCCGCTCGGCGGTAAGGCCCAGTTCGGCGGCCA
>NZ_JBHTCG010000128.1:0-531 GCF_042665155.1 Sphaerisporangium rhizosphaerae | reverse complement strand
CTCTGAAAGCCTCATCAACTGCTGTGTCGATATATTCAATTAAATTTTCATTTGCATTGAAATTTATATCAGTATATTCTAAACTTTCAATAACCTTGATAACTTCACCGTCTTGTGGAGGTACAATTTGGCCTCCATCTTGCCAATACACTTTGTATCCGTTATATTCAGGTGGATTGTGAGATGCAGTAAGAACAATTCCAACATGACAATTTAAATGTTTAACAGCAAATGAAAGTTCCGGAGTTGGACGCATATCTGAAAACAAATACACTTTAATTCCATTTGCCGAAAAAACATCGGCCACAACTTTTGCTAATGTATTACTGTTGTTACGACAATCATAAGCAATTGCAGCTTTTAAATCTTCTCCAGGAAAACATTTTTTTAAATAATTTGATAAGCCTTGTGTGTTTTTACCCAGAGTGTATTTGTTGATACGGTTTGTACCAACACCCATAACTCCGCGCATTCCTCCAGTTCCAAATTCTAGGTTTTTATAAAAGCTGTCCTCTAGTTCCTTTGGCGAAG
>NZ_JBHTCG010000127.1:0-534 GCF_042665155.1 Sphaerisporangium rhizosphaerae | reverse complement strand
TGTATTATTTCATCCTGAACAGGTCTAAAAGAAGAATAGTTCCAATATTTTTCAAGAATTTGTAATGCTTGCTGCATTCAGAAGTATTTAAAGTCTAAAAATAAAAAGTTTACTTATTTAAAACAAACTTTTGTTAATTTTAATAATGAATCGATGTTTAGAGTAGTGGTAAATGGAGTTGTTTTAGGTAACATTATCCGTCCAACAACTAATAACCAAGATATTTTTAAAACATTCCAATATGACTTAACTCCTTTTGTAGGTGGTGATATTAGAATTTCGTTGCAGCATATTGGAAAATCTTCGAACGACATTGGAGATAATGCTTATTTAGACAATCTTAGATTTAGCCCAGTGCCTTTGTTATCTACAAATGAAAATAATTTTATTGGACTGAAATATTATCCAAATCCAGTTGATAACATTTTAAATATCGAAAATAATTCAGTTATTTCTTCTGTTGAAATTTTATCTGTAACTGGTCAATCACTTTTTATTAAAAGCTTCTTGACTAATAACATTACAATCGATACC
>NZ_JBHTCG010000126.1:0-534 GCF_042665155.1 Sphaerisporangium rhizosphaerae | reverse complement strand
GTCATTGTTCAGTAGCATCTCCAGAATCTCAAATGAAAATAAATTTATTATTCATTCTATTTTTGTTGATTCTTTAGAAAATGGAAATAACCATGAAGATTTCGATACTCCAATTCGATTACCCAAAACGAGACGAGACGACGCCCGATTAATGCAGCAAGTATATGATTATATTCTATCTAATTTAGAAAACCCGCTTCCTTCACTAAAAGAACTTTCCAAGATTTTTGGAACGAATGAACACAAACTAAAAGAAGCTTTTAAATACTTCTTTGAAAAAACGGATGGAAAAAAATGTAAGATCACCTATTTCAGCAAGAAATGCTTTGAATGAATCTATCATTGGCCTAAATACATCCATAGAAGATATACGAATTAAGTGATTTACTCAAATTTACGATTCTTATATTTAAAAAATAATTAAAATCGTACAAAAGTTATAAAATATATAACAAAATAAAAAATCCGTTTTGTTTACACAAAACGGATTCATATCTAAGAAGTCTAAAAATCAGACTTTCAAATAATTTAAAT
>NZ_JBHTCG010000125.1:0-534 GCF_042665155.1 Sphaerisporangium rhizosphaerae | reverse complement strand
CCCCGAAAGTGTTGGTCTCCACACAATCAACACCCACCGCGAAATACGCGTCATGAACCCCCCGCACAATGTCAGGACGCGTCACGTTCAACACCTCATTGCAACCCTCATGACCATCGAAATCATCAAGCGTCGGCTCGTGGTCCTGGAGCATGGTGCCCATCGCCCCGTCCGCGACGATGAGTCGGCGGCCGAGGAGTTCGCGGAACGTCGTCATGGCGGGCTCCCTCAGATGGCCTGGCGCAGCGCTTCCGCCCGGTCGGTGCGCTCCCAGGAGAAGTTGGGCTCCTCGCGGCCGAAGTGACCGTAGGCCGCGGTCTGGGAGTAGATCGGCCGCAGCAGGTCCAGATCACGGATGATCGCCGCCGGACGCAGGTCGAACACGCGCAGGATCGCGTCCTGGATCCTGGCCACCTCGATCTTCTCGGTGCCGAAGGTCTCCACGAACACCCCCACCGGCTGCGCCTTGCCGATCGCGTAGGCCACCTGCACCTCGGCCCGATCGGCCAGCCCGGCCGCCACCACGTTCTTGGC
>NZ_JBHTCG010000124.1:0-535 GCF_042665155.1 Sphaerisporangium rhizosphaerae | reverse complement strand
TAAGCGTAGTGCGGGTTTTCGAATACGGGATTTTCATTTTATCCTGAATTTTATTGCGTGAATAATTTTTCAATTTAGCAATAAATCCCGCATTACGCTTATACAATGTTAGCGGTTTGTTGTTTTTTCAGCGTATTAAGCTTATGGAAGATTTCAAACAATATTTATATAATATTCAAAGTCATCATATATACTAAAAGTGCTGTAATTGCTGTATAAATTAAGCCACCAAAAATAATATAACCTGTTGTTTTATGGAATTTTGACAGTTTCCCAGGAAGACTTTTTTGGAATTTATTATTGGAAATTATAATCAGAATTGCCCATAGTAAGTAACTTAGAATTGCTACAATAATATGAGAGTATAAAGTAATTTTAAAGAATTTAGTATCATAAAAATTAATTAAAGAATTTATAAAGCATCCGACTTGGAGTTTAAACATTACCCATTTGCAACCTAATTATGTTCATTATTCAGAAAAACCGTCAAAGTATTACAGATGGGGAATTGAGTCAAAATATGAACCTCTGGTAT
>NZ_JBHTCG010000123.1:0-536 GCF_042665155.1 Sphaerisporangium rhizosphaerae | reverse complement strand
ATCATATGATACAAAATGTGACAATGAAAAAACCAATCACCTTCTTCATTAGCTAAAAATTCAATAGTATCTGTTTCCATTGGCATAATATCAACAACGTTTTTCAGCGGAGCGTAATCACCTTGACCGTTAATTAAACGGAAATCGTGTCCATGTAAATGCATTGGATGTCGCATCATTGAACCATTATAAAGAGTAATGCGCAATATCTCTCCTTTCTTCACTAAAATTTTATCTGTTTCAGAAATTACTTTGTTGTCAAGACTCCACACATAACGGTTCATATTCCCCGTAAGCTCAAACTTTAATTCCCTTACTGGTGAGCTTGAAGGCAAAACTGTTTTAGTGGGAGATTTGAGCATTGCATAATTTAAAGTGACAATATCCAAATCGTCAGTAGGCTCATCCAGAATCAATAACTTCACTTCTTTGGCAAGGGCTTTCGCAATCTCAACTAGTTGCTGCTTGCCCACACCTAATTGACCAACTAAGGTGGATGGTGACTCTTTTAGACCAACTTTTGCTAATAACTCTTG
>NZ_JBHTCG010000122.1:0-537 GCF_042665155.1 Sphaerisporangium rhizosphaerae | reverse complement strand
ATTTCTTTTGGTGTAAAACTCATTGCCGATAAATTATACGAAGAACGAATTTTAATCTGCTCAGCAGGGGCTTCCATGATTCCAATAGTCGCTTTAATTGCATCATCCATATACATCATCGGTAAAGCCGAGTCTTCAGACAAAAACGAAGTAAATTTTCCTTCGGTAATGGCTTTATGGTAAATATCAACAGCATAATCTGTAGTTCCACCACCTGGAGGTGTACTCCAACTAATTAAACCAGGATAACGAATACTTCTCACATCTACACCATATTGTGTGTGATAATATTCACACCATCTTTCACCCGTTTGCTTGCTAATTCCGTAAACAGTAGATGGCTCCATAATAGTATATTGAGGTGTGTTTTCTCTTGGTGTAGTAGGCCCAAAAACTGCAATACTCGAAGGCCAATATATCTTTTTAATTTTTCCAGCTTTGGCTAAATTTAAAACATGGAAAAGTGAATTCATATTTAAATCCCAAGCAAAAGCAGGGTTTTTCTCTGCAGTTGCTGAAAGAAGAGCCGCCATTAAA
>NZ_JBHTCG010000121.1:0-538 GCF_042665155.1 Sphaerisporangium rhizosphaerae | reverse complement strand
ACCGGAAACACCCGGCCCCGAGCCGGAACCCTCACCCAGGAGAACACCCACCATGAGCAAGATCCGCAAGCTGCTCGTCGGCACCGCCCTGGCCGGCGCCATGGCCGCCGGCATCGCCGCCACCCCCGCCCAGGCCGCCACCACCCAGGCCGCCGGCGCCACCACCACGGCCAGTGCCACCACCACCGCGAGCACCAGCACCGCCAACGGCTTCGACCGGCACGGATTCGGCCGCATCTGGTCCGGCTACAGCCGCGGCGAGTCCAGCCACGACCGCTCCTACTTCTCCGGCTACTGGTACTCCCAGAACGGCTACTACTACTTCAAGGGCGACCTGTTCGACCGCGACCGCGACCGCGACTACTCCTACATCGACTTCCAGTGGCACGACGACAACGGCTGGCACTCGCGCATCTACCGCGGCAGCCGCTACGGCGCCTCCCACTTCACCGGCAAATTCCGCAAGGGAAGCTTCGACGACTTCCGCATCCGCGTCGGCGAGGGCTACCGCGGCCACTACGACTGGGGCCAGTACCGC
>NZ_JBHTCG010000120.1:0-540 GCF_042665155.1 Sphaerisporangium rhizosphaerae | reverse complement strand
CTGTATTGGCATAAGGGCCTGATGCATTTACTGTAGCCACTATCGTTAAGGTAGCATTGGCTCCATTGGCTAAGTTACCGATAGTCCAGTTTGGTGCGCTCCATGTTCCTGTCGATGGTGTTGCACTCACAAAAGTATAACCTGCTGGCAGTACATCGTTTACCGTTACTCCTGTTGCATTGCTCGGTCCTGCATTACTTGCCGTAATGGTAAAGGTCACGTTGCTGCCTACATTCGGTGTTGGGTTGCTCACTGTTTTAGTTACCGCCAAATTCGTCTGCGCAACTGGTACTGGAGTTGATGTTGATGTATTGTTTCCAGGGGTTGGATCTGTCTCGCTTCCTGTAATTGTTGCTGTATTGGCATATGGACCCGAAGCATTTACTGTAGCCACTATCGTTAAGGTAGCATTGGCTCCATTGACTAAGTTACCGATAGTCCAGTTTGGCGCACTCCATGTTCCTGTCGATGGCGTTGCACTCACAAAAGTATAACCTGCCGGTAGAACATCGTTTACCGTGACTCCTGTTGCATTACTCG
>NZ_JBHTCG010000119.1:0-543 GCF_042665155.1 Sphaerisporangium rhizosphaerae | reverse complement strand
CGGGGGAGCGGTTGCCGGCGTTGTTGCGTGATCTGGTGGGTGTGCGGCGCAGGGTTGCGCTGGATGCTCCTGCGGGTAGCGGTTCGTTCGCTGATCGGTTGGCTGAGCTTCCTGCCGCGGAGCGTCAGGCAGCGGTGACCGAACTCGTACGCGCGCAGGCGGCCGCAGTGCTGGGGTACGGCGCGGCCGAGTCGGTCCCGGTGGACCGGGCTTTCCATGAACTGGGCGTCGACTCGCTGATGGCGGTGGAGTTGCGGAACCGGCTGGGCCGGGCGGTCGGGCTCACCCTGCCGGCGACGCTGGTCTTCGACCACCCATCGGTGAACGCGCTGACGGACTTCGTGCTGCGCCGGCTGCTAGGCGGGCAGGCCGACCAGCGGAGGACGCGGCGTCCGGCGGCGGTCACCGATGATCCCATCGCGATCGTGGGGATGGCTTGTCGTTATCCGGGTGGGGTGGATGGTCCGGAGCGGTTGTGGGGGTTGTTGGTCGGTGGTGTGGATGCGGTGGGTGGTTTTCCGGGTGATCGGGGGTGGGATGTTG
>NZ_JBHTCG010000118.1:0-544 GCF_042665155.1 Sphaerisporangium rhizosphaerae | reverse complement strand
AAGAATTGCTTCTTCAACAGTTTCTTCGTTATCATAAAATGCTAATAAAAAAGTTCCTTGTGCTATCCCTTTAACTCTTTCTTTATCATCATCACAAACAAGAATACTAGCTTTATTATAATCAAGAGAAAAAGGATGTCCTACAAAAAATTCAGGTTGTTTTCCTTGTTTTAAAGGATCTACAGATGCAAGTTGTTTTATTCTATCTGTTGTTTTCATACTTTCATTTTTTTCAGAGGTGATTTTAATAAAGGATCACTAAAACGAATACAAGCTTGTTCAATATAATCTTCCTTAACTTCAAATGACATCCAATTTCGATTTAATTTTTCAGCACAATATCCTGTAGTATTACTTCCAGAGAATGGATCCAAAATCAAATCATCTTCATCTGTAAGAAATTCTATGAAGAAATTAACTAAGCCTCCAGACATTCTTGCAGGATGTGGTTTTATGTTTTTTTCTCTACACATTTTCAGATAATAATCATTGGAACTCGTGTTAGAAAAGCTAAGGACACTGTGCGGTAACCTTACTTCTCTAT
>NZ_JBHTCG010000117.1:0-552 GCF_042665155.1 Sphaerisporangium rhizosphaerae | reverse complement strand
ATTTAATATCATAGATTGGGTTTGCATTAAATCCATCAATGATAATTTTATAGAAATTTTCAAAATCATTCTCAACGTTTTTAAATGAAAAGTTTCTAATGCTTTCATCTTCTTTGTTTTCGATATTTTTATAGAAAAAAGTATACTGTGATCCTTCTTTTTGAATATAAACATCATTTGTACCTACTCTTCCTAATTTTTCTAAAGGAGTAGTTGGTAATACCTTAATTTGGCTAAATGCCATACAACTTAAAAGAAGTGCAAGAGCTGTAATGATTTTTTTCATGGTCATTGGGTTAAAATTAATATTTGCCAAACATAACAAAAAAATGTTTTTGTAAAAAATTTAATATATGGAAGAAATACTAAAGTATTTTCCTAATTTGTCACGAGAGCAAATTAATCAGTTCACAAAATTAGAAGCCTTATATCAAGATTGGAATGCTAAGATTAATGTAATTTCAAGAAAAGATATTGAAGAGTTATATATAAAACACGTATTACATTCGTTAGCTATTGCTAAAATTCAAGAGTTTAAGCCTGGAAGTACAG
>NZ_JBHTCG010000116.1:0-562 GCF_042665155.1 Sphaerisporangium rhizosphaerae | reverse complement strand
GAGCTTGTAACTCGTAGTGTGTAAAGCTGATCTTGCTGCTGGTCTTGGTCGTTTTACCTGATGCGACCTGGATAGGCCTCTGCCAGTTCGTTGAGGGCCTCGATCCAGCCGTAGGTCTTGGCGCCTTCGACGAGTCGGCCGGGGTAGCCGCTGCGGGCGCCCTGGTCGGCGTTGTTGGCGGCGCGTTCCCGGGCTCGCTTGTCCTCGATGTTGATGATCGCCAGCCACAGGAGCTTGACGACGGCATCGTCGGTCGGGAAGTGCCCGCGGGCCTTGGTGACCTTGCGCAGCTGGTAGTTCAGCGACTCGATGGTGTTGGTGGTGTAGAGCAGCTTGCGGACCGACGGGCTGAACGCCAGGAACGGGACCACTCGCTCCCAGGCGTTCTCCCAGATCGTCACCGTCTGCGGGTACTTCTTGCCCCACGGGCCGGCTGCGAGCTCGGCCAGGGCGTCGAAGGCGGCCTCGGCGTCGGCGGCGGTGTAGACCTTCCTCAACTCCGCGGCCAGGGCGGCGCGGTCCTTGCGCGGCACCGGGCGCAGCGCGTTGCGGATCAGATGAA
>NZ_JBHTCG010000115.1:0-529 GCF_042665155.1 Sphaerisporangium rhizosphaerae | reverse complement strand
TGGCGCCGCCCGGCGCGGTCGCGGCGGGCGGCGGGGCCTGGGCCGGCGCCGGAGCGGGAAGTGTCATGGCTCAGGCCCTCCGCACGGTGATGAGCGTCCAGGCGCCGACGTGCACGCGGTCGCCGTCGGCGATCGGGACCGGCACGTTGACCTCCAGGAGCTCGCCGTTGACCAGGGTGCCGTTCGCCGAGCCGGGGTCGACGAGCTGCCAGGAGCCGTCGGGCTGGGCCAGCAGCACGGCGTGCAGGTGGGAGACGCCGGGGTCCTCCGGCGGCCCGGACAGGTCGATCTCGGGAACCAGCGACCGGGACTGGCTGCGCCGCCCGATGCGCATCTCGGGACCGGCGAGAGGCAGAGTGCGCTCGGGACAGTAGGGCGGGAAGGCGACCCGCGCGGCGTCCGGCCCGCCCTGGCCGATCATGGCCTCGTAGTGCGCGCGGTCGGCGGCGACCACCGCCACCCAGCCCGCCCGCGCGGGGCGGCCCTGCGCCGTGCCGCCGGTCGCCGCCTGGCCGGTCGCCGGGCCGTT
>NZ_JBHTCG010000114.1:0-565 GCF_042665155.1 Sphaerisporangium rhizosphaerae | reverse complement strand
CTTCACTAAACTACAACGATTTCTTACATGGAAGAACGCAATAAAACCTTAGGTGAATTCATCATCGAAAAACAAAGTGAATTTCAATATTCATCAGGAGAATTATCAAGAATTATCAACTCTATAAGACTAGCTGCCAAGGTTGTTAATTACAAAGTAAACAAAGCAGGATTAGTGGATATTGTAGGAGCTGCTGGTGACCAAAACATTCAAGGAGAAGACCAACAAAAATTGGATGTTTATGCCAATGAAGTTTTTATTCAAACCTTAATAAATCGTGAAATTGTTTGCGGTATTGCGTCAGAAGAAAACGATGATTTCATTACCGTAGCAGGTTCAGATAATAGTCACAATAACAAATATGTTGTTTTAATGGATCCACTTGACGGCTCATCAAATATTGATGTGAATGTTTCAGTAGGGACTATTTTCTCAGTTTTTAGAAGAGTTACTCCAATAGGAACTCCTGTTCAATTAGAAGATTTTTTACAACCAGGAGTAAATCAAGTTGCCGCTGGATATGTAATTTACGGCACCTCAACCATGCTTGTTTACACTACAGGAC
>NZ_JBHTCG010000113.1:0-574 GCF_042665155.1 Sphaerisporangium rhizosphaerae | reverse complement strand
GATAGAGAAGTAAAAGAAGGTGATTCAATTAAAAAGAAACCTCATCAAATATACCGAATCAGTGAAGTAAACATTTACACTATCGAGAAAGAAGCTAAAAACCAAAAGACATTTGCTGATAGTGCAATAACCCGAAGATACAATATTTACAGTAACAGCAAACTTCGATACAGACCAAGAGCTATCACAAGTGCAGTATTTATTCAAAAAGACAGTTTATATAGTGAAGAAGCAAAATCATTAACCTTACGATCATTAAGTAATTTGAATATTTTTTACTATCCAAACATAGAGTATAAAGAAGATTCTATTGGTAAGTTAAAAGTGAACATCTTTTTAAAATCTAAAGACAAATTTAGCTTTAAAGCTAATGCAGATTTTACACATTCGAACATTCAGCAATTTGGGATCTCTGGTAGTACATCTGTATCAATGAGAAACATATTTAGAGGAGCAGAAATATTAGAAATAGGATTACGTGGTAATATTGGTTCATCAAAACAATTCTCAAATCCAGAGGATAGCTTTTTTAATGTAACAGAAATAGGTGCCGATTTACGTTTATCATTCCCAA
>NZ_JBHTCG010000112.1:0-580 GCF_042665155.1 Sphaerisporangium rhizosphaerae | reverse complement strand
CCTCAATATTTTTCACAGCTTCCCTATAAATAAGCCCTTGATATCCTATTTTTTTTTCTAGAAGATGATTGTAAAATTTGCTGTAATAATTTGGCAAGCAATCCCAAAACTCAAGTTGCTTGTCTATAATTTCGGTAGTATTATTTGGAGATAAATCCCATCTTTTAAGAACTTCAATATCCTTTAGATAAGAGAAAACATAATCAGGATTTATAAGATAACGATCAATTTCATTAAAATCTTGCAATAGCGTTTTTGCCCAATTTGCAAATTGTTCAAAATCTTGTCTTTTATCTGATACTGTAAGAGATGAATAAACTTCAAAAAACTCAAACAATAACTCAACGTTATCGATGTTTCTTACTCCAGAAATTTCTTGAACAAAATCTTCAACACTTACTATTTTTGGAGCAAAAAAGTAATCTTTCAAATGCTTTTTAAAAGATTCCAATAAAAATATTTTGGCTTGTACTAAGCATTTTGCTGGATATGGTTTTGCCGAATCTGGAAGAGATTATAACACAGTAATTACAAGTGATGATGTTTTGCAAAATGTGATTTTGCCACCTTTTAAGGCAAC
>NZ_JBHTCG010000111.1:0-587 GCF_042665155.1 Sphaerisporangium rhizosphaerae | reverse complement strand
CTTTTGCTAAATACCTGTGCATTAGTTATTGTCGAGGCGATTAAAAAAACTAGGATGAAGAGTCTTTTGCTCATTTTGTTATTTTTTTGTTGCACTATAAATGGTTGCCACACCAAATGTTTGCGGAAGGTGTTTTACATCTATAAACCCAATTTTTTCTAAAATATTGTTTAAGGCTTTGCCATATGGGAAAATTGATGCAGAATCAGATAAATATTTGTATGCAACTTTGTCTTTTGAGAACATTTTTCCAATAAGTGGAAGTATGTATTTTGTGTAAAAGCTATAGCCTTGTTTGAAAGGGAATTTTTCAGGGACAGAAGTTTCTAAAATAACAAATATACCATTTGGCTTTAATACTCTTACTATTTCAGATAAGCCTAATTCAAGATTTTCAAAGTTTCTAATTCCAAAAGCTACTGTTATGGCATCAAATGAATTGTCTTCAAAAGGAATTTTCTCAGAATCGCCTAAAACCATTTCTATTCTATCAGATAGGTTTTTTTGATCAATTTTTTGTTTTCCTACTTCAAGCATTCCTGCTGAAATATCTAGGCCAACTATTTTTTGGGCAGTTGTGTTTGATA
>NZ_JBHTCG010000110.1:0-588 GCF_042665155.1 Sphaerisporangium rhizosphaerae | reverse complement strand
GAACAGCTCCATATACTTATATACTTGATGATTTAACAGGTGGTACTGGTACACAAACTTTTGTTACACCAATACCAGTAAATCACTGTTTTATAAATATTGATTTTGGTATTTACAACTTGAGCGTAGTAGATGCTAATGGTTGTACATTAGTTAGAACTAATTTAATAATGTCGTCTCCACCAAGTGATTTAAATATTCAAATTAGTACTTCAATTGCATCTTGTGCAGCTGGTGGTACAGCTGTTGTTACTGTTTTACCTATTGTTGCTGGTGGCCCATATATGTTTGGGATTCTAACTATGAATATTCCACCTTATGCAGCTGTTTTTCAATCTGCAGATGCTGGATTTCCTCTACAATCAACATTTAATGGTTTAACTCCAGGAGCTTTATATACATTTGTGGTGTATGATACAACAACTGGTTGTTATTATTTTGAACAAGCAACTGCTACTGTTCCCACTAATTCTACAATGACAGTTAGTTCATTAGTGGCTAATAATGTAACTTGTATAGGTGCCGCAGATGGTAGTGTAACTTTCTCACTAAGCGGTATTGGAGCAGGAGCTACTTCTGTTTCTTATA
>NZ_JBHTCG010000109.1:0-591 GCF_042665155.1 Sphaerisporangium rhizosphaerae | reverse complement strand
GTGGAACACTATAGGTTGAAGCTATATTTTGCAAATTAATATTATCTGGAGCTTCACCATTTAGCCAGACACCAAATTCATAGTCATAAGTTCTATTCCAATATTGATCACATTCTTCAACAGTTATATTATAAGCTGTTTCACAACTTGTTGCTCCTGCATTTATTTTAATGTTACTTATACAAGCCTGAATAGCTGAACCATCAATAGGAATGGGTATCCCGTTTATATTAAAATCAGGAGTTCCATTTAAAACAGGAACTGTTAAATTTGATGAATATATATCTCTTAGTAATTCATATCCAATGCATAAATTTTTTTTCCTAAAAAACTGAACTCTTGCTTTGAAAATAGAACCACTTGATACTGACACGTTCGTAAAGGTCTCGTAAAAATACAAGCTTGATAAAGTAAATTCATGTTCTGAAAAAACTGTATTATTTTTAAATAACGTTACGATTGCTTTATAAGGATTTTCAATATTTCATTTAGGACTTACACAATCATTTGGTAAATTTGTTCCTTCACAATAAGAAAAACCAACTTTTATATTATCTACTCTTTGCTCTGTTCCACAAATTGGAATGTAAG
>NZ_JBHTCG010000108.1:0-594 GCF_042665155.1 Sphaerisporangium rhizosphaerae | reverse complement strand
TCTTTTAGGTAAACATATTGACCACCGGCATGAGGAAACATTGAACTTAATTCGCCATAACTTACAGCAGCAGTCATTGTAATAAGAGCCGAAACAATCCAGATAAGGATTAGCCATCCGGCACTTCCTACATTTCTGGTAATATCAGCACTTACAATAAAAATACCTGAACCAATCATTGAACCTACAACAAGAAGTGTAGCATCTAATAGACCCAGTTCACGTTTAAAATTTTGTTTTTCGTCTTGCATAATTTTTTGGTTAGTTTCGATAAAGATATAAAAACAAATACTATAGTAAGATTTTTTGTAACTTTAGGATAATATTAAATCCTATATCATGGAACATGTTAAAGAATATACAAACGGAGAGGTTACCATTGTATGGAAACAAGAGTTGTGTGTCCATTCAGGAATTTGCGTTAGAGGATTGCCAAACGTTTTCAAACAACAGATTTAAAAGGTCAGGTTGCGGTAATTACTGGTTCTAGGTTAAAAATAGGATATCACATAACATTAATGTTGTTACGCGCTGGTGCTACAGTTGTTGCAACTACAAGGTTTCCTGTAGATTCTGCTTTGCGTTTCTCTAAAG
>NZ_JBHTCG010000107.1:0-597 GCF_042665155.1 Sphaerisporangium rhizosphaerae | reverse complement strand
TGGCGCCCGCCGCCGTGCCTGCTGGCGTTGGTGAGCAGTTCGCTGACCACGAAGTAGACGGCGGACTCGACCGGGGCCTCGGGGCGGGCCGGCAGGTCGACGTTGACCGAGACCTTCAGCGGGCTGTCCAGGGCCAGGGCCCGCACCGCGTCGCCGAGGCCGCGCTCGGCGAGCACGGGCGGGTGGATGCCGCGCACGAGCTGCCGCAGCTCGACCAGCGACGCGGCGGACGCCTCACGCACCTTGGCGATCAGGGCCTTGGCGGCCGCCGGATCGGAGTCGACGAGCTCTTCGGCGGCGCCGAGGGTCATGCCGATGGCGACCAGGCGTGCCTGCGCGCCGTCGTGCAGGTCGCGTTCGATGCGCCGCAGCTCGGCGGCCTGGGTGTCGATGGCGTCGGTGTGCACCCGCGTCAGCTGGGCCATGGCGTTGGTCAGGCGGGCGCGGTAGGTGGGGGCCAGCAGCCACCGCGTCCACACGCCGTGCAGGCGGACCGCGCGCGGAGCCAGCAACGGCCCTGCCAGCACGAGCAGCACCCCGGCCACCGCCTGCACCGGGCCCTGCGCCACCAGCGCCACCCCGGACGCCACCAGGAGC
>NZ_JBHTCG010000106.1:0-618 GCF_042665155.1 Sphaerisporangium rhizosphaerae | reverse complement strand
AGGTTCTTTCAACCAAAATCATGATGGCCCGAAATGGGAGTTTATTGACCGTCCTATTTCATCAACCACCATTATACCTTCAACATGGAGTAATGTAGGTTTCGGAATCTTCGGAAAGTATGCTAAGAATAATTTAGTTTGGGCATACGAAGGCTATTTTTCCAATGGATTCGATGATAAAATTATCTCCAATCCACAAAACAAAACATGGCTTCCGGCAACCAAAGAAAACAATGAACGCTTTGAAGAAAGTTTTAATGGTGTACCACTAATTACTGCAAAAACAGCCTTAAAGCACAGAAAAATAGGTGAATTTGGTATTTCATGGATGGGCGGTGTTTACAATAAGTTTCAGGAAGATGGCATTCAGATTGACAAAAAACGTAGAGTAGATTTATTCGCATTGGATTTCAATACAAAGACGAATATTTTGAATTACCTAAATTAGAGAAATCATTCGCTTTAGATTTAAAAGAAAAACTAACTGATATTCAATATAAATTAGCTGAAGATACTTTTGGTTGGACAGTTCAAGTTTAATTGAAATTAATAAATTCAAAAAAGGCGATTTTAAAATTAAAATCGCCTTTTTATTTAGGAAATAAATACTATCCCAAT
>NZ_JBHTCG010000105.1:0-619 GCF_042665155.1 Sphaerisporangium rhizosphaerae | reverse complement strand
ATGATATATTCCTCTTTGCTTTTAGTAATCATAATTACTGGAACTGTAGATATTTTTTCCTTTATCTCAGATAAAGTCTCTAATCCTGACATTCCTGGCATGTTTTCGTCCAGAAAAACAATATCGAAATTTTCTTCCTGAATTAAGTCTACAGCATCACGTCCGTTGTTACATGTTTTGACTGTATAATTTTTCTTTTCAATTAATAAAAGATAGGTTATTAAAAATCCACTTAAGGAAAAAAAGAACCAAACTCCAATATCTCCTCTAGTCTCTAATGGTCTTAAGTCAGGTGGTAAATGGAAAATAAAAACTAATAAGAAAGAAAAAAAACGTAAAGCATCAAACGTCTCAAATTTTTCTTTTTTTATCATTTTTTCTTTTTTGCAAAAATAATCAAAGTGTTCTATAAATTAGAATTTCTAACTTTTTTTTGAAAAAGCAAATATTTTTTTTTAATTTATTACGTAATTTCAGTTTTTAATTTATAAATGTAATTGAAATATAATTTTTAGTTTTTAAATATAATCAAATTATTCAATTTTGTTTCAGAAATAAAATAATAAGTAAAATCTAATTATGAACTCATAATTCATAATTCATAATTCAAAAAAGTATG
>NZ_JBHTCG010000104.1:0-627 GCF_042665155.1 Sphaerisporangium rhizosphaerae | reverse complement strand
AATCTGAATCCATTCGTAAAACAAACTGTACTTGCTTTTTGGATAAAACGATTTAAGAGAATTGTTTCTGAAGTAATTTACCAGCCATAAAATGAGTAACACAACAGAAATTAGAAAGCAAAAACTAAAAAAAGTAAAATCTAAATCAGAGTCATAACGTTCTTTGAAATCAATAGATCCATCTGCATATCCAATGAAAAAATATAATAAATTTATTAATGCCCCAATACAAACCATAGGAACAAATTTTGTGTTCCACAGTAAAGGATATTTTAAAAGTAATTGTTTTTGAATTTTACCTAACATGAGTAATATTATTTGATGAAGAATCTTCTTGTTGAATGAGTAATGTTTCTTAAGTAGTTTATATGAATGTTTTCATTGATAACAATTTTCATAAAATCATTTATAGTAACATCTAAAGGGAATGAGGCAATTAAAGTTCCACCGTTTTGTTCCAATGAAATTAAATTAAGTTTAGCCAATTTTTCATTAACAACACTCAACGATTCATTGGTTTCAAATTCAATAATAAAGTGATGTTCTTGTGATTCTTCAGATTTTAGATTTCGTTGACTTCCTTGTTTTAGAAAAACCACTTGATTAGATGTTTTTTCTACTTCATAT
>NZ_JBHTCG010000103.1:0-643 GCF_042665155.1 Sphaerisporangium rhizosphaerae | reverse complement strand
TCAGGCGCAGCTGCGCCGCTTCGGCCCCTGAGGTCCGGCTCAGCCGCGCGTGGCCCGGCGGCGCAGCTGCTGCTCGGCCCAGTCCATGGGGCACCGCGTGGGCGGCGCGCTGTGCTCCAGGCACTGCTGCCACAGCAGCCGCAGCTTCTGCCGGCCGGGCAGGTAGGCGGGGCGGGTAAAGTTGTCGAACTCGTGGGCTTCTAGGTCGTCCAGAATCCCCTCGTAGGCGCGCGCCGCTGTGGCAACCCCAATGCGCGCGCGCCCGTGCAGGGCCGGAATGCCCTGGTGACCATGGGCGTACCACTCGCGCGCCAGCGCACACAGGTGGGCCATCAGCGCCTGATAGGCGGGCGTAAGGCGCTGGGCCCGCAGATCGGCGTGGCTCACGCCGTGGTCGCGCAGCAGCTCGCCCGGTAGGTACACTCGTCCGCGGTCCAGGTCCTCACCCACGTCGCGCAGGATGTTGGTCAGCTGCATGGCCTGTCCCAGCCGACCCGTGCCGATAATCACCACGTTCCAGGTCTGATTGAGGCCCAGCACGCGCACCAGCTCCCGTTTGAGGATGGCCACTGTGTAGCCCATACCGCGCGTACCGAAGCGCCCGAAGTACGCCAGATCCTTACGCACCTGGAAGGCCGTGACC
>NZ_JBHTCG010000102.1:0-644 GCF_042665155.1 Sphaerisporangium rhizosphaerae | reverse complement strand
CTATTCATCTGTACTTGAATTTAATGTTACTAAATAATACACCAATCAGATAATAAATATCAATACAATTGTAAGAATTATATTTCAAATAAAAAAATATATTGTAATATTTTTCTTAAAATTAACATTGTGGATTTTTAAATCATATAACAAAATGCCTTCTCAAGTCTTATAAATAGGGCTATGGAAATGTAATCAAAGAAACATTAAATTACCTATAAAAGGTGACTGAGGTGTCACACTGAGTTTGTCGAAGTGCTCTCGAAGTCAACAAATAAAAGGATGCTGCTTCACCCGAGGTCGAGCTGACCGAAGGTAATCCCTCACGCGAATAATACCTGACTGCCATTGGCAGTCCTCCTTTTAATTTCAAATCTCATGCGTACCATATATATAGTATACCTATATATAATAGTGTATAGGATAAGTATATATGTAGTATACATAATAAAGAATATACCTATTATATATTTATAGTGTAAAACGGATGTTTAAATTCCATTACTTTTCGACACTGTAATACTATCAAAAAAAACTTTTACATCTAACTTACTGTGGGTCAGAGTAAGTGTAAAAAAGATTAAAAAAAGTTTTATAAAAGGCTTGCGTAATTGAAAAAAGGTGGTACTTTTGCACCCGCAATC
>NZ_JBHTCG010000101.1:0-651 GCF_042665155.1 Sphaerisporangium rhizosphaerae | reverse complement strand
CTTTAACTTTTTCCATTTCAGATTTTAAACGAGCCACTTCACTCAAACCTAACTCATGTATTTCTTCAGGTGTTTTTGTTGTAGTAGTCCATTGTTTAGCATAAACTGCATACAATTCCTTACCACCAGGAATACTTCCTATTCCACTAGTATTTCTAGAAGGTGGCAAATATTCTGTTTTTAAGAAATCGACCATCTTTTTATACTGAGGCATAAGTTTATTATTAATCATTGGGGCATAATCATTCTTTAAGGATGATTTTACATCGGCTGACAAATCATTTGGCAAACTTTTTATAGAAGAATAAAAACAATTATCTTCCACTTTTGGAGTGATTTGCTCTTCAAATTGAGAATAATAATTATGAGAAAAAGGTATGTTTAAATTACTCGAAAATTGAGGATTTTTAAATTCTTTATAATTTATCGAAACTTGGTCATATTCTGGATGAACTTTATTTGCTAGAAACTTAGAATCGTTTTCCTTTCTTTCCTTCTCTAGCCTTTCTTCTTCTGCAATTTGAGCAGCACTTTGCAATGGTATAGCTATGTTAATTGTATACTTTGCATAGGTAGAATTGCCATTGTAAGTAGCAGGTTTAATTTTTGGCAAAGCCAAAAACACTCTTTTTGTTTCAGCTGTAAGCTCAG
>NZ_JBHTCG010000100.1:0-653 GCF_042665155.1 Sphaerisporangium rhizosphaerae | reverse complement strand
GTTGCGATACAATACATTTAACTGACTACCTGGTGCTATCCACCATGAGTAAGAGCAGTCTAGATTCCAAGAGCTAAAGTCTTGGCTTCCTAAATCGGAGTAATTAGTGTACGTAAGGTCGCCATCTTCTCCTAATTTTTTAAAATCTTTACTTTCTACATAACTCCAATAGTATCTTGAAGTTACATTTATTGTCATTTTATTGTTGATGGCAATTTTGCTTCGTAATGATAGTGTGGAAGTGGTAACGTCTCTTTTTTCGAAAATTATATTCGATTTTAATCGAGTTAGTTGATTTAAAAATGCTTTAAAAATTTAAGAAATAATATGTAAAATCAATAATTATTTAAACCATATTCGAAACATTGATTTTTATGAATAAAATTCATTAAAAATAAAATAAAAGTAAATATTTGTTAACATGAACATTGAAATAGATTGTATTTTTGATAATTATTCATTAGTTAACACTTTTTTAACAATAAAAAAATGATGAATCTGGGTTTTGAATTTAATTTTGTCAAAAAAATATAAAGCCCTAAAAATGAAAAAAATAGCCCTGATTTTAAGCTCAATTTCTTTACTTGTTGCTTCTTGTACTGTAGATTCAATTGATCCTTCTTCAGAAAGACTTCAAAACCAAAATGTAGTTG
>NZ_JBHTCG010000099.1:0-678 GCF_042665155.1 Sphaerisporangium rhizosphaerae | reverse complement strand
ATGATTATAGGAACATATAATCATCTTTATTCCAACGTTATTTGGTGTTGAAAATAGAAGTTTGATTCTATTTCATCCTGCTAATAACGCTTTGAAAGAATTAAATGGTTGTATCGCTCCCGTTACCAAACTTTCTGGTCCTGGACTTGGTTTGATGTCTCGAATAGCTTTTGAAAAGCTTAAAAAGATTGTTTATCAAGCATTGGACAATAAAGAAAGTGTTGAAATACTAATCCAATCTTAATTTTAAATTATGAAAAAAATCATTAATAGAGCAAAAGCTCCTACGCCTAAGTTTTTTAAAGTGCTTCGAACTGTTGGGTTGGCATTGGCTGCCGTTGGTGGAACTATTTTAGCTGCTCCAATAGCACTTCCAGTAATCGTTACGACTATTGGTGGCTATGTTGCATTAGCTGGAGGTGTTTTGACAGCTGCAAGTCAGTTGACCACAACTAATGACAGCGAATAATCATACCTTAATTGGTACAGCTGGAGGTACATTTTTAAGTATTGTTCCGAATATTCAATCTGAAGATATTGCAAAAACGGTTATCTTAGCCACTATTGGAGCGGTTGTCAGTTTTACGATTTCGTTACTGCTTAAAAACCTAAATAAGAAGCACAAAAAATAAGTTTAGCCCTAGTTGTGGTGACCATTGGGTTAAACAAAATGAAAGC
>NZ_JBHTCG010000098.1:0-657 GCF_042665155.1 Sphaerisporangium rhizosphaerae | reverse complement strand
CCCGAAGCGCGAGGCCGTGCCCATGCCCGAGCGGCCCGGAGCCGCCGGCGCCGGAGTCACGGCCGCGGCGGCGGCGCGGCGGGCGCCCGCAGGGCGCGGCGCGCCCCGCACTCCCTTCGTGCTGCTCGTGGTGGGGCTGCTGTGCGGCGGGCTGGTCAGTCTGCTGCTGCTCAACACCGTCCTGGCCAAAGATTCCTTCCGGGCGACCGACCTGCAGAAGACCACCCAGCGCCTGCGCCAGGAGGCCCAGGACAAGCGCACCAAGCTGCTGCTGGACTCCCAGCCGCAGAGGCTGGCCGACCGCGTCGAGCAACTCGGCGAGAAGCCCGGCACGCAGGAGCCGCGGTTCCTCGACGGGCAGGGGCGCGAGGTCGGCCGCACGGCGAGCCAG
Organism: Sphaerisporangium rhizosphaerae; assembly: GCF_042665155.1. NCBI lineage: Bacteria > Bacillati > Actinomycetota > Actinomycetes > Streptosporangiales > Streptosporangiaceae > Sphaerisporangium > Sphaerisporangium rhizosphaerae. Next base: position 266 of record NZ_JBHTCG010000098.1, on the reverse strand, counting down.
GGCCGGGTCCCTGAGGGCGCCGCCGACCGGCAGGCGGAGGTCGCGGGCCGGTGAGGGAAGGCGGCCGTCCCTCCGGGCCCGGTCGCAACGGCCCGGGCGGCGGCTCGGGCGGGCGCGGCGGCCCCGGAGGGCCCAGACGAGGCTCGGGTTCGGGCGGCCGCCAGGGCCGCCCCGACGGTCCCGGGCGCCCCGACCCGCCGGGCGGTCGTTCCGGCGGCTCCGGCCGCCGCGACGGTTCGGGCCGTCCCGGCGGCGCGGACGGCGGC
>NZ_JBHTCG010000097.1:0-695 GCF_042665155.1 Sphaerisporangium rhizosphaerae | reverse complement strand
CATTGAGGTATGGTTGGCAATAAACATATAACTTTTTTGAGGAATAATTTCTTCTTCAGCTTCTGTTTTTGGATAAAACCCTGCTCCGTATAAAATTACTTTGGCCCAAATTCTGGCCATTTTAAAAAAATGAGGGTACCAACTTTCTTTTAAAAAAGAAAGGAATAAAAAAGGAAACATTACAATGATAGGGAGTAATACTAAAATGTAAAACCAAACACGCCAAAGAATCCAAAAAGGTATTTTTATTATTTTCATAGTGTCAAAAATACACAATCACTTTAAAAATCTCACAAAAGAATTAACTTTGCTAAAAATAGACAAAATTTACAATGGCAAAAATACTTACAGGAATTCAAAGTACTGGAACCCCACATTTAGGGAATTTATTAGGAGCGATTTTACCTGCAATTGAAATAGCGAAAAATCCAGCTAATGAATCGTTTCTTTTTATCGCCGATTTACATTCCATTACACAAATCAAAAACAGCCTCACGTTATTAAATCAAAGCGTAGAGCGACGAGAAGTCATCAGACTCGAACTCGCAAAACAGTCTTCATTCGTCTTCCCGCTATTTGAGGGCTTGATTGGCCAAGTGGATCAACTAGATCGCACGCCTGAATTAGAACAAGTCATGCGTCGCCTCTATTATTTTTCAGGCTTAATCGAAAAAGTCAGCAACGACGCTTCTTTC
>NZ_JBHTCG010000096.1:0-695 GCF_042665155.1 Sphaerisporangium rhizosphaerae | reverse complement strand
TGGTGGGGTTGACCGCGGGTCAGGGGTTGGCTCTGCTGGATGCGGCTGTGGTGGCGGGGCGGCCGTTGGTGGTGCCGGCTCGGTTCGATGCGGCGGCGTTGGGCCGGCGTGGGGCGGGTCTGCCGGCGTTGTTGCGGGAGTTGGCCGGTTCTGCGGTGCGTCCTGTCGCGGGTTCGACCGGTGCTGCCGATGCCGCCGGTGCGGTTGGTGTGGAGCGGCCGGTGATGGCGTTGGCGCGTTTGTCGGCGCGGCAGCGCCAGCGGCAGTTGCTGGACATGGTGTGTGCTCAGGCGGCGGCCACGCTGGGGCATGACAGTGCCGAGGCCATCGATGCCGATCGGCCTTTCCAGGAGTTCGGGTTCGATTCGCTGACCGCGGTGGAGTTGCGTAACCGGTTGCACACGGTGACGGGGTTACGGCTCACCCCGACCTTGGTGTTCGACCACCCCACTCCTCGCGCGCTGGCGATGCATCTGGACACCACGGTGTTCGGCGGCACTGCCCGCCGTCCGGTCACGGCCGCTGCGCCCGGCGGCCCTGCTGATGATCCTGCCGGTGACGCCGCTGGTGATCTGATCGCCGTTGTCGGGATGGCCTGCCGTTTCCCCGGTCAGGTCACCAGCCCCGACGACCTGTGGCAACTCCTGGTCGACGACCGCGATGGCATCACCGGCTTCCCCACCGACCGAGGCTGG
>NZ_JBHTCG010000095.1:0-703 GCF_042665155.1 Sphaerisporangium rhizosphaerae | reverse complement strand
CTGCCATATTGAATTACTTCTTCTGAAGTAGTTTTTTTAACAATTTCAGTTTTTTCATTTTTCTTACAACCAATAGCAAATGAAAAAAAAGAAATAAAAAGGGCTTTAAAGAGAGAAGTCTTCATTAGTTGCCCAAGGTTTAACAGCCAAACGTACACCAGTTTCTGTAAGAGCAACCACATCAACTGATGGTTTAGGATCTTGAAGTACTTTTTCGTTACTATTTAAAATCTGAAAAATAATATCTTTTACTTTCTTTAAATCATCATTGTATGAAACTAAAAACTGTATATCTGCTCTACGCTTACCTTGTAAAGAGTGATTTATTATATTTCCATTAGACAATGATCCGTTTGGAATAAAAATAGTCTGGTTATTTGATGCTATAAGTTTTGTTACAAATATTTGGATTTCAGAAACCACACCAGTAACTCCCTGCGCTTCAATAGAATCTCCTACTTCAAATGGTTTAAACAAAACGATTAGAATTCCTCCCGCGAAGTTTGACAATGATCCTTGTAATGACAAACCAATTGCTAAACCAGCAGCTCCTATGATTGCTACAAATGAAGCAGTTTCTATTCCTAATCTTGATATGAATGTGATAAAAAGCAAAAAACGTAAAATCCAGACTAAAATATCAATCAAAAATTTTGATAACGTTATGTCTATTTCGCTGTTTTGTACTTTAGAAAGAATCAGT
>NZ_JBHTCG010000094.1:0-745 GCF_042665155.1 Sphaerisporangium rhizosphaerae | reverse complement strand
GCTTCAACCAGAAGCCCATCGTCCGCGAGGGCGACCGGGTGGAGGTCAACCAGGTCGTCGCCGACGGTCCGTGCACCGACAACGGTGAGATGGCGCTCGGTAAGAACCTCCTGGTGGCGTTCATGCCGTGGGAGGGCCACAACTACGAGGACGCGATCATCCTGTCCCAGCGGCTGGTGCAGGACGACGTGCTGTCCTCGATCCACATCGAGGAGCACGAGGTCGACGCCCGCGACACCAAGCTGGGCCCTGAGGAGATCACCCGGGACATCCCGAACGTCTCCGAGGAGGTCCTGGCCGACCTCGACGAGCGCGGCATCATCCGCATCGGCGCCGAGGTCGTGCCCGGTGACATCCTGGTCGGCAAGGTCACGCCCAAGGGTGAGACCGAGCTGACGCCGGAGGAGCGGCTGCTGCGCGCCATCTTCGGTGAGAAGGCCCGCGAGGTCCGCGACACCTCCCTGAAGGTCCCGCACGGTGAGACGGGCAAGGTCATCGGGGTGCGGGTCTTCTCGCGCGAGGAGGGCGACGAGCTCCCCCCCGGCGTGAACGAGCTGGTCCGGGTGTACGTCGCCCAGAAGCGCAAGATCACCGAGGGCGACAAGCTGGCGGGCCGGCACGGCAACAAGGGCGTCATCTCCAAGATCCTGCCCGTGGAGGACATGCCGTTCCTGGAGGACGGCACCCCGGTCGACATCATCCTCAACCCGCTGGGCGTGCCCGGCCGGATGAACGTCGGCCAGGT
>NZ_JBHTCG010000093.1:0-824 GCF_042665155.1 Sphaerisporangium rhizosphaerae | reverse complement strand
GCGGCCGAGAGCACGCTGGGCGCGGCGGCCGCGCAGAGCGGCCGCTACTTCGGCACCGCGATCGCCTCGGGCAAGCTGGGCGACTCGCAGTACACCACCATCGCGAACCGTGAGTTCAACATGGTGACGGCCGAGAACGAGATGAAGATCGACGCGACCGAGCCCAACCAGAACCAGTTCAACTTCAGCGCCGGTGACCGCGTCTACAACTGGGCCGTCCAGAACGGCAAGCGCGTACGCGGCCACACCCTCGCCTGGCACAACCAGCAGCCCGGGTGGATGCAGTCCATGTCGGGCAGCAACCTGCGCAACGCCATGATCAACCACATCAACGGCGTGATGGGCCACTACAAGGGCAAGATCGCCTACTGGGACGTCGTCAACGAAGCCTTCGACGACGGCAACGGCGGCCGCCGCGACTCCAACCTGCAGCGCACCGGCAACGACTGGATCGAGGTGGCCTTCCGCACCGCGCGCGCCGCCGACCCCGCCGCCAAGCTCTGCTACAACGACTACAACATCGACAACTGGTCCTGGGCCAAGACCCAGGGCGTCTACAACATGGTCAAGGACTTCAAGTCGCGCGGCGTGCCGATCGACTGCGTCGGGCTGCAGTCGCACTTCAACAGCCAGAGCGCCTACAACTCCAACTACCGCACCACCATCTCCAGCTTCGCCGCCCTCGGCGTCGACGTCGCGATCACCGAACTGGACATCCAGGGCGGCTCCGCGCAGACCTACCAGTCGGTGGCCAACGACTGCCTTGCGGTGTCCCGCTGCGTCGGCATCACCGTCTGGGGCGTACGCGACAGCGACTCCTGGCT
>NZ_JBHTCG010000092.1:0-854 GCF_042665155.1 Sphaerisporangium rhizosphaerae | reverse complement strand
CCTGGGAGGGACCGTTGGGGGCGGTCAACCCGTTGGAGGCGCCGTCCTGGTTGACCGCGCTGCCACGCAACACCGCCAGCACCCGATGCCCACGACGACGAGCGTCCGACAACCGCTCCACCACCAGGACCCCGACACCCTCGCCCCAACCCACCCCATCAGCCGCCTCGGCGAACGACTTACACCGCCCATCAGCGGCCAAGCCCCGCTGGAGGCCGAAGTCGGTGAAGGTGTCGGGCGTGGACATCACCGTCACGCCTCCGGCCAGCGCCAGATCACACTCCCCGCTCCGCAGCGCCTGCGCCGCCAGATGCAACGCCACCAGCGACGACGAACACGCCGTGTCCACCGACACCGCCGGCCCCTCCAGGCCGAACGCGTACGAGACTCGCCCGGACACCACACTGGCCAGGCTGCCGTTGCCCAGGTAGCCGGCATACTCCTCCGGCACCTTGCCCGGCCGAGTGCCCCAGTCGTGGTACATCACTCCGGCGAACACCCCGGTCGGGGTGCCGCGCAGTCCGGACGGGTCGATGCCGGCGCGCTCCAGGGCCTCCCAGGACGCTTCGAGCAGCAGCCGCTGCTGCGGGTCCATGGCGGTGGCCTCGCGCGGGCCGATGTCGAACGGAGCGGGGTCGAAGTACGCCGCGTCGTGCAGGAACCCGCCCTGCCGGGTGTAGGTGCGACCCTGCTTGCCGGGCTCGGGGTCGTAGATGCCGGTGATGTCCCAGCCTCGGTCGGTGGGGAAGCCGGTGATGCCATCGCGGTCGTCGACCAGGAGTTGCCACAGGTCGTCGGGGCTGGTGACCTGACCGGGGAAACGGCAGGCCATCCCGACAACGGCGATCAGGTCA
>NZ_JBHTCG010000091.1:0-856 GCF_042665155.1 Sphaerisporangium rhizosphaerae | reverse complement strand
CGCGTTTAATTTTATGAATGTTGTGTTTATTTAAACGTGATTTTAATTGTTTGGCTACCAGTATCTTTAAAATATCGATTGCAATATAAGATAAAATAATTGTAGTTATAAAAGTTATGATTCGACTTGTTTCCATATTAAGTTTGGGCGCAAAAACAATAATAACTCCCATCCAAAAAGCAAGAACACCAATGTTTATAAAGTTTAAAAAGAAACCTTTAAAAAATAACCCTAAATAGTTCTTTTTATTAATATCGTCTACAACATCATCCATTTCTTCTTTTTGTTTTTTTTCATACTTCTTTTTTTCATTGATGTATGAAATTAAACCATAACCAAACATTAAAATGCCTCCAAAAATGAAAAGTCTAGGATTATCTTTTAATTTTTCTAGAATTTGATTGGTACTAAAATAAGCTATTAGAATAAAAACTAAATCTCCAAAAACTACTCCTGCATCTAGAACCATTGCAGCTCTAAATCCCTTAGTTATACTTGTTTCAAGTAGTACAAAAAACACTGGACCAATAGTAAAAGCTAATAAAAATCCCCAAGGAATTGCAGAAAGTATATCGTTTATCATGTATAGTTTTTTAGAACTTGCAAGTTAAAATTTATGCTTTACAAATAAAATTATCTTTTACTCATAATAACATCACCTCCAAGGATTGTTTTTTGATTGACTTGTTTTGGGTTTCCAAAAATAGTTATGGTTCCCCCAGCACGTATTTTTGCATCAACAAATTCAGAAGCTCTTACATCGATACTACCTCCAGCATTAATAGAAGCTGTTGCTTGAGTAGTTTGACATTTATCGGCTTCAATTTTTCCACCAGAACTTAATACAAATTCAAGA
>NZ_JBHTCG010000090.1:0-881 GCF_042665155.1 Sphaerisporangium rhizosphaerae | reverse complement strand
GGGGTGATGGCGTTGAGGCCGCGGACGTAGGCCAGGGCCTCGGGGGCGCCGGCCAGGCGGTCCATGCCCGCGTCCTCCCATTCCACCGAGATCGGCCCGTCGTAGCCGATGGAGTTCAGCGCCCGGAAACAGTCCTCCCAGGGCACATCCCCCCGGCCGGTGGACACGAAGTCCCAGCCCCGGCGCAGGTCCGCCCACGGCAGGTGCGACGACAACCGGCCGCGGCGACCGTCACCGATCCGGACCTTGGCGTCCTTGCAGTCCACGTGGTAGATCCGGTCGGCGAAGTCCAGGATGAAGTTCACCGGGTCGATCTGCTGCCACACCATGTGCGAAGGGTCCCAGTTCAGACCGAACGCCGGACGGTGCCCGATCGCCTCCAGCGCGGCCACCGTGGTGTGGTAGTCGTAGGCGATCTCACTCGGGTGCACCTCGTGAGCGAACCGCACCCCCACCTCGTCGAACACGTCCAAGATCGGGTTCCACCGGTCGGCGAAGTCCTGATACCCCGCCTGGAGCATCGACGGCGGCACCGGCGGGAACATCGCCACCGTGTGCCAGATCGAGGACCCGGTGAAACCGACCACCGTGTCCACCCCGAGCTTGGCCGCCGCCCGGGCGGTGTCCTTGATCTCCTCGGCCGCCCGCGCGCGCACCCCCTCGGGCTCACCGTCGCCCCAGATCCGCGCGGGCAGGATGCCCTGGTGACGCGCGTCGATCGGACTGTCGCACACCGCCTGCCCGACCAGGTGGCTGGAGATCGTCCACACCTTCAGCCCGTGCTTGTCCAGCACCTCCAGCTTGCGCGGAATGTAGGAGTCATCCGCCAGCGCCTTGTCGACCTCGAAATGATCCCCCCAGCACGCGATCTCCAGGCCGTC
>NZ_JBHTCG010000089.1:0-988 GCF_042665155.1 Sphaerisporangium rhizosphaerae | reverse complement strand
TCCGAGTCGGTCACCGAGGGTCACCCGGACAAGATCGCCGACCAGATCAGCGACGCCATCCTCGACGCCATGCTCAAGGGCGATCCGACGAGCCGGGTCGCGGTCGAGACGATGATCACGACTGGTCAGGTCCATGTCGCCGGTGAGGTGACGACTGAGACGTATGTCGATATTCCGGGTTTGATCCGGGAGAAGATCCTGGAGATCGGGTACGACGCTTCGCACAAGGGGTTCGACGGTGCCTCGTGCGGGGTGTCGGTGTCGATCGGGGCGCAGTCGCCCGACATCGCGCAGGGTGTCGATGACGCCTATGAGGCGCGGGTGGGTGAGGCCGGTGATGAGCTGGACCGGCAGGGCGCCGGTGACCAGGGGTTGATGTTCGGGTACGCCACGCGCGAGACGCCCGAGTTGATGCCGTTGCCGATCACGCTGGCGCATCGGATGGCGCGGCGGCTGTCGGAGGTGCGTAAGAACGGCACCGTTCCCTATCTGCGTCCCGACGGCAAGACCCAGGTCACCATCGAGTACGACGGCGACCGCCCCGTCCGCCTGGACACCGTGGTGGTCTCCACCCAGCATGCTCCGGAGATCGACCTGAAGGAGATGCTGGCCCCCGACATCAAGGAGCACGTCGTCGAGCCGGTGCTGGCCGACCTCGGCATCGAGACCGAGGGTTACCGGCTGCTGGTCAACCCGACCGGGCGGTTCGAGATCGGCGGTCCGATGGGTGACGCGGGGCTGACCGGCCGCAAGATCATCGTGGACACCTATGGGGGTATGGCGCGGCACGGTGGTGGCGCGTTCTCGGGCAAGGACCCGTCCAAGGTCGACCGGTCGGCGGCGTACGCGATGCGGTGGGTGGCCAAGAACGTGGTGGCGGCCGGGCTGGCCGATCGGGCCGAGGTGCAGGTGGCCTACGCGATCGGCAAGGCGCAGCCGGTGGGGGTGTTCGTGGAGACCTTCGGCACCGAGAAGATCGAGGTGGCCA
>NZ_JBHTCG010000088.1:0-1007 GCF_042665155.1 Sphaerisporangium rhizosphaerae | reverse complement strand
GGGGGTATCCCTCTAGGTGTGGGAAGTGATCTTGCTGGGAAGCAAGTCATCTGTGGGCGAGGGCTCACTTCTTCGGGGGATGGTCATGACGGTAATCGAGGGTGTCGGCGGCCACATGTCGACCACGCTGAGTGAGATCCGCTCTACGGTGAGGGATGTGGCTGGTGAACAGCAGGAACGTCGTCCGATTCGGGAGTTGATCAATGATCGGCTGTTGGACGAGTTGCTGGTCCGGTCCCGGGACGAGGCGGGCGGCCTGCGGCTGACGGGCGAGGGCAGCATGCTCGGCGACCTGGTCAAGGCCGTGCTGGAGCGGGCCTTGGAGGCCGAGCTGACCGCGCATCTGGGCTACACCCGGCACGAGCAGGGCGCCGGGGCGGCGGCTGGGAACGCCCGCAACGGGAAGATCGGCAAGACGGTGCAGACCGGGGTCGGGCCGGTACGGCTGGCGGTTCCGCGGGATCGGGCCGGGAGTTTCGAACCGGTGCTGGTGCCCAAGCGGGCGGGCCGGGTCTCCGGCGGCCTGGACGACATGGTCATCTCGTTGTACGCGCACGGGATGAGCGTCCGGGACATCGTGCACCACCTGGAGCAGGTCTATGGCACCCGGCTGTCGGCCGAGACGGTGTCGCGGATCACCGAGCAGGTGATGGAGGAGGTGAAGGTGTGGCAGCGGCGCCCGCTGGATCCCATCTACGCCGTGGTGTTCCTGGACGCCCTGGTGGTCAAGGTCCGCGACAACCACGTGGTGCAGAACAAGCCGGCCTACATCGCGGTCGGGATCGACACCGACGGCGACAAGCACGTGCTGGGCATCTGGATCGCCAAAACGGCCGAGGGCCCGGCGTCCGGGGAGGGCGCCGGGTTCTGGCGCAGCGTGATCAACGACCTGCGCAACCGCGGCGTCGCCGACATCCTCATCGCCTGCTGTGACGGGCTGAGCGGGTTCGAGGACGCCGTCCATGCCGCGTTTCCCGCCACCACCGTGCAGACCTGCATCGTTCATC
>NZ_JBHTCG010000087.1:0-1311 GCF_042665155.1 Sphaerisporangium rhizosphaerae | reverse complement strand
GCGGATTCAAGGGGTCGTCGCAACACTGATCGATCAACTGGCGAGTGCCAGGAGCTTGGTGAGACGCTCGGCTGGGGTTTCCCAGCCGAGCGTTTTGCGTGGCCGGCTGTTCAACCGGGCAGCGACAGCGGCGAGGTGGCCGCTGCTGTGCACAGATAGGTCGGTCCCTTTGGGGAAGTATTGGCGGAGCAGGCCGTTGGTGTTCTCGTTACTGCCGCGCTGCCAGGGTGAGTGCGGGTCGCAGAAGTAGACCGGGAGGTCGGCGGCGATGGAGAACTGGTGGTGCAGGCTCATCTCGCTGCCTTGGTCCCAGGTCAGCGACCGCTTCAGTTCGGTCGGCAGAGTGGCCATCGTGGCGGCCAGGGAGTCTCGGACGGTTTCGGCGGTGCGGTCGTGCGGTAGATGGACGAGCAGAACGTAGCGGGTGCTGCGCTCGACCAGCGTCCCGATCTGGGACTTTTGGTCCTTACCGATGATCAGGTCACCTTCCCAGTGGCCGGGTACGGCTCGATCCCCGGCCTCGGCGGGGCGGTCACTGATCATCACCATCGGTGCGAGGAAGCGAGACTGGCGCTGATCGGGACGGCGATGCAGTTTGCGGGCGGTACGGCCGGTGCGCAACGCCCGGGTGAGCTCGCGGCGCAGTTCACCGCGTCCTTGAACGTAGAGCGCCTGATAGATCGTCTCGTGTGACACCTGCATCTCCGGCCGGTCGGGAAACCGGACGCGCAGCGTGTGCGCGATCTGCTCTGGGCTCCATTCCAGCTCCAGCCAGGATTGGACGGCCTCGCGCAGTTCCGGGTTGGCTCCTATCTTTCCCAGTTTCGGTCGTGGACGCCGGGCGTCGGCACGTGCCTGGGCTGCGTGGGGCCGGTAGTGCCACTGGCTCCGGGTTCCCTCGGTCCGGTTACGGGCGATCTCCCGGCTCACTGTGGAGGGGTTGCGGCCCAGCTCGGCGGCGATGGCTCGGATGGAGGCCTTCTCCCGCAGCCGGTCAGCGATATGGATACGTTCGTCCTCACGCAGGTAACGGGAAGCCACCTGGGCGGGTCGGGCCGCCCGCTCGGGCCGAGCGGGCGGCCGCAGCCGGCCGGGACTGAAGCGTCCGTTACGCCACTCACGGCCGATCCGCACGTTGACGCCGACCAGCCGTGAGGCTTCCTTATTGCCATAGCCCTGAGCCACGAGCCGAAAGTATTCCTCCCGCTCAGCCCGGAGCTTCCTCGGCCCCTGCGCCTTGCGCACCTTGCGGATCTCAAAGTCCATCGCATCCCCTGAAGTGGGGTGTTGCAACGAACCCTAGAACCCAAG
>NZ_JBHTCG010000086.1:0-1333 GCF_042665155.1 Sphaerisporangium rhizosphaerae | reverse complement strand
TTCGAGGATCTCCTCGGCGGTCTTGGTCCATACGAAGGGTTTGGGGTTCTGGTTCCAGTGGGCGATCCAGGCGCGGATGTCCTTTTCCAGGGACTGGACGCTCTTGTGGACTCCGCGGCGGATGAGCTGGTCGGTCAGGTGACCGAACCACCGCTCGACCTGGTTGATCCAGGAGGAGCCGGTCGGGGTGAAGTGCATGTGAAAGCGGGGATGGCGGGCCAGCCAGGCTTTGATCTGCGGGGTCTTGTGGGTGCCGTAGTTGTCGCAGATCAGATGGACATCCAGCTCGGCCGGCACCCTCTTGTCGATCGTGACCAGGAACTTCTTGAACTCCGCAGCCCGGTGCTGGCGGTGCAGTTCGCCGATGACACTGCCGTCGGCGATGTTGAACGCGGCGAACAGGCTGGTGATCCCGTTGCGGACGTAGTCGTGGGTGCGCCGTTCGGGCATGCCCGGCATCATCGGCAGCACCGGCTGGGAGCGGTCGAGTGCTTGGATCTGGGACTTCTCATCCACACACAAAACCACCGCCCGCTCGGGCGGATTGTGATACAGCCCGACGACATCGACGACCTTCTCCACGAACAGTGGGTCGCTCGACAGCTTGAAAGTGTCGGCCTGGTGCGGCTTGAGCCCGAAGTCCCGCCAGATCCGCCCGATGGTGGACTTACTGAGCCCGCTGCGCTCGGCCATCGATGCCCGCGACCAGTGTGTGGCGTTCTTCGGTGTCTGCTCCAACGTCGCCACGACCACTTGCTCGACCTGGTCCAAGGTGATCGACGGCGGACGGCCCGGCCGCTGTTCGTCGACCAGGCCATCCAGTCGTAACCGGATGAACCGCGAACGCCACTTGGACACCGTGGCCGGATCCACCCGCAGCTCATCGGCGACCTGCTTGTTGTCCTTGCCCTGCGCGCACGCCAGCACGATCTTCGAACGCATCGCCAGGATCTGGGACGACTTCGCACGCCGCGCCCACCGCTGCAACGTCACCCGCTCGGCCTCACTCAGCGTCAACCCCGCCTTGGGCCGCCCCGGCAGGGCCTCCTCCACCAAAGCCCGCACCCCGCCTCGCGCGAACACCGAACGCCACTTGCGCACGGTGTGCACCGAAACCCCCAGCTCCCGCGACACCTGCGCGTTACTGGCACCCGACTGCGCGCACGCCAGCACGATCCGCGCCCGCACCGCCAACCCCGACGACTCGGCCGACAACTCCACCAACCGAGCACGCTCGGCATCGGTCAGCTTGATCTCCACCGCGGACGGCCCCGAAGACGACATACGGCAATCATAGAAATTTAAGTGACGAATTTCAGGCGCATGACACTAG
>NZ_JBHTCG010000085.1:0-1412 GCF_042665155.1 Sphaerisporangium rhizosphaerae | reverse complement strand
TACTCCAGTGACCTTTTGAGATCAGCGTTGGGATCTCCGCTGGTAGTGGGATCGTCTGGCTTGATGCTGGTGTCGACGGCGCCACCGTGACCAGCGCAGGATCTCCTGGATCTGCCGGTGCGGCGTCATGACGAGCACCGTGAACAGCCGTCGGATCTCCGGTACTGTCAGCGCGATCACGTCCTCATCTTCGTCGTGACGTGATTCGGCGGCCATCACGGCGAGGAAGGCCAGGGCGAGCAGCGCCAGCGTGATGTGGCGATGCCAGCCGATCCAACCGCGGACTTGGTACTGGTCCAGCCCGACCTGCCCCTTGGCGGCCTGGAACGACTCCTCGATCGCCCACCGCGTCCCCGCGATGCGCACCAAGGTGGCCAGCGGTACCGGGGTGGGCGAATAACACCGGAAGAACGCCGGTTCGCCGGTCGCGATCGTGCGCCGGACCAGCAGCCACCGGTATCCACTGTCATCGAGATCGATCCGCCTCCAGGCCCAGGCGTACAAGCGTGGCCCTTTGGCGCCGGCTCCAGCGCTGTAGCGATGCCAGGCCGGTACACCTGCGGCGATCTGCGCCGCCGTCAGGACGCCGCCGTCGCCGCCGCTGGTACTGACGCGCTGGTTGCCCGCGATCGCGAGCACGTACCCGATGCCGTGGCCGGCGATCAGGGCACGCAACCGAGGGTCCTGCCCGTAGACCTCATCGCCGGCGACCCAGGCCGCGTCGATCCCCGCCTCCACCGCTGCGGTGATCATCTGTCCGGCCAACGCCGGCTTGGTCGCGAACACGGCCTGATCGGGCACCCCGGCGGCCTGGCATCGCCGGCTGTCGGCAAGCCAGGCTCCGGCCGGCAGGTACAGCCGCCGGTCGATCAACGCCCGGCCCCTCACCGAGGCATAGGCCAGGAACACCCCGACCTGGCTGTTCTCGATCCGCCCAGCGGTACCGGTGTACTGGCGCTGCACCCCGACCGAGGCGCTGCCCTTCTTGAGGAAGCCGGTCTCGTCCACGATCAGCACACCATCGGGGTGGCCAAGCCGGTCGTACACATAATCCCGCACGTCATCACGTACCTGATCAGCGTCCCAGCACGCGGTGCGCAGCAGCCGCTGCATCGCCTCGGGCCCGCGGTGCCCGGCATGCTCAGCCAGGTTCCAGCAGTTCTTCCGCTCAACGCCCGACAACAGACCGGTCACATACGCACGCACAGTCCTGCGAGGCTCCACCCGGCCGAACCGGGACCCGATCCGCCCCATCAGCTCATCGAACTCCCACCGCCACCCCGCAGGGTCTACGCTGAGGCCCGCGGCCATCGCATGATCTTCGGATGTCTTCACAACCACTGATGATCACGCGGTGGCCGTACCCATGCCCCCATAACCAGCGAGATCACGAACAGTCACTGGAGTACTAG
>NZ_JBHTCG010000084.1:0-1681 GCF_042665155.1 Sphaerisporangium rhizosphaerae | reverse complement strand
TGGAGATCGTCCACACCTTCAGCCCGTGCTTGTCCAGCACCTCCAGCTTGCGCGGAATGTAGGAGTCATCCGCCAGCGCCTTGTCGACCTCGAAATGATCCCCCCAGCACGCGATCTCCAGGCCGTCATACCCCCACTCCCCGGCCAGACGGCACACCTCCTCGAACGGCAGATCGGCCCACTGGCCGGTGAACAACGTGATCGGCCTGGTCATGATCCCTCCACGGTCGTGAAGCGGCTGTCGTCAGCCGCGCTCCGCTCGACGGCGGCCAGCACCCGCTGTACCCGCAGACCGTCGTCGAATGACGGCTCGGGGGTGGCGCCGGTCGCGATCGCCTCGATGAAGTCCTTCACCTGGTGGGTGAAGGTGTGCTCGTAGCCGAGCCCGTGCCCCGGCGGCCACCAGGCGCCCGCGTACGGATGCCCGGACTCGGTGACCAGCACCCGCCGGAACCCCGCCTCCTCCGCCGCAAGCGTGTGGTCGTGGAACCACAGCTCGTTCATCGACTCGAAGTCGAAGGCCAGGCTCCCGAGCTCCCCGTTCACCTCGATGCGCATCGCGTTCTTGCGCCCGCTGGCGAAACGGGTCGCCTCGAAGGAGGCCAGCCCGCCGCCGCTGAGCCGGGCGGTGAACAGCGCGGCGTCGTCGACGGTGACCTCGCCCCTGCCCGCGCCGCCCGCGGCCGAGAGCCCGGCCGACTCCTCGGCCAGGGGGCGTTCCTTGACGAAGGTCTCGGTGAGCGCCGACACCCCGGTGAGCCGCTCGCCGGTGACGAACTCGGCGGTGTCCACGATGTGCGCGCCGATGTCGCCCAGCGCGCCCGACCCCGCCTTGTCCTTGCGCAGCCGCCACACCAGCGGGAACTCCGGGTCGACGATCCAGTCCTGCAGGTACTGCGCCCGCACGTGGCGGACGGCGCCGATGCGGCCCTCGGCGACCCACTGGCGGGCCAGCGCGACGGCGGGCACGCGACGGTAGTTGAAGGCCACCATCGCGCGCACTCCCCGCCCGGCCGCGGCGCGGGCGGCGGCGGCCATGGCCTCGGCCTCGGCGACGGTGTTGGCCAGCGGCTTCTCGCAGATGACGTGCTTGCCCGCCTCCAGCGCCGCGATGGCGATCTCGGCGTGGCTGTCGCCGGGCGTGCAGATGTCGACGATCCGCACGTCATCGCGGGCGATGAGGCGCTTCCAGTCGGTCTCCGCGTGGGCCCAGCCGAGCTTCGCCGCGGCCTGCGCGGTCGCCTCGGCGGACCTGCCGGCCAGCGCGACCATCGCGGGTTCGAGCGGCAGGTCGAAGAACGCGTCCACGCTGCGCCAGGCCTGCGAGTGGGTGCGGCCCATGAACGCGTAGCCGATCATGCCGACCCCGGCGACAGGCCTCATGACTCGAATCCGAGCGGCAGATACGTCTGCGCGTTGTCCTTGGTGATGGTCTCCGACGTCAGCGTGACCGACTGCGGCACCTGCTGCTCGACCAGGTCGCTCAGACCCTTGCCCTGGGCGATGAGCCGCGCCAGCTTGATCGCCGAAGCCGCCATCGTCGGGCTGTAGGTCACCGTCGCCTTCAGCACACCAGAGTCGGCCGCGATGTCGCGCATCGCGTTCGCCGACCCCGCGCCACCGACCATGAAGAACTCGTCGCGCCCGGCCTCCTTCACCGCCGCCAGCACACCGATGCCCT
>NZ_JBHTCG010000083.1:0-1807 GCF_042665155.1 Sphaerisporangium rhizosphaerae | reverse complement strand
TGGAGATCGTCCACACCTTCAGCCCGTGCTTGTCCAGCACCTCCAGCTTGCGCGGAATGTAGGAGTCATCCGCCAGCGCCTTGTCGACCTCGAAATGATCCCCCCAGCACGCGATCTCCAGGCCGTCGTACCCCCACTCCCCGGCCAGACGGCACACCTCCTCGAACGGCAGATCGGCCCACTGGCCGGTGAACAACGTGATCGGTCGCGTCATGTCCGCTCTCCTACTCGGTGTCGGAATGCTCAAGCCCGCGCCGCGCGGGCGGTCCGTCCCCGGATCCGCCCGCGCGGCGCGCACGTGGGCGGTCAGGGGATGGGGGTCCAGCGGCTGTCGTTGGCGGCGCTGTCGGCGACCGCCTCCAGCACCCGTTGCACCCGCAGGCCGTCGGCGAACGAGGGCGCCGGGTCGGTGCCCTCGCCGATCGCCTCCAGGAAGTCCTTCACCTCGTGGGTGAAGGTGTGCTCGTAGCCGAGCCCGTGCCCCGGCGGCCACCAGGCGCCCGCGTACGGATGCCCGGACTCGGTGACCAGCACCCGCCGGAACCCCGCCTCCTCCGCCGCAAGCGTGTGATCGTGGAACCACAGCTCGTTCATCGACTCGAAGTCGAAGGCCAGGCTCCCGAGCTCCCCGTTCACCTCGATGCGCATCGCGTTCTTGCGCCCACTGGCGAAACGTGTCGCCTCGAACGACCCAACGGCGCCGCCGGAGAACCGGCCGAGGAACAGGGCCGCGTCGTCAACGGTGACCGTGCCGGTCTCCCCGGCGCCCTCGGAGGCGTCGGCGGCGAGCCCGGCCGACTCCTCGGCCAGCGGCCGCTCCTTGACGAAGGTCTCGGTGATGGCCGACACGCCCGTCAGGCTCTGCCCGGTGATGTACTGGGCGGTGTCCACGATGTGGGAGCCGATGTCGCCGAGCGCGCCCGACCCCGCCTTGTCCTTCTGCAACCGCCACACCAGCGGGAACTGCGGGTCGACGATCCAGTCCTGGAGGTACTGGGCGCGGACGTGCCGCAGTCGCCCGAGCCGCCCTTCGGCGACCCACTGGCGGGCGAGCGCGACGGCCGGGACCCGCCGGTAGTTGAAGGCCACCATGCTGCGCACGCCCCGCGCCGCGGCGCGCTCGGCGGCCGCGACCATCGCCTCGGCCTCGGCCACGGTGTTGGCCAGCGGCTTCTCGCACAGGACGTGCTTGCCCGCCTCCAGCGCCGCGATGGCGATCTCGGCGTGGGAGTCGCCGGGCGTGCAGATGTCGACGATCTGCACGTCGTCCCGCGCGACGAGGTCCTTCCAGTCGGTCTCGACCGCGGCCCAGCCGAGGCTCGCGGCGGCGGCGGCCGTGCGGTCGCCGGAACGACCGGACAGCGCGGCCATGACCGGGGTCACCGGCAGGTCGAAGAACGCCCCCACGCTGCGCCACGCCTGGGAGTGCACGCGCCCCATGAACGCGTACCCGACCATGCCGACCCCGTGTGCGGCACTGGTGTCAGTCACGAGAAACCCCCGAATCAGGATTCGAATCCGAGCGGCAGATACTTCTGCGCGTTGTCCTTGGTGACGGTCTCCGACGTCAGCGTGATCGACTGCGGCACCTGCTGCTCGACCAGGTCGCTCAGACCCTTGCCCTGGGCGATGAGCCGGGCCAGCTTGATCGCCGAAGCCGCCATCGTCGGGCTGTAGGTGACCGTCGCCTTCAGCACACCAGAGTCGGCCGCGATGTCGCGCATCGCGTTCGCCGACCCCGCGCCACCGACCATGAAGAACTCGTCGCGCCCGGCCTCCTTCACCGCCGCCAGCACACCGATGCCCT
>NZ_JBHTCG010000082.1:0-1825 GCF_042665155.1 Sphaerisporangium rhizosphaerae | reverse complement strand
ATCTGCTGCAGGCCGCGGTGGTCTACGGCTACTTCCCGTGCGTCTCCGACGGCGATGATCTGATCATCCTGGACGGGCGGACGGGTGGGGAGCGGACGCGGTTCTCCTTCCCGCGGCAGCGGCGTGACCGGCATCTGTGCCTGTCGGACTTCTTCCGGTCCAAGGGGTCCGGGGAGGTGGATGTGGTGGCGTTCCAGGTGGCGACGATGGGGTCGGCGATCTCGGCGGCGACGGGGGAGTTGTTCGCCAAGAACGCCTACCGGGATTATCTGGAGTTGCATGGGTTGTCGGTGCAGTTGACCGAGGCGCTGGCCGAGTACTGGCATGCCCGGGTCCGCTCAGAGCTGGGCATCGGTGGTGATGAGGCGCTGGCCGACATGTTGAAGGTCAACATCGCGGGTTGCCGGTACTCCTTCGGCTATCCGGCGTGTCCGAATCTTGAGGATCAGCGGCAGTTGTTCGAGTTGCTGGATCCGGGCCGGATCGGGGTCACCCTGTCGGAGGAGTTCCAGCTGCATCCCGAACAGGCCACCTCCGCCCTGATCGTCCACCACCCCGAAGCCAAATACTTCAACGTCTGACCACCCCGAGGGCATGGAAGGGCCTCAGGTACGGTCGTCGTGTACGTGAGGGTCATCGGTGCGGGGGTAACAGTGGACGCGGTCTTCTTCGACATGGACGGGACGCTCGTCGACACCGAGAAGCTCTGGTTCCAGGCCGAGCGGTCGGTGATGCGGCGTCTCGGCGCGGGGTGGAGCGCCGCCGACCAGGAGAACCTGGTCGGCGGTTCCATGTCGGCGACCGTCGCCTACATGCTCGCCAAGAGCGGCTCCGCCCGCGACCCCGGCGAGGTGGCGGCGTGGATGATCGACACCGTCCTCGGCCTGATCGCCGAGGGCTTCGAGCTGATGCCGGGAGCGGCCGAGCTGCTGGCCGAGGTCCAGGCGGCGGGCCTGCCCACCGGCCTGGTCACCTCCTCCACCCGCCTGATGGCCGACGCGGTCCTCGGCGGCGTCCCCGGCGGCGACGCGTTCGACGTGGTGGTCACCGGCGACGACGTGGAGCGCTTCAAACCCGACCCCGAGCCCTACCTCATGGCCGCCTCCGCCCTCGGCGTGGACCCCGCGCGGTGCGCCGCCCTTGAGGACTCTCCGGCCGGCGTCGCCTCCGCCACGGCCGCCGGATGCGCGGTCGTGGCCGTCCCCAGCCTGCTCCCCATCCCGCCCGCCGCCCGCCGCCTGGTGGCCGAATCCCTCAAGCAGGTGGACCTCTCCACGCTCCGCCACCTCACCGCCTCCTCCTGAGCGCCCCTGCCGCGGAGGGCCACCCAAAGACGCATCCCCGGCGGCGTCCCTTAGGGGACGGCATCCCCCGTGAGCCGGGGTGGAGCCATCCTCCAGGAGGAGGGGGTGGCGCCCGCTCGCGTGCCAGGATGGAGAGCGAGAGCCGTGACAAGGGGGGCGAGCCGTTATGTCCTATGACCAGATCGCCTGGTTGCCGCTGTGCGCGGGGGTGAGCGCGGCGGGGCTGGTGCTGAGCTTCCTGGCCCTGCGCAGGCGCGGGGCGGCCGCGGGCCTGCGTGGCGCCGCCTGGTCGCTGATCCCGATCGCCGCCTACCTCACCGGCGCGCTGCCCGCCCTGTGGCAGGCGGGCACGGCCGTCGCCGGGTTCCTCACCGGCCTGGTCCTGTCGCCGATGGTGTGGGCCGGGGTGATCGTGGCGGGGCTGTCGGCGCTGCTCTTCCTGGTCTCCGGCGTCATGCGCGGCAGGCGCCGCGCCGCCGACCCCGAGGGCGAGCGTCCGGCCGGGCGCGCCGCCGCGACGG
>NZ_JBHTCG010000081.1:0-1978 GCF_042665155.1 Sphaerisporangium rhizosphaerae | reverse complement strand
TGCGCAAGCTGAATCCGGTGACGTTGTGGCGTAACCCGGTGATGTTCATCGTGGAGGCCGGCGCGGTGTTCACCACCGTGCTGGCGGTGACCGGCCCGTCGTTGTTCGCCTGGGCGATCGTGGTGTGGCTGTGGCTGACCGTGCTGTTCGCCAACCTCGCCGAAGCCGTGGCCGAAGGCCGGGGCAAAGCCCAGGCCGCCACCCTGCGCGCCGCCAAACGCGACACCACCGCCCGCCGCCTCACCCGCTGGAACCCCGGCCAGGACCCACAGACCTGGGACGTCGTCGGCGCCCCCGAACTGGTGCAAGGCGACCACGTCATCGTCGAAGCCGGAGAGACCATCCCCGGCGACGGCGACGTGACCCAAGGCATCGCCAGCGTCGACGAATCAGCCATCACCGGAGAATCCGCCCCGGTGATCCGCGAGTCCGGCGGCGACCGCTCCGCCGTCACCGGCGGCACCAAAGTCCTGTCCGACCGCATCATCGTCAAGATCACCCAAAAACCCGGCGACAGCTTCATCGACCGGATGATCGCCCTGGTCGAAGGCGCCAACCGGCAGAAAACCCCCAACGAGATCGCCCTGAACATCCTGCTGGCCGCGCTCACCATCATCTTCCTGGTCGCCACCGCCACCATGCAGCCCCTGGCCATCTACTCCAAAGCCCAAAACCCCGGCGTGCCGGACTCTTTGGCGCTGACCGGCGACGGCGTCACCGGCATCGTGCTGGTCGCCCTGGTGGTCTGCCTCATCCCCACCACCATCGGCGCCCTGCTGTCGGCCATCGGCATCGCCGGCATGGACCGCCTGGTCCAACGCAACGTCCTGGCCATGTCCGGCCGCGCCGTCGAAGCCGCCGGCGACGTCAGCACCCTGCTCCTGGACAAGACCGGCACCATCACCCTCGGCAACCGCCAAGCCTCGGACTTCCTGCCCGTCCCCGGAGTGGACGAACGCGAACTGGCCGAAGCCGCGCAACTGGCCAGCCTGGCCGACGAGACCCCCGAAGGCCGCTCCATCGTCGTCCACGCCAAGCAGACCTACGCGCTGCGCGAGCGCGCCCCGGGCGAACTGGACCACGCCGACTGGGTGCCCTTCACCGCCCAGACCCGCATGTCCGGGGTCGACGTGGCAGGACGGCAGGTGCGCAAGGGCGCCGCCACCTCGGTCATGAAGTGGGTGCGCGACCACGGCGGCCACCCCACCGGCGAAGTCGGCCCGCTGGTCGACGGCATCTCCGCCTCCGGCGGCACCCCCCTGGTCGTCGGCGAGATCACCACGTCGGGAACCGCCCGCGTGCTCGGCGTCATCCACCTCAAAGACGTCGTCAAACAAGGCATACGCGAACGCTTCGACCACATGCGCGCCATGGGCATCCGCACCATCATGATCACCGGCGACAACCCCCTCACCGCCAAAGCCATCGCCGACGAAGCCGGAGTCGACGACTACCTCGCCGAAGCCACCCCCGAAGACAAACTCGCCCTCATCCGACGCGAACAACAAGGCGGACGACTCGTCGCCATGACCGGCGACGGCACCAACGACGCCCCCGCCCTGGCCCAAGCCGACGTCGGCGTCGCCATGAACACCGGCACCTCCGCCGCCAAAGAAGCCGGCAACATGGTCGACCTCGACTCCAACCCCACCAAACTCATCGAAATCGTCGAGATCGGCAAACAACTCCTCATCACCCGCGGCGCCCTGACCACCTTCTCCATCGCCAACGACATCGCCAAATACTTCGCCATCATCCCCGCCATGTTCGCCGCCGTATACCCCGGCCTCGACACCCTCAACATCATGCGCCTGGCCACCCCCCAATCCGCCATCCTCTCCGCCGTCATCTTCAACGCCCTCGTCATCATCGCCCTCATCCCCCTGGCACTACGCGGAGTCCGCTACCGCCCCTCCAGCGCCTCCCAACTCCTGTCCCGCAACCTCTACATCTACGGCCTGGGCGGCATCATCGTCCC
>NZ_JBHTCG010000080.1:0-1993 GCF_042665155.1 Sphaerisporangium rhizosphaerae | reverse complement strand
CCTGGGAGGGACCGTTGGGGGCGGTCAACCCGTTGGAGGCGCCGTCCTGGTTGACCGCGCTGCCACGCAACACCGCCAGCACCCGATGCCCACGACGACGAGCGTCCGACAACCGCTCCACCACCAGCACACCGACACCCTCGCCCCAACCCACCCCATCAGCCGCCTCGGCGAACGACTTACACCGCCCATCAGCGGCCAACCCCCGCTGCCGCGAAAACTCCACGAACGCATCCGGCGTGGCCATCACCGTCACCCCACCGGCCAGCGCCAGATCACACTCCCCGCTCCGCAGCGCCTGCGCCGCCAGATGCAACGCCACCAACGACGACGAACACGCCGTGTCCACCGACACCGCCGGCCCCTCCAAACCCAGCGTGTACGCCACCCGACCCGAAATCGTCGCCCCACCCGTACCCGACGGCGCATAGTCGTGATACATCACCCCCGCGAACACCCCGGCACTGCTCTCCCGCAACGACGTCGGATCGATCCCCGCCCCCTCCAACCCCGCCCAGCACACCTCTAAAAACTGCCGCTCCTGCGGATCCATCTCCGCCGCCTCACGCGGACTGATCCCGAAAAACCCCGGATCGAAATCCGCCGCCCCATACAAAAACCCCCCCTCCCGCGCATAACTCCGACCCGGCCTACCCGGCTCCGGATCATAAAGACCAGCAACATCCCACCCCCGATCACCCGGAAAACCACCCACCGCATCCACACCACCGACCAACAACCCCCACAACCGCTCCGGACCATCCACCCCACCCGGATAACGACAAGCCATCCCCACGATCGCGATCGGCTCCCGAGCGCGGTTCGTCAGCGCGCGGTTCTGCTTGCGCAGCCTGGCCGTCTCCCTGAGAGAGGCGCGCAGTGCCTCGACGATCTTTCCGTCACCCTCCGCCATCTCCTCACCCCTCCTGGGTCTCGTCGTCCGGTTGCCCGTTGTCCAGCGCCATCCTGATCAGGGCTTCGGTGTCCAGTTCGTCGATCGCGTCGACGTCCGCCGTCTCGTCCTGGGCCGCGGCTCCGTTCGAACCGTCGGGACGCACTCCGGCGAGCTCCAGCAGCCCGTCCAACAGCCCGGCGGCGCGCAGCGCCGCCACCTGCACGGTTTGCAGCGCCTTGCGGATCGCCGTCTCGTCTCGGCCGTCGGCGGTGACGTGATCCCCACCGTCGGTCTTCGGTGTTATCTGCCTGATCACGTAGTCGACGACCGCCCGGACCGATGGATGATCGAACACCAAGGTGGTCGGCAGCCGGAGCCCCAGCGCGGTACCGAGCCCGTTGCGCAACTCCACCGCCGCCAGTGAGTCGACGCCCAGTTCATGGAATGCCTGGTCCACCGGCAGGGACGCGGGCGAATCGTGGCCGAGCACCGCCGCTGCCCGCGCGCGTACGAGTTCGGTCACCGCTGCTTGACGCTCCGCGGCAGGAAGCTCAGCCAACCGATCAGCGAACGAACCGCTACCCGCAGGAGCATCCAGCGCAACCCTGCGCCGCACACCCACCAGATCACGCAACAACGCCGGCAACCGCTCCCCCGACCGGCCACGCAACCCACCCACAGACCACCCGGCCGCCACCACCACACCCCGCCGGCCCTCACCCACCACCCGATCAAGCACCGACAAACCAACACCAGCCGACAGCGGGACCAACCCCTCCCGCACCATCCGCTCCCGATCCCGATCCGACAACCGACCCGCCATACCCCCCTCGGCGTCCCACACCCCCCACGCCAACGACACCCCCGACAAACCAGCCGCCACCCGCCCCACAACCAACGCATCCACCGCCGCATTGGCCGCCGCATAATTCCCCTGCCCCGCCGCACCCAACGTCCCAGCCAGCGAAGAAAACACCACAAACCGCGCCAGACCCCCACCACGCGTCAACTCATCCAAATACCACGCCGCATCCATCTTCGGCCGCAGCACCGCCTCCACCCGACCAGCAGACAACGACGACACCACCCCGTCATCCA
>NZ_JBHTCG010000079.1:0-2258 GCF_042665155.1 Sphaerisporangium rhizosphaerae | reverse complement strand
CGCGGCGGTTGCGGGTGTCGCATGCGTTCCATTCGCCGTTGATGGAGCCGATGCTGGCCGAGTTCGAGCGGGTGGTGGCGGGGTTGACGCTGCGTCGCCCGGAGTTGCCGCTGGTGTCCAACCTGTCAGGTGACCTCGTCGGCGAGGAGGTCACCGAGCCGGGGTACTGGGTGGAGCACGTGCGGCGGCCTGTCCGGTTCGCCGACACCATCACCACCCTGCGCGGACAGGGCGTCGGCTGTTACATCGAGGCAGGCCCGGACGCCCAGCTGGCCCCGATGATCGAACAGACCCTCACCCACCACGACAACGGGGACGGGCACGACGGCGGTGAGCCCGCGGTGGTGGCGTTGCTGCGCCGCGACCGGGACGAGACGGCTCAACTGGTCGCCGGGCTGGGTCAGGCGTGGACGTGTGGCACCGGTGTGGACTGGACCGCCTGGCCGTCCTGGACCACCGCGACCACCGCGACCACCGCGACCACCGCGACCACCGAAAACGCCGGAACCAACGGAATCACCGCGGCCATCGAAACCACCGCGGCCGGACCAGCCGGAACAGTTGGACGGGCCGGTTCGGCCGGGGTTCGGGTCGGCCATCTGGATCTGCCCACCTACCCCTTCCAGCGGCGGCACTACTGGCTGCAGCCCGCCCCCGCCGGTGACCCGGCCGCCCTCGGCCAGACCGCCGCCGACCACCCCATCCTGGGAGCAGTGGTGGAGCAGCCCGACGGGGGCGCCATCCTGACCGGCCGGTTATCGGTCACGGCCCAACCCTGGCTGGCCGACCACGTGATCAAGGCCACCCCCATCCTGCCCGGCACCGCCTTCGTCGAACTGGCCCTGCGCGCCGGAGACCAGGTCGGCTGCCCCACCATCGACGAACTCACCCTGCACGCCCCCCTGCCCATCCCCGACCCCGGCCACCACAACACCGGCCACCACAGCAACGGTCACCACAGCAACGGCCGGCACAGCAACGGGGACACCGGCAACGTCGACACCGCAAGCGTCGTGGTACAGGTCACCGTGACCGGACCAGGACAAGACGGCCGACGCCAGATCACCATCCACTCCAAAGACGACCACGGACAGTGGACCCGCCACGCCACCGGCACCCTCACCCCCACCCCCGCCACCCCCGGCGACGCGGCGGCAGACCTGCGCCACGCCTGGCCACCGCCAGGCGCCCAGCCACTGGACACCACCGACCTGTACGACCGCCTGGTCGACCACGGCTACGGCTACGGCCCCGCCTTCCACGGCCTCACCCACGCCTGGAAACACCACGACGACCTCTACGCCGACATCACCCTCCCCGAACAAGCCGAACAAACCACCCGATACGGCATACACCCCGCGATCCTCGACGCCGCGATGCACGTGGACCTGGTGGCCGGGCCGAAGGCCACGCTGATCCCGTTCAACTGGAACGGCGTCACCCTGCACGCCGCCGGCGCCACCGCGCTTCGCGTACGGCTGCGCCGCCTGGACGGCGACGAGGTCACCAGGCTGGACCTGGCCGACACCGCCGGCCGGCCGGTGGCCACGGTGGAGACGGTGGTGTCCCGGCCGGTCAAGGCCGACCAACTGGCGCAGGCTCGCCCGGCCTCGGAGTCGCTGCTCGCCGTGACGTGGCGGCCGGTCGCGCCGTCGGGCCCTCTCGGCGCAGTGGACGCCGACGCGCTGGTCATCGACGCCACCGGCGGCGCCGGCGAAGCCTCAGGGGGCGATGTGCCGGATCGGGTGCGTCGTGCCCTGCGTCCGGTCCTTACCGGCCTGCAGGACTGGTCGGTCGCGGCGGACACCCGGCCGGCAGTGGTGATCACGCGGGGTGCCGTGGCGGTGCGCGACACCGAAGGGCCGGATCCGGCGCGGGCCGCGGTCTGGGGCCTGGTGCGGGCCGCACAGGAGGAGAACCCCGGCCGGATCATCCTGGTCGACGTGGATCCGGCCGCTGACCTGGCGGACGGCGTGCGCGTCGCCCTGGCCACCGGCGAGCCCGAGCTGGCGATCCGTGACGGCCGGCCGTGGGTCCCCCGGCTGAGCCGCGCCGCAGTCCCGCGCGAGGGTCACGCCGACCGGGTATCGCGCGCCGCAGCCGTTGACTCGTACGACGCGGCCTGGCCGGCCGATGGGACCACGCTGATCACCGGCGGCACCGGCGGGCTGGGCGCCCTGATGGCCCGGCATCTGGTCGCCGTGCACGGCGTGCGGCATCTGCTGCTGGTCTCCCGTCGCGGCCTGGACGCCCCCGGC
>NZ_JBHTCG010000078.1:0-2353 GCF_042665155.1 Sphaerisporangium rhizosphaerae | reverse complement strand
CGTGGTCGACATGTGGCCGCCGACACCCTCGATTACCGTCATGACCATCCCCCGAAGAAGTGAGCCCTCGCCCACAGATGACTTGCTTCCCAGCAAGATCACTTCCCACACCTAGAGGGATACCCCCTAGCCCTGCTCCAGAGGCGGTCCGTCTCCTCGGGCAGGTCCGCCAGCCGGTCCTCGTCCATCGCCGGGTAGGCGCCGAGCTCAGGGGTGGATCACCAGGCCATCGCGCCCTGACGGTCGCGGAAGGTCCCGGTCGGACCGTCCGTCCCGATGGTGGCGAGTTCGACGATCGCGTCGGTCCCCTCGGCCACCGTCTGCGGACCGCTGTGACCGTTGAAGTCGGTCGCGGTATAGCCGGGGTCGGCCGCGTTGACCTTCACCTCCGGCCAGGCCTTCGCGTACTGCGTCGTCAGCATGGTCACGGCGGCCCTCGACGACGTGTAGAGCGGCGTGATGACCTGCGACTCGACGCGCTCTGCGTCGTGGGTCACGGCGAACGACCCCATGCCACTCGACACGTTGACGATGACCGGGTTCGCGGACCTGCGAAGTAGTGGCAGGAACGCATGCGTCACCCGGACGATCCCCAGGACATTGACCTCGAACACCTCGGCGGCGTCAGCGGCCGTGATCTGGTCGGCGGGTTTGCTCGTCCCGTGGATGCCCGCGTTGTTGATCAGAACGTCGATGAACCCCTCGCGGGCTTCGATGTCGGCGGCGGCCGCGGCCACCGACGCGTCGTCGGTAACGTCGATCTGGACGAAACGAGCACCGCCGAGTGCGTCGGCGGCCGCCTGGCCGCGCTCTGGGTCACGGGCTCCGACCAGGACGGTGTGGCCGGCCTCGATCAGCCGGCGGGCGGTCTCGTACCCGAGGGATCTGTTGGCTCCTGTGATGAACGTCGTGGTCATGCCTTCACTCTCGTGCGGCGACGAGAGGGCAACCAGTGCCCTCCACGACGGTGGGACGACCAGTACCAGGCACGACGACAATCAAGTGGGCAGGATGGCCGCATGGACGAAACCCTGGGGACGGCGTTGCGCCGCTGGCGCGACCGGCTCTCTCCCATCGATGTCGGGCGCACCGCACGGCGCGGGCGACGTGCTGCGGGGTTGCGACGCGAGGAACTGGCCGAGCTCGCGGGGCTGTCGGTCGACTATGTGGTGCGGCTTGAGCAGGGGCGCGCCACCAACCCTTCGGCGCAGGTCGTCGCGAGCCTGGCCAGGGCGCTGCAGCTGCAACCCATGGAGCGCGATCACGCCTACAAGCTGGCCGGCCTCCTCCCGCCCCGGGAGGGAACGATCTCCACGCACGTCCCGGCGGGGATCCAGCGGATGCTGGCCCGCCTCGGGGAGTTCCCCGTCGGGGTGTTCAGCGCCGACTGGACCTTGCTGTCCTGGACCCCGGCATGGGCGGTGCTGCTGGGTGACCCCGGCGCGCGGACGCAGATAGAGCGGAACCTGGTGCGGTCGGTCTTCGCCACAGGGCCACGAGGACTCGCGGCCTGGCCCGTGCTCCACGACGGTGACGACCTGAAGCGCGCCCTCGTGGCAGATCTGCGCACGGCTCTCGTCGCCCATCCCCATGACCATGGACTGATCGACCTTGTCACGGAGATGCGCTCCAGCAGTACGGACTTCGCCCGGCTGTGGGACGAGGGCGCGGTCGGCCTCCACGTCTCGGCCCGCAAGACCATCGTGCACCCCCAGGTCGGCGAAGTGACGTGCGACTGCGACGTGCTCACCGTCCCCGGCTGCGACGTCCGGCTGGTCGTCTACACGGTCGCCGCAGGTTCCGCCGACGCGGAGAAGCTGGAGTTCCTGCGCGTCACCAACGGAGTCCCCACCCACGACTCCATACCTCCAGTACCCGGCCCGTTCTCCACGCCCTGACACTTTCCCCGGCTGGACCACCCGAGCGATGCCGCGGAAGAGGATGACCTGAAGGCTCGCTAGACGTGCGCCGCTGACATGCTCGCATCAGTACCAGGAAATAAGACAGCGACAGCTGAACAGAGACCGCCGCCACCGCAGTAATGAACGGGCCCATCCATCGACCGAGCCGGGCACCCCAAAGGTGACAGCAGGAAATGGCACGCCATCCAAGCGGCTGGGCCCGTTCTCCTGATCCTGGGTCCTGGTCGGCTTGGAGGATGGAGGTACCGGGATGGGCGGGAGGTGTCGTAACGGCAGATCCGGAGCCTGTGACGGAAATGGTCCATAAACGCAGGTAGGCCATCCACACCGTGGATGGCCTACCTTGCATTATAAAGTTTTGTCCGGCGGTGTCCTACTCTCCCACACCGTCCCCGGTGCAGTACCATCGGCGCTGGAAAGCTTAACTTCCG
>NZ_JBHTCG010000077.1:0-2413 GCF_042665155.1 Sphaerisporangium rhizosphaerae | reverse complement strand
GCGAGCTCGGCCAGGGCGTCGAAGGCGGCCTCGGCGTCGGCGGCGGTGTAGACCTTCCTCAACTCCGCGGCCAGGGCGGCGCGGTCCTTGCGCGGCACCGGGCGCAGCGCGTTGCGGATCAGATGAAGCTGTCAAGAAACAAGGCGCTTCTTTCTGATCTTGGACTCGTTGAGATGGTATGGCGATCTCCAGCGAGGTCCACGAGCAGCTCGTGGCGCGGTTCGAGGTGTTATTGCCGCATCTCAACGAGCGTCAGCGGCGCCTGGTGCTCGCGCAGGAAGCGCGGCTGCTCGGTCATGGCGGAGTTCGGGCCGTAGCGGCCGTGGCCGGCGTGTCCGAGACCACGGTGCGGGCTGGAGTGTTCGAGCTGGAGGCCGGCGAGGACCCGCTTCCTAACGGCCGTATCCGCAGACCCGGTGGCGGTCGTAAGCCGATCGAGGACCATGACCCCGCGGTGATCCCAGCACTACTGGCGTTGGTGGAGCCGGATGAGCGTGGCGATCCGATGTCACCCTTGCGCTGGACGACCAAGTCGCTGCGGAACCTGGCCGAGGAACTGACCCAACAAGGACATCCTGTCTCCGCGCCGACAGTCGGCCGGCTGCTGCGTGAGCAGGGCTTCAGCCTGCAGGCCAACGCCAAGACCCTGGAGGGCACGCAGCACCCTGATCGAGACGCGCAGTTCCGGTATCTCAACGAGCAGGTCAAGCAGTACCAGGCAGCGAGCCAGCCGGTGATCAGCATCGATGCCAAGAAGAAAGAGCAGCTCGGGCAGTTACCGAACCCGGGGCGGCAGTGGCGACCGAAAGGCGACCCGGTCAAGGTGGAGGACCACAGCTTCTACTTCATCGGCCCGGATGTGGAGGTGGCGATCCCGTTCGGCATCTACGATCTGACCCATGACGCCGGCTGGGTCAACGTGGGGACGGATCACGACACCTCGGTGTTCGCGGTGGAGTCGATCCGGCGCTGGTGGCGCTCGCACGGTCGTCTGGGCTACCCAGCCGCCGACCGCTTACTGATCACCGCAGACTGCGGTGGCTCCAACAGCTACCGCTACCGGCTCTGGAAGGCCGAGCTGGCGGCATTCGCCGCCGAGACCGGCCTGACAGTGACCGTGTGCCACTTCCCGCCAGGCACCTCCAAGTGGAACAAGATCGAGCACCGGCTGTTCTCCCACATCACCATGAACTGGCGCGGCAGGCCGTTGACCAGCCATGAGGTCGTCGTAAACAGCATCGCGGCCACTCGCACCCGCACTGGACTGCGCGTCCATGCCGAACTGGACACTCGCGCCTACCCGATCGGGATCTCGATCAGCCGCGAGTACATGCGCTCGCTGCCGATCACGCCCCATGAGCATCGGGGAACCTGGAACTACACCATCGCTCCCGCCAGTCTGGACGGCGGGGCCGTCGCCGTCACCGCCGACGATCGACAGCAGTGGCGAGCCCAAGCCCTGGCGATGCTGGCCGACCCCCGGCTGACCGGCATGTCCGCCGAGGAACTGAACGCCCTCTGCAGGCGACTGGCCCCCGCGCAAGCCGCCCAAGCCGAGCAGCGCAAGTTCCAGCAGCGGGGCCGGCGGCGTCTGAAAGCACCCGGAGCCCACGGCAAACCTCTGCTCACGGACGCCGACCGCGTCCTGATCACCGTCATCTACCTGCGCCAGGTCTGCTCCCAGAAAGTTCTGGTCGACCTGCTCAGCACCAACCCGGTCACTATCGGCGAGGCGATCAGGCAAACCCGCACCCTCATGGAGGAGCAGCAGATCACCGTCTCGCAGACCACGCACTACTTCTCCCGCTCCCAGGACCTACGCGACTGGTTCGACCATGGTGCAGTCACCACCCAGATGCACATCTCCCAGGTCTTGTCGCATCCCGAGGTGACCGGCATGCCGCGCGACACCTTCCAGGCCATGATCAAGCGGATCACGGTGTCCTACCACGCCACCATTGAACGACGCCGGCACCAGCAGCGCGGAGGCGAACGGCTTGCAGGGTCCCGTCGCGGTGTCTTCCGGCAGAAGATCACCGATGCCGATCGCATCTTGGCCACCGTGCTGGCCCAGCGACAACTCTGCGATCAGCAAACGCTGGCCGACCTGTTCGGCGTCAGTCGCGGCACCATCCGCAACGCCATCGACGATGTGTTGCCGCTGCTCAAGCAGGACGGCTACATCTCCACACCGGCCACGCATCGTTTCACCACCGCCACCGAGCTTCTGGCCTCGGTGTCAGCAGCTCACGACAGCGAAACGCCAAGTTGATTGCTTATGGCTTCGATGAACGATGCAGGTCTGCACGGTGGTGGCGGGAAACGCGGCATGGACGGCGTCCTCGAACCCGCTCAGCCCGTCACAGCAGGCGATGAGGATGTCGGCGACGCCGCGGTTGCGCAGGTCGTTGAT
>NZ_JBHTCG010000076.1:0-2924 GCF_042665155.1 Sphaerisporangium rhizosphaerae | reverse complement strand
TCACGCCGCTGCCGCGGGAAGGAGAACCGCGTCCGCTCCCCACCCGTCCGCCCGTCCAGGATGATCAGATCATCGCCGTCGGAGACGCACGGGAAGTAGCCGTAGACCACCGCGGCCTGCAGCAGATTCTCGGTCTGCAACCGCTCCAGCCACATCCGCAGCCGCGGCCGCCCCTCGGTCTCCACCAACTCCTCATACGACGGCCCGTCCCCGCCCCGGGCGGCCTTCAGCCCCCACTGCCCCATGAACGTCGCCCGCTCATCCAAGAACGCGGCGTAATCACCCAGCGCGATGCCCTTCACCACCCGCTCCCCCAGAAACGGCGCCACCGGGACCGGATTGTCGGCCGCCACATCCGAACGCGCCGGCAACGCCTCCACCGGCGTGCGTTCCAACGTCGCACCCGCCTTCACCCGCCGGGCACGCAACGGCGGCAACTGCGCCCCCGCCACACCGCGCTTGACGTCCATGAACGCATCCATCAACCGCAGACCCTCGAACGCGTCCCGCGCGTAACGCACCTGACCGTTGAAGATCTCCGCCATGTCCTGCTCCACATAGGCGCGGGTGAGAGCGGCCCCGCCCAAAAGGACCGGGAAACGGGAGGCGATCCCGCGGGAGTTCATCTCCTGCAGGTTCTCCTTCATGATCACCGTGGACTTCACCAACAGCCCCGACATGCCGATCACATCGGCGTCCTTCTCCTCGGCCGCCTCCAAGATCGCCGACACCGGCTGCTTGATCCCCAGATTGATCACCTCATAGCCGTTGTTCGACAAGATGATGTCCACCAGGTTCTTCCCGATGTCATGCACATCCCCCTTGACCGTGGCCAAAACGATCCGCCCCTTGGTCTCCCCCTCCACCCGGTCCATGTGCGGCTCCAGGTAAGCGACGGCGGCCTTCATCACCTCAGCCGACTGCAGGACGAACGGCAGCTGCATCTCGCCGGAGCCGAACAGCTCCCCGACGGTCTTCATCCCCTCCAGCAGAACGTCGTTGATGATCTCCAGGGCCGGGCGCTGGGACAGCGCCTCCTCCAGATCACCCTCCAGCCCCTTACGCTCCCCATCGATGATCCGCCGCTTCAGCCGCTCCCACAACGGCAACCCCGCCAGCTCCGCCGCCCGGCTCTGCCGCAACGACGCCGCGTCCACCCCCGCGAACAACTCCATGAACCGGGCCAGCGGGTCATAACCCTCCCGGCGCCGGTCATAGACCATGTCCAGGGCGACCTGACGCTGCTCGTCCGGGATCCGCGCCATCGGCACGATCTTCGAAGCGTGCACGATCGCCGAATCCAGCCCCGCGTTGACGCATTCGTGCAAGAACACGGAGTTGAGCACGATGCGGGCGGCCGGGTTCAACCCGAAGGAGATGTTGGACAGGCCGAGGGTGGTCTGCACGCCCGGGTAGCGGCGCTTCAGCTCACGAATCGCCTCGATCGTCTCCAGCCCGTCCCGGCGGGTCTCCTCCTGACCGGTGGCGATCGGGAACGTCAGGCAGTCCACGATGATGTCCTCGACCCGCATCCCCCAATTACCCGTCAGGTCCTCGATCAGCCGGGACGCCACCGCGACCTTCCACCGCGCGGTACGCGCCTGCCCCTCCTCATCGATGGTCAACGCGACCACCGCGGCGCCGTGCTCCTTCACCAACCGCATGATCCGCTGGAACCGCGAATCCGGGCCGTCACCGTCCTCGTAGTTCACCGAGTTGACCACCGCCCGGCCACCCAGCATCTCCAACCCCGCCGCGATCACCGCCGGCTCGGTCGAATCCAGCACGATCGGCAACGTCGACGCCGTGGCGAACCGGAACGCCAACTCCGCCATGTCGGCCACCCCGTCCCGGCCCACATAATCCACACACAGATCCAGCATGTGCGCCCCATCACGCGACTGCGCCCGCGCGATGTCCACACACTCCTCCCACTGCCCGCCCAGCATCGCCTCACGAAACGCCTTGGACCCATTGGCATTGGTCCGCTCACCGATCGCCAGATACGAAGTGTCCTGCCGGAACGGCACATGCGCATACAACGACGCCGCACCCGCCTCCAAACGCGGACGCCGGACAGCCACCTCCCGCCCACCGACCCGCTCGACGACCCGCCGCAGATGCTCCGGCGTGGTGCCGCAACACCCACCCACCAGCGCCAGCCCGTACTCGCCGGCGAACCCCTCATGCGCATCGGCCAACTCACCCGGCGACAACGGATACCGCGCCCCATCCGCGGTCAACTCCGGCAACCCCGCGTTCGGCATGCACGACAACGCCACCCCCGCACCGGCATGCTTGGCCAGATACCGCAAATGCTCCGACATCTCCGCCGGACCCGTCGCACAGTTCAACCCCAGCACATCGACACCCAACGGCTCGATCGCCGTCAACGCCGCACCGATCTCCGACCCCAGCAACATCGCCCCGTTGGTCTCGATCGTCACCTGCGCCACCACCGGCACATCACGCCCCGCCGCCTCGATCGCCCGACGCGCCCCGACCACCGCCGCCTTCACCTGCAACAAGTCCTGACACGTCTCAATGATCAACGCATCAGCCCCACCCGCGATCAACCCCGCCGCATTCGCCTCATAAGCATCACGCAACGCCTCGAACCGCACATGCCCCAACGTCGGCAACTTCGTCCCCGGACCCATCGACCCCAAAACGAACCGCGCCCGCCCATCACCCGCCGCCCACTCATCAGCCGACTCCCGCGCCAGCCGCGCCCCCGCCTGCGACAACTCCCACACCCGACCAGCGATGTCATACTCCGCCAACGCCGCCAGATTCGCCCCGAAAGTGTTGGTCTCCACACAATCAACACCCACCGCGAAATACGCGTCATGAACCCCCCGCACAATGTCAGGACGCGTCACGTTCAACACCTCATTGCAACCCTCATGACCATCGAAATCATC
>NZ_JBHTCG010000075.1:0-3352 GCF_042665155.1 Sphaerisporangium rhizosphaerae | reverse complement strand
AAGGCGCCAAGACCTACGGCTGGATCGAGGCCCTCAACGAACTGGCAGAGGCCTATCCAGGTCGCATCAGGTAAAACGACCAAGACCAGCAGCAAGATCAGCTTTACACACTACGAGTTACAAGCTCACAGAGCCGAATCTGCGACAGAGCCGTTCGTCTTACAGTCCCTCACGCTATACGAGCTGGGGGAGCTGCAGCGGGCCCGCACAGTAGAGGAGCAGGCGTTGGAGGGTCGGCGGCGGGTTCTGGGCGCCGACCACCCTGACACCTTGACCTCGATGAGCGATCTTGCCATTACCCTCCGCGAGATGGGGGAGTTGCAGCAGGCCCGCGCTTTGGAGCAGCAGGCGCTGGAAGTTCGGCGGCGAGTTCTGGGCGATGATCATCCGGACACGAAGCAGTCAGAACGGAACCTTGCCGGGGTGCAGGAGGCGCTGGCAGAGGGGGATGGCGGCTAGCGTCCCACGAGGTTCGCGCCATCTGCCGTCTGGGTGGACTAGATGCGCCGCAGTTGGAGATCCATGATCTTTGGGTGCTGTGTCCTCTGCTCAGGCTGGGCGTCTTGGTGCTACGGCTTGGCCATGTCAGGCAACCGTCCGCGGAGGGATCAGCGGGATCGGCCGCGCCAGTTACAGAGCCAGTACATGGGTGGCGTTCAGGCTGGTATGGGACCGCTTGGACCGGGTTCGCAGACCCTCGATGCCCTTGGCCAGGTAGCCGCCGGTACCAGATGTAGTACGCCTGCCTGCTGATCCCGTAGCACCGGCAGGTCAGCGCGACGTTGCCCGAGACGAATGACCGCCAGGCGCTGACGCGCTTTACGGTCGAGCGGTGGAGCTGGCGGTGAACATAGATGATCTCCGTAGTGGCCGAAGAACCCAGGTGTCAACGATGTCCATCAGTTTCAGACGTAGTCCTGGCGTCTTGATGAGATCAGACACATAGGTCAGCCCCGCTCACAGCCGCAGCCTTCGGACCGAACCGGTCCGAAAAACCGCCACAAAGCCCTCACCAGCGAAAACGCCCTAAGCAATAGGCGATCACGCTGCATCGGCACGACACATATGCGCCAATCGGTGCGACATGCACACCAACCAAAGTCCGATCCGAGAGGTGATCATGCGTATCCGTCAATCACTGGCGACCACTGTCCTGGGCGCTGCCCTCGCTTTGGGGGCAGCCGCCGCCCCTGCGCAGGCGGTTTCCGGCACTGCCCCCTCTGCTGGGAATGGGACCGCCGAAGCGGTGGCCTACGAACCTGCGACCGCCGCGAGCCAGTGGATTTTCACCGGGGAAAGCTACCCAAACCGTGCGTCCTGTGACGCTCGAGCCAACTATGTGCGGGATCACACCCAGCAGTGGCTACAGTGCCGCGGTCCTTACGCGGGCGGCCGGTTCGACCTTTGGGTGTGGGGATAGCCGGGACGCTTTGTTCGGCGCAATCGGGCAATCCGAGTTTCGATGACCCCGGCCGGAACCCGCTGGTGGATGCGGCGACGGGGCGGACCATATGCCTTTGTCGGCATAAGGAGTTCTGCGCCCCTCACCCCGCGCTGACGCGGAGCTGTGCACCAGCGGGTCGTGCGCCGACGCGCTGCGCGCCATCGATAACGTCAGCGGGGGGGAGCGGGAGCTGGTGACCTGGCGCTGCCCGGTGTGCAGGCCCTGGTTCGCTCCGGGTCATGGCCGCTGGTGGGACGCCGTCTAAGACTCACCCGCCTGCCCGCCTTGGCGGGGGGCGGGGAAGGGCGGCGGATCTGGCCGGGGCATCCGCCCGGCTGTTGATTGGCGGCGATCCGCGTGACCCACTGGGTCACGCGGATGTACTCCTCCAGTTCGGCTGGCGGCAGGCCCTCGTCGTGAAGGGAGGCGCGGATCTCGGCATCGTCGCCGCAGCACTGCTCGCATCCCTCGAGGTGGGTGACCATGTCGCGGATCTGGGCAGCGGTGTAGCGGATCGTGGCGTGTCCTTGCGTCGGTTGGTCCACCGGTGGTGGGCGTCGATGGGGAGGGAGCTCTTGGCCACCGTTTCGGTCACCGCTTCCACGGCTACGGCATGGGCGGGGTGCGGCCTCGGCCATAGTCGTGAGCTCGGCCTGCTGCACGTTCGGGCCGGACTGCCGGGCGGCGCCGGTGTCAGCGTCGGAGGTTATGCGTCGGGCCGTGTCGTCGAGCGCTGGTGGTTCGTCGTCCTCCAGCGCTCGGCACAGCGTGGGGCGGCTGATGCCCAGATGCTGGCGATGGCGGTGACCGACTCGCCGCGGGCTCGGCGGGCGCGGGCGATGGCGAGCGGGTCGTGGTTGACGGTTGTGGGCGGCCGCCCTTGCGGCCGTGGGCTGCGGCCGCCGCCAGGCCGTCCAGGGTGCATTCGGAGATCAGGTCGCGTTCCATCTCGGCGGCCATCGCCGCGACCATGAACAGCATCTTGTCGGCCACGCTCTGCCCGCCGGGCCGGTGCAGGCCGGCACAGATGTCCGACAGAATGTGCAGGTTGATCCCGCGGGGCGAGCTCGCCTTCCAGGAAGACCAGCAGTTCCTTCACCGAGCGGGCGATGCGGTCGGGCTTGTAGATGACCAGCGTGTCGCCAGCCTCCCGACCGGGTGTTTCTGGACGGATTCCGGGACTGACCCTGTCTGGGCGAACACGGTTCCGGGCCGCCCGGCTCGGAGCCGTCCCGTAATCCTCGATTCTCGCGGCCTCGGTGGCAGGCGGCGCTGTACCTGGACTGGTGTGCGGCTCCGCAGCCGCCCGTGGGGGACGGGGTGGAGATAAGCGCTTCGGGGGCCAGGCGCGGGAGTCAGCGGCGCAGCAGACGCAGCGCCCGGGTGCGGCGGAGGTATCCCGGGAGAACAGGTAGAGGGCAGCGGGAAGGGCCAGGATGACGGTGGAGGTAGTGCCGGCTGCGGCCAGATCGACCAGGATGGTCATGGGGGTGTCTCCTTCGGCAACCGACACAGACGAAGACGGACATTCCGTGACGGGCACGGACGGGTGCTGACGCCGCTCACCTGCGGTGCTGACGATCCCTGACGACCGAACCCCGGCCAGAATGAGACGGCCGCGAGGGCCGCAGACTTTACCGGACGTCCCTGGTGCCCGACTTCATGCGAACCTTCGACTGGGTGTTCAAGGACCCGGCCACCTGGCGTGATCTCGCCTGGCTGCTCGGCGACCCGCTGATCGGCGGCGTGGCGGTCCTGGTGCCGCCGCTCCTGGTGCCGCTGCTCCTGGTGGCGTCCGGGGTGGCGCTGGTGGCGCAGGGCCCGGTGCAGGCGGTGGCCGGGGTGCTGCTCGTGCTGGCAGGGCCGTTGCTGGCTCCGCGCGCGGTCCGCCTGCACGGCGTGTGGACG
>NZ_JBHTCG010000074.1:0-3400 GCF_042665155.1 Sphaerisporangium rhizosphaerae | reverse complement strand
CACCGGCAGTGAAGTTGAACTGGTTCTGGTTGGGCTCGGTCGCGTCGATCTTCATCTCGTTCTCGGCCGTCACCATGTTGAACTCACGGTTCGCGATGGTCGTGTACGCCGAATCACCAAGCCGCCCCGAGGCGATGGCCGTACCGAAGTACCGCCCGCTCTGCGCCGCCGCCGCACCCAGCGTGCTCGCCGCGGCGTCGGCCGGGCCCGGCAACGTCAGCGCCGTGACCGTGCCGAGCACGCCGAGAGCACCGGCGAGCACGGCCCGCAGACCGCGGAAGGGTCGCCGGTTCCCCGGCGGGTGTGTGACGTATGCGCCCATGCCTGAGCCTCCATAAGGGATCGCGGAAGAGCGGGAAGCGGGAGAACATGCGGGACACGCCCGCGGCCCGACGCCGCATCCCTGCCACAGAGACGCACACCACCAAGACGTCGCCGAAGGCTCCCGCCACGCACCACCGAGTCGGCGGCGGAACCTACTCCGGACTCAGTGTGGAAACCATCCCGAAACACGTCAAGACCGCAGCCGAAACTTTCGAGGGCCCCTCGGCGCGACAAACCCCGCACACCAGGCCTTACAAAAATGCCCCCGCCGTGAAACTTGCAGACACCCCCCGAATCCTGGGTCGGGGTGGCTGAAAGTTTCAGCACAAGGCGGTGGGCGCCGCCGTGCGACGGCGGCGATAACACCAGATCGACAGCCCCGGCGGCCCGCCCGCCCACGGCGCGGCGCGGCGCCGACCCTTGACGGCGCGTCCCGGTCTCGTATTTGCTCCGCCCACACCACCGCCGCACACGACGGAGAAGGGAGCCGGCCGACACGGTCGATTGTTAACGCTAACAAGAACGCACTTCCCCTAGGCATGCCGGCGACCGGAGTGCCGCGTCCGCTGGGACAGACACCACTTCCCAGCGGTCCACCGGTCGCCGGCATCCCAATACCTGAAGGCTGTTAACGCTCTCTTGGCCGACCCGACGCGGTCGCCGGTGCCTGAAAGAGGTTGAGCATGGTGATGTGGAGACGATGGCTGACCGCCGCGCTGCTGGCCGTCGCCGTCGTGGCTGCGGGAACGGCGACCGGGATGGGCGTCGCCAGCGCCGAGTCCAACGGCGGAGTGCGGGTGATGCCGCTGGGTGACTCGATCACCGAGGGCACGCAGGTGCCCGGCGGATACCGCATCGGGCTGTGGCAGCGCCTGGCCTCCGGCCGCTACACGATCGACTTCGTCGGATCCCAGTTCAACGGGCCGGGCAACCTCGGCGACCACGACCACGAGGGACACCCCGGCTGGCGCATCGACCAGATCGACGCCAACATCACCGGCTGGGCCCGCACCTACAACCCGCGCACCGTCCTGCTGCACATCGGCACCAACGACGTGCTGCAGAACTACAACGTGTCCAGCGCCCCGCAGCGGCTGTCCACCCTGATCGACCACATCACCGCGGCCGTGCCCAACGCCGACGTGTTCGTCGCCACCATCATCCCGCTGTCCAACTCCGGCCAGGAGAACTCCGTCCGCACCTTCAACGCGGCCATCCCCGGCATCGTCCAGAGCAAGGTCAGCAGCGGCAAGCACGTCTACCTCGTCGACATGCACAGCAAGCTCACCACCGGCGACCTGATCGACGGCATCCACCCCACCGCCAACGGCTACGACAAGATGGCCGCCGCCTGGTACACGGCTCTGCAGTCGGTCTCCGGCAGCATCGGCCAGCCCGGCGGCTCGAACCCCACTCCCACTCCCACTCCCACTCCCACGCCGACGCCCTCCACCACGAGCGCGATCCGCGGCGTCGGCTCGGGCAGATGCCTGGACGTCGCCAACGTCTCGCAGGCCAACGGCGCGCAGGTGCAGATCTGGGACTGCAACGGGCAGGCCAACCAGCAGTGGGCGCCGACCGGCAGCGGTGAGCTGCGGGTGTACGGCAACAAGTGCCTGGACGTGTCCAACGCGAGCACGGCCGACGGCGCGCAGGTGGCGATCTGGGACTGCAACGGGCAGAGCAACCAGCAGTGGCGGTTCAACTCCGACGGCAGCATCACGGCCATCGGCGCGAACAAGTGCCTCGACGTGCCGAACTACTCCACCGCCAACGGCGTCAAGCTGCAGATCTGGTCCTGCAACGGCGGAACCAACCAGCGTTGGACCCGGGTCTGACGCTCCCTCATCGGCCCGGCGGGCGGCGCTGACCGCCGTCCGCCGGTGCCCACCACCCTTCCGCCGCTCCCGTACCGCCGCGCCCCGCTCCTGCGCCCCTTGAGTGAAAGGCAGACCGATGAGACGGCATTTCCGGGCACTCGCCGGCATGGGCGTCGCCGCGCTGGCCGCGGCCGTGATCACGGCGGTGTCCATGGTCGCGGCGCCGGTCCCGCGAGCGTCGGCGGCGACGCTGACCCAGGTGACCAACTTCGGGTCCAACCCCGGCAACCTCCCGATGTACATCTACGTGCCCAACAACGTGTCCGCACGGCCAGGCGTCCTGGTCGCGATGCACGGATGCAACGGCACGGCTCAGGGCTTCTACCAGGGCACCGAGTTCGCCTCGCTGGCCGACCGCT
This sequence comes from Sphaerisporangium rhizosphaerae, assembly GCF_042665155.1. NCBI lineage: Bacteria > Bacillati > Actinomycetota > Actinomycetes > Streptosporangiales > Streptosporangiaceae > Sphaerisporangium > Sphaerisporangium rhizosphaerae. The sequence continues at coordinate 837 of NZ_JBHTCG010000074.1, read as the reverse complement.
ACGGGTTCATCGTCATCTACCCGCAGGCCAACAAGAGCGCCAACGGCCTGTCCAGCTGCTTCGACGTGTGGTCGAACGAGGCTCTGCGCCACGCCGGGGGCAGCGACCCGGTCTCGATCGTCTCCATGGTCAACTACACCCTGCAGCGCTACAACGGCGACCCGCAGAGGGTGTTCGCCACCGGCTTCTCCTCCGGCGCGATGGAGACCAACAACCTGCTGGCCACCTACCCCGACGTCTTCGCGGCCGGCGCGCCCTTCTCGGGCGTGCCCTACGGCTGCCTCGGGCCGGCCGGGTGCGGGGACAAGACGCCGCAGCAGTGGGGCGACCTGGCGCGCGCCGCGTACTCCGGCTACACCGGGCCGCGGCCACGGGTCATGGCCTGGCACGGCACCAACGACTCGGTGCTGAACTACACCATGCTGCAAGAAGAGGCCGACCAGTGGACCAACGTGTGGGGGATCGGCCAGACCGCCACCTCCACCACCACTCCGCAGTCCGGGTGGACCCGGCGGGTCTTCGGCTCGGGCCAGGTCGAGGCGTGGACCATCTCCGGCGCCGGCCATGACCTGCCGCACACCGGAATGGGCATCTACGCGATCCGCTTCTTCGGTCTCGACGGCACCGTGAACCCCACTCCCACGCCGACCCCGACGGTCACCCCCACCGTCACGCCGACTCCCACGCCGACTCCCACGGGGCCCGGCGGCAGCGGTCCGATCAAGGGTGTCGCGTCCGGGCGGTGCATCGACGTGCCGAACCGTTCCACCACCGACGGCACCGCGGTGAACCTGTGGGACTGCAACGGCCAGACCAACCAGAGCTGGTCGTCCACCT
>NZ_JBHTCG010000073.1:0-3606 GCF_042665155.1 Sphaerisporangium rhizosphaerae | reverse complement strand
CACCGGTACCACCAGTGACCAACGTCGTCCCATCGACCGGCCACACCACCTCGGCATCCTCACCGCCCACCTGGCCGGCTTCCCCAGACGACGAGATTCCACCCTCCGGGCCAGGCGATGCCAGGTGCGTCATCCGGGACACCCACAGCCGGCCCCCGCGCACCGCCACCTCCGGCTCACCACAAGCCAGCGCGGCACGCACACCACCCGCGAAGCCGTCCTCACCACCATCGACGGCGGCCGGCACGGCACTCGCCGATACCCCCTCAGGACCGAGGGCGACCTGCGCGTCTTCCAGCGAAACGTCGTCCGGGTCAAGGTCGATCAGGGTGATCCGGCCAGGTTCCTCCGCCTGAGCGGCCCGCACCAGACCCCACACCGCAGCCTGCGCCGGATCCGGAACCTCCCCATCGGCCACGGCCACCGCACCCCGAGTCACCACCACTGCCGGCCGCGCGTCCTCCTCGGCCAACCAGGACTGCAACTCACCCAGCACTTCACCGACGACCCGGCGCACCCGCACCGGAACCGGGACGTCACCGTCCACGGGTGCTCCACCAGCAACCCTTGGCGAAGACGCGACATGCAGCATCGCGACGTTCGGCATCCCGGCAGCGGTCTCCGCGGCACGCTCGTCCACCGCGTCCAGCGGCCGCCAAGTCACCTCATACAGCAAGCGGGCCGAGGCCGCGCCGCCCAACTGCTCAGGAGCCAGTGGTCGTGCGGTCAGCGTCTCCACCGAAGCCACCGGCCGACCGGCCGGATCGGTGAGGTCCAGCCGGGTGACCGCCTCGCCGTCCAGGCGGCGCAGCCGTACGCGAAGCGCGGTGGCGCCGGCGGCGTGCAGGGTGACGCCGTTCCAGTTGAACGGAATCAGCGGACCGGTCTCCCCGGCATCCTGACCGGCGTCCTGCACGGCCAGCATGCCCACGTGCATCGCCGCGTCCAGCAACGCGGGGTGAACGCCATACCCCGCCGGATCAGCGACGTCAACCGGCAGCGACACCTCGGCATAAAGGTCCCCACCACGCGTCCACGCCCGCGTCAGGCCATGGAAGGCGGGGCCGTAGCCGTAACCGTGATCGACCAGACGGTCGTACAAGCCGATGGTGTCCAGTGGCTCGGCGCCCGGCGGAGGCCAAGCCTGGCTCAACTCCGTAGGAGTGTCTTGAGCAGTGGCGGGGGTGGGGGTGAGGGTCCCGGTGGCGTGCCGAGTCCACTGCCCATGGTCGTCTTTGGAGTGGATGGCGATCTGGTGCCGGCCGTCTTCGTCGGGTGGGCTGAGGGTGATCTGCAGAGTGATGCCGTCGCTGGCGCTGTGATGGCCGGTGCCATTGGTGGTATTGGGAATCGGCAGGGCAGCGTGCAGGGTGAGCTCGTCGATGGTCGGGCAGCCGACCTGGTCTCCGGCGCGCAGGGCCAGTTCGACGAAGGCGGTGCCGGGCAGGATCGGGGTGGCATTGATGGCGTGATCGACCAGCCAGGGCTGGGTCGTGACCGATAACCGGCCGGTCAAGATGGCGCCACCGTCCGGCTGCTCCACCACCGCACCCAAAATCGGGTGATCAGCGGCACGCAGACCGAGCGCCGTCGGGTCACCGGCCGGAGCCGAATGCAGCCAGTAACGGCGATGCTGGAACGGATAGGTGGGCAGATCCAGATCGCCGACGCGGGCCCCGGCCGAACCGGCCGTTCCGGTTCCGGTGGTCCAGGCCGGCCAGGCGGTCCAGTCCACGGCCGTGCCACACGTCCACGCCTGGCCCAGCCCGGCCACCAATTGAGCGGTCTCGTCCCGGTCGCGGCGCAGCAACGCCACCACCGCGGGCTCACCGCCGTCGTAGCCGATCCCGCGCCCGCCATCACCACCGCGAACCTCGGCGTGATCGCCGTCCCCACCACCGGTCCCGCCGAGATGCTGGTCACCAGCGTTGTCATGATGAGCGAGGGTCTGTTCGATCATCGGGGCCAGCTGGGCGTCCGGGCCTGCCTCGATGTAACAGCCGACGCCCTGTCCGCGCAGGGTGGTGATGGTGTCGGCGAACCGGACCGGCCGCCGCACGTGCTCCACCCAGTACCCCGGCTCGGTGACCTCCTCGCCGACCAGCTCACCCGACAGGTTGGACACCAGCGGCAACTCCGGGCGACGCAGCGTCAACCCCGCCACCACCCGCTCGAACTCGGCCAGCATCGGCTCCATCAACGGCGAATGGAACGCATGCGACACCCGCAACCGCCGCGTCCGATACCCGTTCTTACGCGCCCACTCCACCACCTGCTCCACCTGATCGGCAGCACCGGAGACCACCACCGAACCCGGCGCGTTCACCGCCGCCACCGAGATCTCGCCACGCCCGGCCAGCACCGGGACGATCTCCTGCTCGCCGCAGCCGATCGCCGCCATCGCACCCCCGGACGGCAACCCCTGCATCAACCGGCCACGAGCAGCCACCAACCGGCACGCATCCGCCAAATCCAGAACACCGGCCACATGCGCCGCAGAAATCTCCCCCAGCGAATGCCCCGCCACAAAATCGGGCCGAACACCGAACGACTCCAGCAGCCGGTACAACGCCGTCTCCACCGCGAACAACCCGGCCTGAGCGAACACCGTCTGATCCAACACCCCACCAGCAGCAGAACCATTCGTCTGACTGATCTCGCTGGTCTGACCGACCTCGCTGGTCTGGCTGGTCTGGCCGAGGATGATCTCTCGCAGGCTCACACCACCGGCCAGGCCGCTCACCACCCCGGCACCGTCGGCGGCGGTGAGTTCGACCTCCAGCAACGCACACGCCTCGTCGAAAGCGCGGGCGAACACCGGGAAAGCCGCATACAACTCCCGGCCCATCCCGACCCGCTGAGCACCCTGACCGGAGAACACCACCGCCACCCGGCCCGACCGCACCCGACCCATCACCGCAGCCGACGACTCCACCACGCCGGCCACCACCCCACCGGTCGTCGGTTCGCCTGGGGCGAGGGTCCGCAGCGCGGCGAGCAGACCTTCTCGGTCGACCGCGGGTAGCACTGCCCGGTGCTCCAGGGCGGCCCGGAGTGTCAGGGCGGCGGCCACCTCGACCGGACCGGCCGATTCATGCCCGGCGACGAACTCCGCCAGCCGACCGGCTTGTGCGCGCAACGCCGCCTGGCTCTTGGCCGACACCACCACCGGCACCGGCACCATCGCAAGCGCCGGTACCACCACAGGCGCCGGTCGCAGCGGTGCCGGTGCGGTAGCGGCGGGGTCGCCCTGGGCCGCTGTAGCCGTGCCGCCGTCTCGCTCGCCTGAGGGCACCCCTGCAAGCGGCGCGTGCGGCGGCTCTTCGGCCGGGGGTTCTTCCAGGATGATGTGGGCGTTGGTGCCGGAGATGCCGAACGAGGACACCCCCGCCCGGCGCGGCCGATCCGCGTCCTTGGGCCAGGGCCGAGGCTGGGTCAGCAACTCCACCGCCCCGCCCGACCAGTCCACCTTCGATGAAGGGGCGTCCACGTGCAGCGTCTTGGGCAACAACCCGTGCCGCATGGCCAGGATCATCTTGATCACACCGGCCACCCCGGCCGCCGCCTGGGTATGCCCGAGATTGGACTTCACCGACCCCAGCCACA
>NZ_JBHTCG010000072.1:0-3829 GCF_042665155.1 Sphaerisporangium rhizosphaerae | reverse complement strand
TAGTGGCGGAGAGTCTTATTCGGAACGTGGGAATTCTAGGCGGAGCCCTGGGTGATCTGGCCTGTTAGCCCCGTTCGTCGAGGTGGTGCGTGGCCCTGACCCAGAGGGCTTCGAACTCCTGGTGGGTGATCTCGGCGGCGTGCTCGGGGTTCTGCCAGCCGTCGAGGCTTTCTTCGGCGAGGGTGCCGTAGCGGCGTTTCCCGGAGATGGATGAGGTCGTTGAGGGCGGCGGCGGTGACGGGTCACTGGTCGGGGCCGTGGAGGTCGACTTGCCGGGTGACCCACTGTTGGTCGTCGAGCTCGATGTGGGTCCAGGTGTCGTCTTCGGTGTTGAGGTAGCGGATCCAGCGGGTCATCTGGTCGTGGTGCCAGCTTGTTATGACGCCCAGGTGGTCGCGGGTCAGCGTTGGAAGGGTGGGGTGTAGCGGGCCCATTTGCCGCCGGCGAGGGTGGCCCAGCGGTCGGCTGTCCCTGGTGCCAGTCCGAGGAGGCGGCCGATGACGGGTGGGGGGAGTTGGCGGGCGTAGTCCAGGAGGGCGGCGTTGCGGTCGGGGCGGGCGTCGATGCCGAGGGTGGTGAGGCGGCGGGCGAGGCTGGTGGGGTGGAGGGGCTTGCCGGGGTGGCGGCCAGGGAACAGCCAGGTGTCGTCGTGGAGGTGGTGGGCGGTCCGGTCGGCGCGTGGGGTGGGCAGCTGATTGATCAGGTCGGCGAGCGGATCGGGCAGGACGACGCTGGTCGGGCCGAGGGTTAGTTCGGTGGTGCCGCCGGGGGTGTGGTGGAGGTCGCTTGTAGTGAGGCGGCTGATCTTGGAGACCTGTTGGGCGAACAGCAGGACGAGGAGGGCGGCGACGCGGTCGGTGGTGGGGATGGCCTCGTCGTGGAGCATGCGCCGGGCGAGCGCCCATCGGTGATCGTCGGGCGTGAACTGTGATGGCTGCGAGGTGATTCGGGTGGGGATGTCCAAGGGTGGGAGGTGCCGGGTTTTGGTGGCCCAGGACCAGAAGGCGCGCGTGGCATCGGCGCGGCGGACGTCAGCGAGCCAGGCGTCGATGTCAGCTTGGCGGCAGGTGGCCGGGGTGCGGCCGTGGTCGCGCAGGTGGGTGAGGAAGCGGCTGGTGGCGGCGAGTTCGGCGCGGGCCCGGTAGGCGGCTCCTGGTTGGAGGGGGGCGCCGTCCAGGCGGCGGCGGAGGCGGCGCAGCAGGTGGGTGCGGGCGAACAGAGCGATGAGCTTCTGGTCGTCGGGGTGGGCGGCTGTGGTGACGGTTCGGGCGAAGGCCTCCAGCCGGAACAGGTGCTCGTCGCGGGCGGGCAGGGCCCCTGCGGCGATGAGGAGGACGCGCAGGTAGTCGATGGAGCGGCTGGTGCCGCGGCTGTCGAGGGCCTCATGGGTGAGGGGGAGCCGTCCGGCCGCGAGGTCGGCCAGGACGTGGCGGGCGCGTCTGCTGCTGCGGTGGAGGTTGGAGAGGGCGGCTTGCGGGTTGCCGGTGGCGAGGATCGCTTCGCGGAGCGGCAGCAGCGCGGGGAGGATCCGGCCGTCCGGGCCGGTGAGCAGGAGGGTGACGCGGTCGGTGAGGATGCAGGTGAAGCAGGCCGGTCCGCCGCCGATGCCGGTCCGCCTGCCGCGTGCGGAGCGCCCGCAGATGCGGCAGGTGACCATGGCGGCCTGGTTGCAGGTGAGGCAGAGATCTGGGTGATCGGCGGTGGCCTTGACCGAGACCCGGCGGGTGCGTCCGCAGACTCCGCAGGGCCGCTTGGGGTGCTCGTAGCAGCGGGCGCAGAGCACCAGTTCGGTCGCGGTCCGCCCGCCCGGGACCACCGCCGCAGGAGCCATCCGCCCGCATTCACCGCAGAGGACCGGGGTCTGGTGGCGGATGTAGCAGGAGGAGCAGAGCGAGAGCGCCTCATGCCCGACCCGCCCAGCGTTGATCTTCCGGAGGCGGCCGCAGCCGTCGCATGCTCGCTTTGGCTGCTCGGCTCGGTAGCAGCGGGAACACAACGTGCGGGTGCCGCCGGAGCGGCCTGCGGCTTTGACTGCGGGGAAGCGGAGTTCGCCGCACTCCTCGCAGCGGGCCTTGGGCCGGTAGGCGCGGTAGCAGGCTCCGCAGACCCCGGCGCCGTCCGGGCGGGAACCGGAGATCGTCAGCCCCTCCCGGCCGCACTCAGCGCACCGGCCCCGCCGCCGGGTCACGGCTCGTCGGGGACGATCCGGGCGCGGCGCGGCCGGCGCACCTCACCCGGCGGGGCGGGCGCAAGCAGCCCGATCTCCTTGGCGGTCTTGCGCCGCGCCGAGGTGATGACGACCGGCTCGAACAACTCGGCGGGGCCGGCGTCCAGGATGTCGCAGAGCGCGGCGAACACCTGCAGGTTGAGCCGCTCAGGAGTGCCGGTGACCAGCCGGTGGATCTGCGAGGCCGACATCTCGATCCCGCGTTCGGCCAGCAGCGGCGCCAGGTCGGTGGTGTTGAACATGCCGCGGCGGGCCATCAACTCCCGCAGATGCCACCGGTAACGAACCGTCCGCATCAGTTCGCTCCCCTCAGCCCGGCGTCCAGTACCTCACGCAGGGCATTGTTCATGAAATCCGATCCCGCGTGGGTGTAGATGGACGTCGTCGACCCCCACGCGTGCCCGACCTGCCGCTGCACGAAGAACGGATCAGCGCCGTCCTCGATCAGATGCGTGATGTAGGAGTGCCGCAAGCAGTGCGGATGCAGCACCTCCTCCAGCCCGAGCGCGTCCCGGTACTCGGCGAACCTGCGGGTGATGTGCCGCCCGGTGATCCTTCCTCCGCGTTCTGAGGGCCACAGAAGCTGCCGCTTGCCGACCTCGAACAGTGGCCGAACCTCCGCGACGTATTCGGCAACCGCCTCGACCGACCAATCCCAGACCGTCAAAACCGTCCGCCGCCGGGGCGGCGATCCCTTCACCGCTTTCCCGAACCTCACATAGCAGGCCCCGTAGCGTCCGAACCCCGGCGCCTTCGGGTTCCGCGAGAAGTCAGCGAGGTCGAGGTTTCCGGCCTCCCGCCGCCGCAGCCCCCACCCGTAGATCACCTTGAACAGCGTCGCGTCCCGGAACGCCGGCAGCCACCCCTTCCGGCCCGAAGCACGCGCCCTCAGCACCTGCTCGTCGGCGTGATCGAAGAAGTCCTGCAACTCCCGGCGGGTCAGCGCCCGCACCTCCGGCCGCCCCTCATAGGGCGAGGAGTGCGAAGGCGTGTTGTCCTCATGGCAGATCTGGACCGGGTGCGTCCCGAAGTACCCCACGCACTGCTCGCCCCACCCGTAGCGGGCATCGGTCAGATAGTCGCAGAACATCGCGATCTGATTCAGATAGTTCCGGACCGTCGACCGCGCCAGCGGCCCCGGCGACGACAGCAACTCCGTCGCCCAGTCCTCCACGTCCCCCGGCAGCCACTCCCACGGCGGCGTCCCCGTGAACGCCGCGAACCTGCGCACCAGGTCCACCCGCGCCTTGATCGTCGAGACCGCCAGCAGCCGCGCCCGCTGCTGCCGCTCCCACCCCGTCAGCATCGCGGCGAACACCGCCTCCTGGGGGTGCAGCGGCACCACACCGTCCACGAGCACCAGGTGCGCCGCACCCTCCACCGAGACCCGTTTCACCCCAAACACCACCTCGCATCAGAAGCGACATGCTCGCATCTGATGCGAGATCCATTCCGGAGAACCCAGAAAGCAGCAGGCAGACAGCCACGCACCGACACACACGATGACCTCGGCGAACGTCACCCCCACAGGCCGGTGACCAGCTCAAACGCCTTCTTCAAGTCTGCGAATAGCTCATCAGACGCTATTCGTCCCCTTACTAG
>NZ_JBHTCG010000071.1:0-3932 GCF_042665155.1 Sphaerisporangium rhizosphaerae | reverse complement strand
GCCGGGGGCGTCCAGGCCGCGACGGGAGACCAGCAGCAGATGCCGCACGCCGTGCACGGCGACCAGATGCCGGGCCATCAGGGCGCCCAGCCCGCCGGTGCCGCCGGTGATCAGCGTGGTCCCATCGACCGGCCAGGCCGCCACGGGCTCCTCGCCGAGGCGGGCCCGCTCCAGCCGCGGCGTTAAGAGCCGGTCGCCGCGCAACGCGACCTGTGGTTCCCCGCTCCGAAGCACCGCGGCCGCCTCGGCAGCCTTGGCACGCTTGGCCGCCTGGGCGTCCGACGCGTCGTCGGACGCAGCGGCGACCTGCGCGTCTTCCAGCGAAACGTCGTCCGGGTCGAGGTCGATCAGGGTGATCCGGCCGGGTTCCTCCGCCTGAGCGGCCCGCACCAGCCCCCACACCGCAGCCTGCGCCGGATCGGGAACCTCACCATCGGCCACGGCCACCGCGCCCCGAGTAACCACCACTGCCGGCCGCGCGTCCGCCTCGGCCAACCAGGACTGCAACTCACCCAGCACTTCCTCGACGGCCCACCGCACCCGCACCGGGACCGGAACGTCACCCTCCACCGGCCCGCCGCCACCGGCCCCCGCGCCTCGGGCAGCGGATTTCGCTCCCACCGAAGAGGCGACATCCAGCGTCGCGACATCTTGCGCCCCGGCAGCGGTCTCGGCGGTCTCGGCGGGCCCGCGCTCGTCCAGCGCCCGCCAAGCCACCTCGTACAACCACCGCGTCGAGGCCGCGCCGCCCAACTGCTCAGGAGCCAGCGGTCGTGCGGTCAGTGTCTCCACCGAAGCCACCGGCCGACCGGCCGGATCGGTGAGGTCCAGCCGGGTGACCGCCTCGCCGTCCAGGCGGCGCAGCCGTACGCGAAGCGCGGTGGCGCCGGCGGCGTGCAGGGTGACGCCGTTCCAGTTGAACGGAATCAGCGGACCGGTCTCCCCGGCATCCTGACCGGCGTCCTGCACGGCCAGCATGCCCACGTGCATCGCCGCGTCCAGCAACGCGGGGTGAACGCCATACCCCGCCGGATCAGCGACGTCAACCGGCAGCGACACCTCGGCATAAAGGTCATCCTGGTCTTCCCAGGCGCGGGTCAGGCCATGGAAAGCGGGGCCGTAGCCGTAGCCGTGGTCGACCAGGCGGTCGTACAAGCCGATGGTGTCCAGTGGCTCAGCGCCCGGCGGAGGCCAAGCCTGACTCAACTCCGTCGGAGTGTCTTGAGCAGTGGCGGGGGTGGGGGTGAGGGTTCCGGTGGCGTGCCGAGTCCACTGCCCGTGGTCGTCCTTGGAGTGGATGGCGATCTGACGTCGGCCGTCTTGGCCTGGTCCGGTCACGGTGACCTGCACCACGACGCTTCCGGTGTCGCCGCTGCCGCTGTCCCCGTTGCTGTGCCGGCCGTTGCTGTGGTGGCCGGTGTTGTGGTGGCGGGCGTCGGGGATGGGCAGGGGGGCGTGCAGGGTGAGTTCGTCGATGGTGGGGCAGCCGACCTGGTCTCCGGCGCGCAGGGCCAGTTCCACGAAGGCGGTGCCGGGCAGGATCGGGGTGGCGTTGATGGCATGGTCGACCAGCCAGGGCTGGGCCGTGACCGAAAGGCGGCCGGTCAGGATGGCGCCCCCGTCAGGCTGCTCCACCACCGCACCAAGGATCGGATGATCGGCGGCGGCCTGGCCGAGGGCGGCCAGGTCACCGGCGGCGAGCTGCAGCCAGTAACGGCGATGCTGGAAGGGGTAGGTGGGCAGATCCAGATGGACGACCCGAGCCCCGACCGAACCGGTCGGCCAGGCGGTCCAGTCCACGGCCGTGCCACGCGTCCACGCCTGGCCGAGCCCGGCGACCAGTTGAGCCGTCTCATCTCGATCGCGGCGCAGCAACGCCACCACCGAGGCAGGCTCTGTGTCCTTGCGGCCACCGTCGACCCGGCGGACCTGAGCGTGGTCGCCGTCCCCACCGCCGGTCCCGCCGAGGTGTTTGCTGCCAGTGTGGTCGTGGTCGTGGTGGGCGAGGGTCTGCTCGATCATCGGGGTGAGCTGGGCGTCCGGGCCCGCCTCGATGTAACAGCAGACGCCCTGTCCGCGCAGGGTGGTGATGGTGTCGGCGAACCGCACCGGCCGACGGACGTGCTCGACCCAGTACCCGGGCTCGGTGACCTCCTCGCCGACGAGGTCACCCGACAGGTTGGACACCAGCGGCAGCTCCGGGCGACGCAGCGTCAACCCGGCCACCACCCGCTCGAACTCGGCCAGCATCGGCTCCATCAACGGCGAATGGAACGCATGCGACACCCGCAACGGCCGGGTGCGATACCCGCGCTCTCGCGCCCACTCCACCACCTGATCCACCTGATCGCAGGCGCCGGAGACCACCACCGAACCCGGCGCGTTCACCGCCGCCACCGAGATCTCGCCACGCCCAGCCAGCACCGGCGCGATCTCCTGCTCGCCGCAGCCGATCGCCGCCATCGCACCACCGGACGGCAACCCCTGCATCAACCGCCCACGAGCAGCCACCAACCGACACGCATCCGCCAAATCCAGAACACCGGCCACATGCGCCGCAGAAATCTCCCCCAGCGAATGCCCCGCCACAAAATCAGGCCGCACACCGAACGACTCCAACAACCGGAACAACGCCGTCTCCACCACGAACAACCCGGCCTGAGCGAACACCGTCTGATCCAGCACCCCACCAGCAACAAACCCGCCAGCAGCAGAACCACTCGTCTGACCGATCTCGCCGGTCTGACCGACCTCGCTCGTCTGGCCGCTCTCGCGAACTTCGCCGCTCTCCCCGCTCTGACCAGCGTCGCTGGTCTGACCGTTCTGGCTGTTCGGGCTCGCCTCGCCGTTCTGGCTGGTCTGGCCGTTCTGGCCGATCTGGCTGGTGTGGCTGGTGTGGCCGAGGATGATGTCTCGCAGGCTCGCACCATCGGCCAGGCCGGTCACCACGCCGGCAGCGTCGGCGGCGGTGAGTTCGGCCTCCAGAAGTGCGCAGGCCTCATCGAACGCGCGGGCGAACACCGGGAAAGCCGCATACAACTCCCGGCCCATCCCCACCCGCTGAGCACCCTGACCCGAGAACACCACCGCAACCCGGCCCGACCGCACCCGACCCACCACAGCAGCCGAACCCAGCACCCCGCCAGCCAACCCGCCGGCCGCCAACCCACCGGCCGCCAACACACGGGTCGTCAACCCGTCGGTCGTCGGCTCGCCGGACGCCGCTCTGCCGGCCGTCGACTCTGCGGCCGTCAACCCGCCGGCCGTCAACGCCGAGGCCGTTGGTTCGCCGGCGAGGGTACGCAGCGCGGCGAGTAGACCTTCTCGGTCGGCCGCCGGCAGCACCGCTCGGTGCTCCAGGGCGGCTCGGCGGGTCAGGGCGGCGGCCACCTCGACCGGGCCGGCCGCATCGTGCCCGGTCATGAAAGCGGCCAGCCGAGCGGCCTGGGCCCGCAACGCCGCCTGGCTCTTGGCCGACACCACCACCGGCACCGGCAACGCCACAGGCACCGACGGCGCGGCCGTGCCTTCCGTTCCAGCCGAAACGGGCGATCCCGCCTCGGCCTGCTCCCTATCCGGCGACCCCTCACCGGCCGGCGCTTCCTCACCAGCGGGTGCGGTCGAACCGGCGCCGATGGCCGACGGTTCCTCAACGGGCGGCTCTTCCAGGATCACGTGCGCGTTGGTGCCGGAGATGCCGAACGAGGACACTCCCGCCCGGCGCGGCCGGTCCGCGTCCTTGGGCCAGGGCTGAGGTTCGGTCAGTAGCTCCACCGCGCCACCCGACCAGTCCACCTTCGATGAGGGGGCGTCCACGTGCAGCGTCTTGGGCAACAACCCGTGCCGCATGGCCAGGATCATCTTGATCACACCGGCCACCCCGGCCGCCGCCTGGGTATGCCCGAGATTGGACTTCACCGACCCCAGCCACA
>NZ_JBHTCG010000070.1:0-5121 GCF_042665155.1 Sphaerisporangium rhizosphaerae | reverse complement strand
GACGACACCACCCCGTCATCCACCACCCCCGCCGCATGCACCACCGCACGCAACGGCCACGCCCCACCAACCCCCTCCAGCACCAACTCCAACGCATCCCGGTCGGCCACATCACACGCGGCGACGGTGACCTCGGCGCCCAGTTCGGTCAGCTCATCACGCAGTTCAGCCGCCCCGGGAGCGTCCAAGCCCCGCCGAGAGACCAGCAGCAGATGCCGCACCCCATGCACCGCCACCAAATGCCGCGCCACCAACGCACCCAACCCACCGGTACCACCAGTGACCAACGTCGTCCCATCGACCGGCCAGGCCGCCACGGGCTCCTCGCCAAGGCGGGCCCGCTCCAGTCGGGGTACCCATGGCCGGTCACCGCGGATGGCCACTTCCGGCTCGTCGCCGGGCAGCGCCGAGATCTCCAGGGAGCTCAGGTCCGGCTGTGCGGCAGCCCCACCAGCGGCTGCAGCGGGCCCTCTCGTCCGCACCGGCTCCAGGTCGACCAACGTGATCCGGTCGGGGTGTTCCTGCTGGGCCGCTCGCACCAATCCCCAGACCGCCGCGCCCGCCGGGTCCGGCGTCTCTCCGTCGGTCACGGCGACCGCGCCCCGGGTGGCGACCAGCACGGGTCGCGGGTCCTCCTCGGCCAGCCGGTCCTGAAGCTCCGCCAGCACCGCCCCAACGCGGCGCCGTATCCTGTCCGGCAGGTCACCGGCGTCGTCGCCGGCACCCCCGGTGGCGTCCACCACGGCGGCGCCGTCACGCAGCGCCGCCTCTCCCCCGTTATCGGCGGCGGAGGCTCCGGTCAGCGGTCGCCACACCACCTCGGTGAGCCAGCGCGCCACCGACGCCGCGGTCGGCGCCGACGGATCCGTCTCGGCCACCGGCCGGGATGCCACCGTCTCCACGGTGGCCACCGGCCGGCCGGCGGGGTCGGCCAGGTCCAGCCGGAACCCAGCATCCGGCTCCGGGTGCAGCCGTACGCGCAGCGCGGTGGCGCCGATGGCGTGCAGGGTGACGCCGTTCCAGTTGAACGGGATCAGCGGGCCGCCCTTCCCGGGGCCTTCCCCGGCCAGCAGTGCTACGTGCGTCGTCGCGTCGAAGAGGGCGGGGTGTATGCCGTATCGGGTGGTTTGTCCGGCTTGTTCGGGGAGGGTGATGTCGGCGTAGAGGTCGTCGTGGTGTTTCCAGGCGCGGGTGAGGCCGTGGAAGGCGGGGCCGTAGGCGTAGCCGTGGTCGACCAGGCGGTCGTACAGGTCGGTGGTGTCCAGTGACTCAGCGCCCGGCGGAGGCCAAGCCTGACTCAACTCCATCGGAGTGTCTTGAGCAGTGGCGGGGGTGGGAGTGAGGGTCCCGGTGGCGTGCCGAGTCCACTGCCCGTGGTCGTCCTTGGAGTGGATGGCGATCTGACGTCGGCCGTCTTGTCCTGGTCCGGACACGGTGACCTGCACGATGACGCCGCCGCTGGTGTCGCTGCTTCCGGTGTCGCTGCTTCCGTTAGCGCTACTGGTGCCGTGGGTGGTGTGGTGGTGGGTACCGGGGATGGGCAGGGGGGTGTGCAGGGTGAGCTCGTCGATGGTGGGGCAGCCGACCTGGTCTCCGGCGCGCAGGGCGAGTTCGACGAAGGCGGTGCCGGGCAGGATCGGGGTGGCGTTGATGGCGTGGTCGGCCAGCCAGGGTTGGGTGGTGGTCGATAGGCGGCCGGTCAGGATGGCGCCGCCGTCGGGCTGCTCCACCACCGCTCCCAGGATGGGGTGGTCGGCGGCGGCCTGGCCGAGGGCGGCCGGGTCACCGGCGGGGGCGGGTTGCAGCCAGTAGTGCCGCCGCTGGAAGGGGTAGGTGGGCAGATCCAGATGGCCGACCCGAACCCCGGCCGAACCGGCCCGTCCGGCTGGTTCGGCTGGTTCGGCCGCGGTGGTTCCGGTGGTCGCCGTGGTTCCGGTGGTCGCGGTAGTTCTGGTGCTTTCGGTGGTCGCGGTGGTCGCGGTGGTCCAGGACGGCCAGGCGGTCCAGTCCACACCGGTGCCACACGTCCACGCCTGGCCCAGCCCGGCGACCAGTTGCGCGGTCTCGTCCCGATCGCGGCGCAGCAACGCCACCACCGATGCAGGCGCTGCGTCCTTGCGACCGCCATTGACAGCGCGGACCTCGGCGTAGTCGCCGTTCCCGCGGTCTCCGTCGGCACTGCGGGCGTCGGCGTGTTCGTGGTTGCCGGTTTGGTCGTGGTGGGCGAGGGTCTGCTCGATCATGGGGGCCAGCTGGGCGTCCGGGCCCGCCTCGATGTAACAGCCGACCCCCTGTCCGCGCAGGGTGGCGATGGTGTCGGCGAACCGCACCGGCCGGCGGACGTGCTCGACCCAGTACCCGGGCTCGGTGACCTCTTCGTCGGCCAGGTCACCCGACAGGTTGGACACCAGCGGCAACTCCGGGCGACGCAACGACAGCCCCGCCACCACCCGCTCGAACTCGGCCAGCATCGGCTCCATCAACGGCGAATGGAACGCATGCGACACCCGCAACCGCCGCGTCCGGTGCCCGTTCTTGCGCGCCCACTCCACGACCTGATCCACCTGATCGCCGGCGCCGGAGACCACCACCGAGCCGGGTGCGTTGATCGCGGCCACGGCCACCTGGCCGTAATCGGCCAGGACCGGGGCGATCTCCTGCTCGCCGCAGCCGATCGCCGCCATCGCACCACAAGACGGCAACCCCTGCATCAACCGCCCACGAGCAGCCACCAACCGGCACGCATCCGCCAAATCCAGAACCCCCGCCACATGCGCCGCAGAGATCTCCCCCAGCGAATGCCCCGCCACGAAATCAGGCCGCACCCCAAGCGACTCCAGCAGCCGGAACAACGCCGTCTCCACCGCGAACAACCCGGCCTGAGCGAACACCGTCTGATCCAGCACCCCACCAGCACCAGACACACCAGCACCAGAATCGCCGCTAACACTCGTGTGGCTGATCCCACCGGCCTGGCCGCTCTTGCCAGCCTCGCCGATCCCGCCCGTCTGCCCGATCTCGCCACTCAGGCCAGCCTCGCCGGCCTGACCGGCCTCGCTGGTCCGACCGGCCTCGCTGGTCCGACCGGCCTCGCTGGTCCGACCGTTCTGGCTGGTCTGGCCACCCTGGCCTTTCTGGCTTCTGTGGCTCGCCTCGCCGGACTGACCGTTCTGGCTGGTCTCGCCGGTGTGGCCGGTGTGGCTGGTGTGGCCGAGGATGATCTCTCGCAGGCTCGCACCACCGGCCAGGCCGGTCACCACGCCGGCAGCGTCGACGGAGGTGAGTTCGACCTCCAGCAGCGCGCAGGCCTCATCGAAAGCGCGGGCGAACACCGGGAAAGCCGCATACAACTCCCGGCCCATCCCCACCCGCTGAGCACCCTGACCGGAGAACACCACCGCCACCCGACCAGGCCGCACCCGACCCACCACCGAAGATGACTCCACCACTTCAGCGGCCAACCCCGGAACCTGCGAATCGTCGGAAGCCAGCGCCCGCAGCCGGCTCAGCAGACCCTCCCGGTCCGCCGCCGGCAGCACGGCCCGGTGCTCCATGGCGGCCCGACGTGTCAGCGCGGCGGCCACCTCCATCGGACCGGCCGCCTCATGCCCGACGACGAACTCCGCCAACCGACCGGCCTGCGCCCGCAACGCCGCATCGCTCTTGGCCGACACCACCACCGGAAGTACGGGAAGCGCGGCGATGCCTTCCATCTCGGTGGTGGCCGCGTCAGGGACGGCAACTCGTCCTTGGGTGGGCTCCTCGTCGTCACCCACCGCACCGGCCACGATCTCCGCCGACGGCACGACCGTGCCGGCGGGGACGTCCGACGGCTCCTCGGCAGGCGGTTCTTCCAGGATCACGTGCGCGTTGGTGCCGGAGATGCCGAACGACGACACCCCCGCCCGGCGCGGCCGATCCGCGTCCTTGGGCCAGGGCTGAGGTTCGGTCAGCAGCTCCACCGCGCCACCCGACCAGTCCACCTTCGATGAGGGGGCGTCCACGTGCAACGTCTTGGGCAACAGTCCGTGCCGCATCGCCAGGATCATCTTGATCACACCGGCCACCCCGGCCGCCGCCTGAGTATGCCCGAGATTGGACTTCACCGACCCCAGCCACAACGGCGACCGCCGACCCTGACCATAAGCCGCCAGCAACGCCTGCGCCTCGATCGGATCACCCAACGCCGTACCGGTGCCATGCGCTTCCACCGCATCCACATCACCGGCCGCCAACCCGGCCACCGCCAGCGCTTGAGCGATCACCCGCTCCTGCGAGGGACCGTTGGGGGCGGTCAACCCATTGGAAGCACCATCCTGGTTCACCGCGCTGCCACGCAACACCGCCAGCACCCGATGCCCACGACGACGCGCCTCAGACAGCCGCTCCACCACCAGCACACCGACACCCTCGCCCCAACCCACCCCATCAGCCGCCTCCGCGAACGACTTACACCGCCCATCAGCAGCCAACCCCCGCTGCCGCGAAAACTCCACGAACGCATCCGGCGTGGCCATCACCGTCACCCCACCGGCCAGCGCCAGATCACACTCCCCGCTCCGCAGCGCCTGCGCCGCCAAATGCAACGCCACCAACGACGACGAACACGCCGTGTCCACCGACACCGCCGGCCCCTCCAGGCCGAACGCGTACGAGACTCGCCCGGACACCACACTGCCCTGCGTTCCGGTGGCGACCAAGCCCTCGGCCTCGGGTGTGGCGACCGCGCCGGAGCCGTAGTCGTTGGCCATCACTCCGGTGAACACCCCGGTCGGGGTGCCGCGCAGTCCGGACGGGTCGATGCCGGCGCGCTCCAGGGCCTCCCAGGAGGCTTCCAGGATGAGCCGCTGCTGGGGGTCCATTGCCACCGCTTCGCGGGGGCTGAGTGCGAAGAACTCCGGGTCGAAGTCGGCGGCGCCGGACAGGAATCCGCCGGCACGGACGTATGACGTTCCCGGGTGGTCGGGATCCGGATGGAACAGCGATCCCAGGTTCCAGCCTCGGTCGGTGGGGAAGCCGGTGATGCCATCGCGGTCGTCGACCAGGAGTTGCCACAGGTCGTCGGGGCTGGTGACCTGACCGGGGAAACGGCAGGCCATCCCGACAACGGCGATCAGGTCA
>NZ_JBHTCG010000069.1:0-5461 GCF_042665155.1 Sphaerisporangium rhizosphaerae | reverse complement strand
GGGTCTGGTTTCCGGTGGTGTACGCGTCCGTTTCTTGAGAACTCAACAGTGTGTTAAAAGCCAGTGCATGATTATGCATTTTCCCGTCTTCCGTGGCTTTCGTGGTCGCGGGGATGGTTCCTTTGGTTGGCATCCTCCCGTGTGTGTGGGGGGTGTCTGCCGGGATGTTTCTTCAGACATTGTTTGGAGAGTTTGATCCTGGCTCAGGACGAACGCTGGCGGCGTGCTTAACACATGCAAGTCGAGCGGAAAGGCCCTTCGGGGTACTCGAGCGGCGAACGGGTGAGTAACACGTGAGTAACCTGCCCTTGACTTCGGGATAAGCCTGGGAAACCGGGTCTAATACCGGATATGACTCTGCGTGGCATCGCGTGGGGTGGAAAGTTTTTTCGGTCGAGGATGGGCTCGCGGCCTATCAGCTTGTTGGTGGGGTAGTGGCCTACCAAGGCGACGACGGGTAGCCGGCCTGAGAGGGCGACCGGCCACACTGGGACTGAGACACGGCCCAGACTCCTACGGGAGGCAGCAGTGGGGAATATTGCGCAATGGGCGGAAGCCTGACGCAGCGACGCCGCGTGGGGGATGACGGCCTTCGGGTTGTAAACCTCTTTCAGCAGGGACGAAGTTGACGTGTACCTGCAGAAGAAGCGCCGGCTAACTACGTGCCAGCAGCCGCGGTAATACGTAGGGCGCAAGCGTTGTCCGGAATTATTGGGCGTAAAGAGCTCGTAGGTGGCTTGTCGCGTCTGCCGTGAAAGCCCATGGCTTAACTGTGGGTCTGCGGTGGATACGGGCTGGCTAGAGGTAGGTAGGGGCAAGCGGAATTCCTGGTGTAGCGGTGAAATGCGCAGATATCAGGAGGAACACCGGTGGCGAAGGCGGCTTGCTGGGCCTTACCTGACGCTGAGGAGCGAAAGCGTGGGGAGCGAACAGGATTAGATACCCTGGTAGTCCACGCTGTAAACGTTGGGCGCTAGGTGTGGGGTCCTTCCACGGGCTCCGTGCCGTAGCTAACGCATTAAGCGCCCCGCCTGGGGAGTACGGCCGCAAGGCTAAAACTCAAAGGAATTGACGGGGGCCCGCACAAGCGGCGGAGCATGTTGCTTAATTCGACGCAACGCGAAGAACCTTACCAAGGCTTGACATCGCCCGGAAACATCCAGAGATGGATGCCTCTTCGGACTGGGTGACAGGTGGTGCATGGCTGTCGTCAGCTCGTGTCGTGAGATGTTGGGTTAAGTCCCGCAACGAGCGCAACCCTTGTTCCATGTTGCCAGCACGCCTTTCGGGGTGGTGGGGACTCATGGGAGACTGCCGGGGTCAACTCGGAGGAAGGTGGGGATGACGTCAAGTCATCATGCCCCTTATGTCTTGGGCTGCAAACATGCTACAATGGCCGGTACAGAGGGTTGCGATACCGTGAGGTGGAGCGAATCCCTAAAAGCCGGTCTCAGTTCGGATTGGGGTCTGCAACTCGACCCCATGAAGTCGGAGTCGCTAGTAATCGCAGATCAGCAACGCTGCGGTGAATACGTTCCCGGGCCTTGTACACACCGCCCGTCACGTCACGAAAGTCGGCAACACCCGAAGCCCGTGGCCCAACCCGCAAGGGGGGGAGCGGTCGAAGGTGGGGCTGGCGATTGGGACGAAGTCGTAACAAGGTAGCCGTACCGGAAGGTGCGGCTGGATCACCTCCTTTCTAAGGAGCACCGGCCCTGATCATCCGCCCTGTGGGTGGTGGCGGGGTCCAGCTGGTGTCTGCGGGCGAATGTTCCGCACATCGGCGAGCTCATTAGTGGAGCACTGGCTACTCAGCCCGGCGGGATCGCCGGCCTTGCTAGTACTGCTCGTTTCCCTGGTCTTGCGACCTGGGGCCGGGTTCAGGAACGTGGAGGCTCGGGGGTTCGGCTGGGTTGGACACACTGTTGGGTCCTGAGGGAACGGGCCTGGAGGGCGAGGCCGCCGTGAGGTGGTCTCGTTGTCTGTAGGGACGTTGTTCCTCGTCTGCGGGACTGGTCTCCTGTCATACCGGCTTGGTTCATGGGTTGAGGGTTTGTGCTCTTGGTCTGTGGTCTGGGTGTCTGGTGGTGGGGTGGGCTTGGCACTCGTTTGTTGTTTGTGAATTGCATAGTGGACGCGAGCATCTTTGTGGCCAAGTTTTTTAGGGCACACGGTGGATGCCTTGGCATCAGGAGCCGATGAAGGACGTGGGAGGCTGCGTTAAGCCTCGGGGAGTCGCCAACCAGACGTTGATCCGGGGATGTCCGAATGGGGAAACCTAGCACCAGTCATGTGGTGTTGCCTCCGTCTGAATGTATAGGGCGGTTGGTGGTAACGCGGGGAAGTGAAACATCTCAGTACCCGTAGGAAGAGAAAACAAGAGTGATTCCGTGAGTAGTGGTGAGCGAAAGCGGATGAGGCTAAACCATGCGCGTGTGATAGCCGGCGGGTGTTGCGTGTGTGGGGTTGTGGGACCCTCTTGTGGTTGCCGCTGCGACCGCGAGCAGTGATAAATCGATGGGGTAGTCGAAGTTTCTGGGAAGTTGCGCCGTAGACCGTGAGAGCCGGGTAGGCGAAACTCTGTCGACTGTTTGAGGGGATCCCAAGTAGCACGGGGCTCGAGGAATCCTGTGTGAATCTGCCAGGACCACCTGGTAAGCCTAAATACTCCCTGATGACCGATAGTGAACGAGTACCGTGAGGGAAAGGTGAAAAGCGCCCCGGTGAGGGGTCGTGAAATAGTACCTGAAACCGTGTGCCTACAAGCCGTAGGAGCTTAGCCGGAGCTTGCTTCGGTTGTGATGTGACTGCGTGCCTTTTGAAGAATGAGCCTGCGAGTTATGGTGTGTGGCGAGGTTAACCCGTGTGGGGGAGCCGTAGCGAAAGCGAGTCTGAATAGGGCGCCCAGAGTCGCATGCTGTAGACCCGAAGCGGAGTGATCTACGCATGGGCAGGTTGAAGCGCGGGTAAGACCGTGTGGAGGACCGAACCCACCAGGGTTGAAAACCTGGGGGATGACCTGTGTGTAGGGGTGAAAGGCCAATCAAACTCCGTGATAGCTGGTTCTCCCCGAAATGCATTTAGGTGCAGCGTTGCGTGTTTCTTGCCGGAGGTAGAGCACTGGATGGCTGATGGGCCTTACCGGGTTACTGACGTCAGCCAAACTCCGAATGCCGGTAAGTGAGAGCGTGGCAGTGAGACTGCGGGGGATAAGCTTCGTAGTCGAGAGGGAAACAGCCCAGACCACCGACTAAGGCCCCTAAGCGTGTGCTAAGTGGGAAAGGATGTGGAGTCGCAGTGACAACCAGGAGGTTGGCTTAGAAGCAGCCACCCTTGAAAGAGTGCGTAATAGCTCACTGGTCAAGTGATTCTGCGCCGACAATGTAGCGGGGCTCAAGTACACCGCCGAAGTCGTGGCATTCACACGTTGTGTGGATGGGTAGGGGAGCGTCGTGCAGCCGGCGAAGCAGCCGAGTGATCGAGTTGTGGAGGCTGTGCGAGTGAGAATGCAGGCATGAGTAGCGAATCAGAAGTGAGAAACTTCTGCGCCGAATGACCAAGGGTTCCTGGGCTAGGCTAATCCGCCCAGGGTAAGTCGGGACCTAAGGCGAGGCCGACAGGCGTAGTCGATGGACAACGGGTTGATATTCCCGTACCCGCTGGTATGCGCCCATATCGAATCCAGTGATACTAAGGGTCCTTAAGCCCCTGTGGCTCTTCGGAGCTTGGGTGAGGCTGAACGCCTGGCCTGATCTGGTAGTAGGTAAGCGATGGGGTGACGCAGGAGGGTAGCCCATCCCAGGCGATGGTTGTTCCTGGGGTAAGCATGTAGGGAGTGGCATAGGTAAATCCGTGCCGCACATATCCTGAGATGTGATGCCGAGCCGATTGTGGTGAAGTGGGTGATCCCATGCTGCCGAGAAAAGCCTCTAGTGAGTGTGCCGGCGGCCCGTACCCTAAACCGACTCAGGTGGTCAGGTAGAGAATACCGAGGCGATCGGGTGAACTGTGGTTAAGGAACTCGGCAAATTGCCCCCGTAACTTCGGGAGAAGGGGGGCCTCTGCTGGTGATGGCACGTGCTGTCTGAGCTGGTGGGGGTCGCAGTGGCCAGGGGGAAGCGACTGTTTACTAAAAACACAGGTCCGTGCGAAGTCGTAAGACGATGTATACGGACTGACGCCTGCCCGGTGCCGGAACGTTAAGGGGACCGCTTAGTGGACGTGAGTCTGCGAAGGTGAGAACTTAAGCGCCGGTAAACGGCGGTGGTAACTATAACCATCCTAAGGTAGCGAAATTCCTTGTCGGGTAAGTTCCGACCTGCACGAATGGCGTAACGACTTCCCCGCTGTCTCAACCACAGACCCGGCGAAATTGCACTACGAGTAAAGATGCTCGTTACGCGCAGCAGGACGGAAAGACCCCGGGACCTTCACTACAGCTTGACATTGGTGTTTGGGACGGCTTGTGTAGGATAGGTGGGAGACGGTGAAGCTGGGACGCTAGTTCTGGTGGAGTCATTGGTGAAATACCACTCTGGTCGTTTTGGATGTCTAACCCGCGCCCGTGGATCCGGGTGGGGGACAGTGTCTGGTGGGTAGTTTAACTGGGGCGGTTGCCTCCTAAAGGGTAACGGAGGCGCCCAAAGGTTCCCTCAGCCTGGTTGGCAATCAGGTGACGAGTGTAAGTGCACAAGGGGGCTTGACTGTGAGACCGACAGGTCGAGCAGGAGCGAAAGCTGGGACTAGTGATCCGGCGGTGGCATGTGGAAGCGCCGTCGCTCAACGGCTAAAAGGTACCCCGGGGATAACAGGCTGATCTTCCCCAAGAGTCCATATCGACGGGATGGTTTGGCACCTCGATGTCGGCTCGTCGCATCCTGGGGCTGGAGTAGGTCCCAAGGGTTGGGCTGTTCGCCCATTAAAGCGGTACGCGAGCTGGGTTTAGAACGTCGCGAGACAGTTCGGTCCCTATCCGCTGCGCGCGCAGGAGACTTGAAAGGGGCTGTCCCTAGTACGAGAGGACCGGGACGGACGAACCTCTGGTGTGCCAGTTGTTCTGCCAAGGGCACGGCTGGTTGGCTACGTTCGGGAGGGATAACCGCTGAAAGCATCTAAGCGGGAAGCCCGCCTTGAGATGAGGTCTCCCACCCTGTGAGGGGGTAAGGCTCCCAGTAGACGACTGGGTTGATAGGCCGGAGGTGGAAGCATCGTAAGGTGTGGAGCTGACCGGTACTAATAGGCCGAGGACTTGATCACAAAGCTTTCTTGCTCGCGTCCATTATGCAACTCAGAGACAACAAACCCCTGCCCTCGGGTGGGTGTGGTTTGGTCTCGGAGGGTTACGGCGGTCATAGCGGAAGGGAAACACCCGGTTACATTCCGAACCCGGAAGTTAAGCTTTCCAGCGCCGATGGTACTGCACCGGGGACGGTGTGGGAGAGTAGGACACCGCCGGACAAAA
>NZ_JBHTCG010000068.1:0-6791 GCF_042665155.1 Sphaerisporangium rhizosphaerae | reverse complement strand
CATCTACCGCGGCAGCCGCTACGGCGCCTCCCACTTCACCGGCAAATTCCGCAAGGGAAGCTTCGACGACTTCCGCATCCGCGTCGGCGAGGGCTACCGCGGCCACTACGACTGGGGCCAGTACCGCAACTTCTTCTAAGCCACTCTCTCCCGACCACCCACCGCGGCTCCTCCGAGACCGGCGGCCACCGTCCTGCGGCAGGCCAGAGCCGGTGAGCGCGGCCGGACACTCCGGACCGGGTGATCCCACCGTGGACCCCCGGCGCCCCACGCGCCGGGGGTCCACCCGCATGCCGGAGTGCCGCCGGCCCGAACGCAACGCCGCTGCCACATGCGCGGCGTCCAGGACGGGCCGGTCTCGCGGGCGCCCGCCGCCTCGCGATCGGCCCGCCGCCGGTGGACGGTCAGCGTTCGGCCTGTGCCGATTCCCGGACGAAGCCGGCGACCGCGCGGGTGAACGCCTCGGGTTCTTCCAGGTGGCCCATATGGCCGCTGTCGGGCAGGACGGTGAGGCGCGAGCCGGGGATGCCGTCGTGCAGCATCCTGGCCCAGCGGGTGCCGCAGATGAAGTCATGGGCCCCGGCGACGACCAGCGTGGGGATCGCGATCGAGCCGAGCGCGTCCCGCACGTCGAACGGCGCCGGCTCCTCCCCGCGCATCGGGTCGATCCACGCGCGCAGACCGTCCCGCATCGGCGCGAGCGCCTCCGCGTGGGCCCAGTAGTCGGCGAAGTAGAGCGGCAGGATCCGGCGGAGCGAGGTCGTGTAGTCCTCGTCGGTGGCGGCGGCCAGCGCCTCCTGGAAGGCGTCGGCAACGCCGGACGCCTCCGGCCGGCCGGGGTGGCGTTCGGGGAACCGGCCGACCTCCGCCATCGCGGCGCCCCAGAACTCCTCCCCGGTGACCGGGGACGTGCCGAACAGGATCAGACCGGCGACCCGGTCGGGGTGGTCCAGCGCGTACCGCTGCGCGACGAACCCACCGTGCGAGTGCCCGAGCACGAAGACCCGCGGCGCGCCGAGGTACTCGATCACCTCGTGCAGGAACCGCGCGTAGACCTCCAGCCGGTAGTCGCGCGGATCGGCGAGGCGGCCGGAGTCGCCGGTGCCGACCGGTTCCAGGTAGACCATGGTCAGATGCCGTTCCAGGGCCGGCACGCGCAGGTACTCCCAGGCGATGCCCGGCCCGCCCGAGTGCGCCACGCACACGGGCCCGGAGCCGGCGACGTGGAACACCTGCCGCACCCCGTCGACGACGATCTCATGCGTCCCCCGCGCGAGCGCGCCGGTGGCGGTGGAAACCATCCTTCTTCTCCCCACGATCATGGCCCGGCGGAACCGGGCCTCAGCGAGATCACGGACCCGGCCTCCCGGCCGGCCGTGCCAACACCGACCGGATGCGCCGACCGGGGGAGAAGTTCGGTCTCTCCCCGTCTTTTTCACAGAGGGCGGGTTCAGGTGGCCGAAGGGCCGGAGCCAGGGGTGGGGTCGGCGGGGCGGGGGTGGAACAGGCGCAGGCGCTGGACCCGGCCGCCGCGCAGGACGTGCAGCCACACCACGCCGGGCGGGCAGTGGGCGGGGTCGTCCGGCGGGCTGATCAGGTCGGCCTCCCAGATCGTCAGGTCCCGGCCGGCCACCACGTTGGCGATGCGCTGGCGGACGCCGTGCGCGAGGTCGGTCTCCATGCCGCGCAGCGCGAACGCGCGATCGTCTCTCGCGCGTTCGCCGTTGGGGCCGATGAACTCGACGTCGGGCCGCCAGTGCTCCCTGATGACCCCGGCGAACCCGCCCCGCTGCGCCGCCGCCAGCATCTCCTCGGCCTCCCGCCGGCGCGCCCTGGCGAAGGCGGCGGAGTCGTCGTGCGCCAGGTCGGCCGTGCGCCGCAGCGCCTCGGTCAGTTTGGCCCTGGCCTGGCTGAGCCGGCTGCGGACGGTGCCGACGGGCACGCCGCACAGCGCGGCGATCTGCTCGTAGGACGACACGTCGCTGAAGTGGCGCAACAGTGCCACCAGGCGCACCGGTTCGGACAGCTCGTCCAGCGCGTGCCAGATCCAGTCGCGCAGCGCGCGGTCCTGCAGAAGATCCTCCGGCGTCGGCTCGGCCGACGGCAGGCCCAGGGTCTCCATGTCGTCCACCGGCACGGCGCGGGTCTCCCGCAGGCGCATGCGACAGCCGTTGCGGACGATCGCCCGCAGCCACGGGCCGACGGCCGCCGGGTCGCGCAACTCGCCGATGCGGCGCATCGCCACCAGCGTGGCGTCCTGGACGACGTCCTCGGCGTCCGGCCCGTAGCCGAGCACGCTCAGCGCGACCGCCTTCATGCCGGCCTGGTGCCGGGCGAGCAGCAGGCCGAGCGCCGCCGCGTCCCCCGACCGCGTGGCGAGCACGAGCGCGACATCTGACTCCGCCTCGGGCAGCACACCGCTCTCCTTTCCGTGGCCCCGGACGCCCCGCCCACCGGATGCGGCGCCCCACCGGAAAGTTCGCTGTCCGCCGGATTCTCCTCCGATCTCGACCGCGCCATCGAACCGGCGTGCGGTGTCCCCCGAACCCACCCGGCGACCAGAAAGCCACCCTACCTGCGCAAATCGCTAAGGGGTCTGACGGCCGGGAGGGGTCAGCGGTAGCCGGTGGGGTCGGCTGCCCGGCCCTGGTCCTGGACCTCCACGAGATAGCGCCAGGCGTCGGGACGGCTGCCGTCCAGGTCGGTGAAGCCGTAGACCTGGGCCAGCCCGCCGCTGGACAGCGAGGCGCCGTTCCAGCGCGCGACGTCGGGATCGGCGGCCAGCGCCACGACCGCCCGGCCGGTGTAGGCGGGCGTCTCGGAGATGGCGAAGTGCGGCTCGACCGACAGCGCGTCACGCCAGTTCGCCTCGGCGACGCCGAAGTTGTCCAGCATGATCTCGGAACGCATCCACCCCGGAGTGAGCGCCACGGCGGTCGCGCCGTGGGGGGCGAGCTCTTTGGCCTGGGCGAACGCCATGCGGATCACCGAGGTCTTGGCGAGGTCGTAGAAGAAGGAGACGCGGTAGTTCTCGGCGTTGTACTCGGCGGTGCCGTCGGTGATCTCGACGACCAGGCCGCCGGGGTTCCTGATCATCAGGGGTAGGGCGTGGTGGCTGGTGACGATGTGGGTGTCGATCGCCAGCCGCAGGATGTGCAGGCCGGTGTCCAGCGAGTGCTCCCACAGCCTCTGATCCCAGCTGAACAGCTTCTCGCCGCCCCAGATGTTGTTGACCAGCACATCGAGCCGCCCCCGCTCGCGGTCGATGCGCTCGACCAGGGCCTTCACCTGGTCGGACTCCAGGTGGTCGACCTGCACCGGTATCGCCTCGCCGCCGGCGGCCGCGACCAGCTCGGCGGTCTCTTCGATGGTCTCGGACCGGTCGATCTCGGACCGCCGGCCGCGCGTGCTGCGGCCGGTCACGTACACCGTGGCGCCGGCCGCGCCGAGCTCGACCGCGATGGCCCGCCCCGCCCCGCGCGTCGCCCCCGCGACCAGGGCCACCTTCCCGCTCAAGCTCTCACTCATGCCCCCGATCGTGGCAGTCCCCACCGACATTTCCCGGGGGTCCCCCGGGGTGTCCTGGGCGGCGCCGCCGGCCGCCCGGTCATTCCCCGGACGGAATTGCCGGGCCCCGGCCCCCTCTCCGACGATTCCCGGGTACCGCGAACGCCCTGGGCCTCCCGGGTACCGCCGAACGGCCCGCGGGCTTCCCGGGTGCCGCGAGTTCCCGGGGTTTCCGGGGGCCGTGAACAGCGTCGGACAAGGAGCAGAAGTGATCGACATCGATGTGCGCGACCTGGCCGGACGATACGTCGCCATGTGGAACGAGCCGGACCCGGAGGCGCGCCGCAAGGCCGTGCGGGAGCTGTGGGCCGAAGGGGGCGCCCACATCCTCCAGCCGCCCCAGGAGATGCGCGAGGCCGCCGCCGGCCTGGGCTTCGCCTCCAGCGCCCTGGAGGCCCACGGGCACGACGCGATCGAATGGCGGGTGGCGCGGGCCTACGAGGAGTTCGTCGCGCCGGGGGAGTACACCTTCCGCGCGAGGGACGCGGCCGTCCGCCTGCGGGACGTCGTCACCTTCTCCTGGGAGATGGTGACGGTCGGCGGCGGCGAGGCGGTGGGGGGTGGCCTTGAGTTCCTCCGGCTCGACGAGGAGGGCCGCATCGCCGCCGACTACCAGTTCCCGGGCGCATGACCGGGCTCGCCGGCACGCGCCTCGGCGTGCTGCTGCCCACTAATGCGAGCCAGTGGGCCGACGCCCGGCGGCTGGTGGAGGTCGGCGTCCACGCCGAACGGCTCGGCTTCGACTCGGTGTGGGTCAACGACACCCTGCTCGGCGCGCGGATCGAGCCGCTGGCCATGCTGGCCGCCCTCGCCCCGATGACGGAACGGGTGACGCTCGGCACGGCGGCGCTGCTGCCCGCCTTCCGCCGTCCGGTCACCGCCGCGCAGGAGCTGGCCTCGGTCGACCACCTGTCGGCCGGCCGGCTGGTCGTGGCCGTCGGCGCCGGCTTCCCCGGCCGCTCCGAGCCGGAGTACGCCGTGTCGGAGGTGCCCTGGCAGCGCCGCTTCGCCCGCCTGGACGACACGGTGGCCCTCTGGCGGACCCTGTGGTCGGGTGGGCGGAGCTTCCACGGCCGGGTGCTGCGCCTCGCGGAGCTGCCGGAGTCCACGCCGTCGTACCGGCCGGGCGGGCCGCCGATCTGGCTGGCCGGCGCGAGCCCGTCGGCGCTGGAGCGCACCGGGGGGCTCTACGACGGCTGGCTGCCCTACCCGCCCGAGGTCGGCGGCTACCGGACGGGCCTGGCGGCGGTCCGGCGGGCCGCCGAGGCGGCGGGCCGCGACCCCGGCGCCGTCACTGCGGCGCTGTTCGTCACCGTGCTGGTCACCGACGACCCCGAGCGGGGCGAGCGGGAGCTCTCCGCCTACTGCCAGGCGACCTACGGCCTGCCGTACGAGCTGGTGCGGACCATCCAGCTCATGGTCGCCGGGCCGGTCGAGCGGGTGGCCGCGACGCTGGCGCGTTACGCGGAGGCCGGCGCGCGGCACGTCGTGTGCCGCGTCGCCGCCTCCTCGGTGGACGAGCAGCTCCGCCAGATGGAGCCGCTCGCCGCGCTCACTTCGACAGGTACAGCGTCTTCCATGTCCCCGCGTACAGGCAGTTGAGCGAGGGCTTGGCGGCCTTGCGCTCCGAGCAGACCTTCAGCTCGACCTGGTAGACGTTCCGGTAGCGCAGGGAGAAGGGCTTGGGGGTGCCGTAGGAGCAGTCGCGGACGCTCTGCTCCTTGAAGGGCAGGTTCGTCCCGTCGCGGTAGGTGATGCGGAAGACCGCCCAGCCGCACGCCGCCTTGCGGGTGAGGTCGGTGACCTTGCCGGAGATCTTCACGGTCGCGGCGACCGGGAGGTCCGCGTGGTCCTCGCCCGTGGCGGTGAGGGAGCCGAGGGCCTTGGCCGCGTGCGAAGGAGCGTAGTAGGAGCCCCAGGTTCGGGTGTGGGCGGCGACCGCGTCCGACGAGCCGGCCTCGGCGTTCGCGGCGAGGGGAGCGAGCGCGACGAAAGCGGAGGCGATGGCCAGGCCGGTCAGGGTGCGGGTGATCCTCATCGGAGGCGGTCCTTTCTGTTCGTGATGACCGCAGTGTGCTCGGGGTCGCTTGCACCTGCCTTGATCCCGCGCTGCAATCGGATAGCACCCCTGGACGTGCCGGTGTTCTCAGCGGCGCGGACGCTCGCCGAGGCGGTCCACCCAGGCCATGTCCTCGTAGGCGACGCGCAGGAGCGGCGTGCCGCTCCCCTTCTCGGTGACCTCGTACTGCAGAACCTGCGACGTCGCGGCGTCGAGGACCAGCCGGTAGCCGATCGCGTCCTCCTCGCCGTCGTCCCCCGGCCCGCTCACCGAGAGCGCGACACCGGCGCGCCCCAGGGCGTCGGTGACCTGGCCCTCGGACACCAGGCCGTGTTCTCCGGCGAGTACGCGGAACAGCGCCGACCGCGTCCCCGGGGTGATCGGCGCCGTCAGCAGGTCCAGGCCGGTCTGCCACAGGTACAGGGCGTAGGTGGTGTCCTCGGGCCGGTCGGCGGCGTTCCGCCGGTACAGCTCGCGCAGCCGGCCGGCCAGCTCGCCGGCGTCGGCCGGCAGCCGCGACACGTTGCGGATGGTCAGCTGCGGGTTGCCGATGGACAGCACCAGATCGAGGTCGTCGTCCTGGCTCCGCGGTCTGTCCTGCGTGAGCCTGGGCGATCCCATCCGCTTCCACTTCGCCTCGTCGGCCGGGGAGGCGAAGACGACCCTGTCCTGCCCGTCACGCATGGTGCGGTTGTGGTCGCCTTTCTCGCGGGCTCGCCAGGACTCCTGCGTCTCCTCGGTGAGGGCGGCGAACGGCACGGCCGTGGACGAGGCGGCGGTCCGCTTCAGTTCGGTGACCCTGCGCTCGAAGTCCTCGGTGTAGGCCTTCAGGCGTCCCGGGTCGCCGGCCAGTTCGCGCTGCTTGGCCTGCAGCTCGGCCGCCAGCGCCTTGATCGCGGTCTCGTACCGGCCGGGGATCACCCGGACCTTCTGGGCGACGTGTTCGCGGGTGTACCAGTACCGGCCGGACGCGGCGGGCGCGCGCTCCGCGGTCGCGGCGGCGGCCAGCAGGACCGAGCGCGCGTCCAGGGTGGGCGGGGCGGTGGCGCCGGCCGTCACGGACGCGGACGGCGTGCCCGGGCGGGCGGGCCGCGCGGCCAGGCCCGGGACGACGATCGCCGCGGCGGCGAGCCCGGGAAGTCGGATCGGAGGCATGTCGTTCTGT
>NZ_JBHTCG010000067.1:0-7191 GCF_042665155.1 Sphaerisporangium rhizosphaerae | reverse complement strand
GGCCGGGCGGGCCCGCCTGCGCGGATCGGCCCGCCGCCGGTATGGCGGGCCGCGGGCTCAGCGGGATCGGCCCCCCGTAGGCGGGCGGCGCCCCGGGCCCCGGCGCCGGCGGGGGAGCGCCGGGCGTCCAGGCGGGGCCCTGCGGCGCCGGGGCGACCCGAGGCGAGGGGCCGAGGTCCACGCCCTCCAGCCGGGCCAGCAGCTCCCGCGCTGCCGGCCGCCTGGCCGGGTTCCGGTCCAGGCAGGCGGTGACGGCGTCCAGCAGCGTCCCGCTCAGCGCGGACAGGTCGGGCACGCCGTTCAGGATGCGGTTGACCACCGCGGGCACCGAGTCCTGGCCGAACGGCGCCCGGCCGGTCGCCGCGTAGACGATCATGCCCGCCCAGGCGAACATGTCGCTCTCGGGACCCGGGATCGTGGCCGCCAGGTGCTCGGGCGCGCTGAACGGGGACGCGCCCGCGAACCCGCCCGCCGCGAGCGGGCGTTCGAGCACCCGGCCGATGGCGAAGTCGATGACCTGCGGGCCCTGCGGGCCGAGCAGCACGCTCGACGGCCCGAAGTCGCCGTGCGCCGCCCCCGCCTGGTGGATGACCGTCAGCGCCGTCAGCGTGCCGAGCGCGATCTGCGACAGCTCCTCCGTCGAGCGGGGACCCTGACGCTCGACGACCTCCCACAGGGAGGTTCCGTCAACGTACTCGCTGGCGTAGTACAGCCGCCCGTCGTGCAGGCCGTAGGCCAGGACACGGGCCACGCGCGGGCCGGTCACCCGCTGGGCGCGGCGCAGTTCGACGCCGAACGAGCGCCGCACCTGCTCCTCGTCGGAGAAGCGCCGGTGCAGCAGCTTCACCGCCACCCGCGCGCCGGACTCGGTCTCGGCGGCGTACACGATGCCCTGGCCGCCCTCGCCGATCCGTCCCGTCACCCGGTAGGAGGCGATGGTCGGGGGATCGGTGGGCCCCAAGGGCCGTGACGGCGGCAATCGATCTCTCCCTAGGCGTGCGGACGGACAGGTGCCGGCGCCCCCTCTACCCACGGCGGCAAGATTCTGCCACGTTGGAACGGTACGAAGTACGGTTTTGTGTCATCGTTCCCGTGCGGCACCAGCGCCTCAAATCGGACACCCCGGGGTGATCGCACCACTCGGCCGCATGGATAGGCTCAGGACATGCAATCGTGGTCTGCTCCCGAGATCCCTTCGCTGCCCGGCGCCGGTCTCCCGCTCCGGCTCCATGACACCTCGGCCCGGGGGGTCAGAGAGACCTCCCCGGGGCCGACGGCGCGGATGTACGTCTGCGGCATCACGCCCTACGACGCCACCCATCTCGGGCACGCCAACACCTACCTCGCCTTCGACCTGGCCGGCAGGATGTGGCGGGACGCCGGCCACGCCGTGCACTACACCCAGAACGCCACCGACGTGGACGACCCCCTGCTCGAACGCGCCCAGCAGACCGGCGTCGACTGGCAGGAGCTGGCCGCCAAGGAGATCGAGCTCTTCCGCACCGACATGGAGGCGCTGCGCATCATCCCGCCGGACGACTACGTCGGCGTCACCGAGGTCGTCGACCAGGTGGCCGAGCTCATCGGCCGGCTGAAGGACAAGGGCGCCACCTACGAGGTGGACGGCGACGTCTACTTCTCGGTCGCCGCCGCCCCCAAGTTCGGCGCCGTCTCCGGTTACTCCGAGGAGCGGATGCTGGAGCTGTTCGCCGAGCGCGGCGGCGATCCCGACCGGCCGGGCAAGCGCAACCCGCTCGACTGGCTGCTGTGGCGGGGCCGGCGTCCCGGCGAGCCGTCCTGGCCCTCGCCGCTCGGCCCCGGCCGTCCCGGCTGGCACGTCGAGTGCACCACGATCGCGCTGAACCGCCTCGGCAGCGGGTTCGACGTCTCCGGCGGCGGCACCGACCTGATCTTCCCGCACCACGAGATGGGCGCCAGCGAAGGGCACATCGCCACAGGAGAGTGGCCCTTCGCCCGGGCCTACGTGCACGCGGGCATGGTCGGCCTCGACGGCGAGAAGATGTCCAAGTCGCGGGGCAACCTGGTCTTCGTGCACCGGCTGCGCGCCGAGCACGACCCCATGGCGGTGCGGTTGGCGCTGCTCGCCCACCACTACCGCGAAGACTGGGAGTGGACGGGCGACCAGATCGACACCGCGACGGCGCGGCTGGCCCGCTGGCGCTCGGCCGTCGATCGCCCCGCGGGCCCCGACGCCGGGCCGGTGCTCCAGGGCGTCCGCGAGCGGATGGCCGACGACCTGGACGCGCCCGGCGCGCTCGAGATCATCGACGCCTGGGCGACCCGGACCCTCGCGGGGGAGGGCGAGGACCCCGACGCCCCCGCTCTCGTCCGAGCCACCACCGACACCCTCCTCGGCATCGCCCTCTGACCCACCCCACCCCCCGGCCACGCCCACCTGACAAACCCCGCCAGCGGCGCCGACCCAGCAAGCCCGGCCGGCCATGCCGACCTGGCAAGCCCCGTCGGCCACGCCGACCTGGTGCGGTGATCACATGCGTTCACCGGGTGCGGCTCTGCATCCCCGGTGTGTGCTGGAGGTGATCGGCGCCGGGGCGGCGGGTCGTGGTGCGGCGGTGTCGGCGCCGGTTACGGCGCTCGACCCGGTGAAGAGGCGGCGCTGCGCTGTCAGTCGGTGGGCAGCAGGGTGCCGAGTGGGCCGAGGTCGAGGTTCAGGTCCGACGGTGACAGGTCGAAGCGCTCGCACAGATCGGTCATCGCCTCCTCCAGGCGCATCAGCGTCAGGCCCAGCGTCTCGATCTGGTCGTCGGACAGGTCGCCCTGGTCCATCCGGCGCACGCACTGGCGCTCCACGAGCTGCCGCACCAGCTCCACGAGAGTCAGCACCAGGCGGGTGAGGTCCCGCTCCACCGTCTCGGGGTCGGTGTCCAGCCGCCACGGCCCCGACCGCGACCGCCCCGGCTCCCGGTAGGGCCCGGCTCCGGTCCCCGCGGCCTCGGTCCCCGCGCTGGTCCCCGCGCTGGTCGCCGCCGGTTGGGCGGGGTCACGGTGCGGGCGGCTCATGTCCCACTCCGATCCCCAGCGGCTCGGACGCCCGTACCGACATGATCAGCGCCCGCAGCGAGATGCGCACCAGGTCGATGTCGGCGATGGACAGCACCAGGTCGCCGGTGATCACGACGCCCCCGGCGAGCAGGCGGTCCAGCAGGTCCACCAGCGCGACGCGTTCGGCGGGCAGCCGTCCTTGCTCCGCCAGTTCGGCGCCACGGGACGTCGACTCACCGATCATGGGATCCCTCCGCCCCGCCGCGGCGCCCCGGCGACCGGTCACGGGTGCGCGGGTTGGGGGCGTCGTGCGGGTCTGGGGCGTCGTGGCCCTCGGTGGGGCCGGGGCCCTCGGGGTCGTAGGTGTCGTCCATGCCGCCGCCCGCCGTCTCCAGGGCGGTGAAGGAGTACGGCGCCCAGGGGCCGGTGAGCTCGATGTCGATCTCCGGTCCCCGGAAGGCGTCCAGCGCGGCGGCGAACTCCGCGCGCCGGTCGTTCTCCACCAGATAGGCGCCGTTGAGCAGCATCCAGTCGTCGCGTCCCGACAGCCGGGGGTCCTGCGGACGGTGGCGGGTGCTGGCCACCGCCATCTCCGCGAGCGTGCCGTGGATCATCTCGGCCCGCTCGGCGGCCTCGCGCCAGGCGTCATCACGGTCGCGCAGGCTGGCCTTGCGGCGCCTGAGGTACTCCGTCCCCGGCCTGGCCGCCCCCGCCGCGCCGCGGCCCCCCGGCGCGGCAGGCGCCGCCGAAGGTTGGGCGGGGCGGTGGGCGTAGGCCTTGACCCCCCATTCCTGGCGGCCGGCGACGCGCGACAGGACGGAGGCGAACTCGTCGCCCCGCCGGTCCAGCAGGTCGCGGACCTGCTCGTCGCCGCTGTAGACCGTGACCAGCCGCACGGGGGCGGCCGAGCGGGCGGCCCCGGCCACGGCCTCCACGACGCGGTGGTGCGCGCGGGCCGTCTCGCCGACCCAGTCCAGGTCCTCCAGCGAACGCCGCAGCGGTCCCTCCCCGAACTCCTCCAGCGGCACCGTGCTCACGTACGCGGCCAGCCCGGAGCCCTCCAGCGCGCGCACGGGAGCCCCGGCCACGCCCTTCAGGCCCTCCAGCACCTCCGGGCCGGGGCCGTCACCGGCGCGGGTGATCGCGTACAGGTAGGTCCCCGTGTCAGCCACCGTGCTCCTCCTCGGAAGGGACGTCCGGGCGCGGCCCCCTGGCGGCGCCGGGCGCCCGTCTCCGGCCTGGGCGCGCCGTCCGGCGGGGCTCCGGCTCCTCCCAGCGGTCGTCCCCCAGGGCCCGGTCGTCCTCCAGGGCGATCCGGTCGCCGGCGGCGAGGCGTTCCCTCTCGCGGCCGGACCGGCCGGACTCCGCGGGAAGGGGCTCGCCTTCGGCCGCGGCGAGGCGGCGGCGCAGGCGGCGGTTCTCCTCGACCAGGTCACGGTCGCCCGAGCTGAGCCACGGATCGTGCTCCCACCAGTCGATGCCGAGCTCCCTGGCCGTGTCGACCGACGCGATCAGCAGTCGCAGCTTGATCGTGAGCAGCTCGATGTCCAGCAGGTTGACGCGGATGTCGCCCACGATCACCACGCCGCGGTCGAGCACGCGCTCCAGGATGTCGCCGAGGTTGCCGCCGGAGTCGCGGGCCGGCGCCCGCTGCGGGCCGCCGTACGGGGACATCACCCGCCCGGATGACATCGGTTCGGACATGTCAGTACACCCCGCCCGTGTCGCCCTTGGCGCGCTTGTAGCTGCGCACCCGCCGGTAGGAGACCAGGTCCCCCTCGGAGTCGAGGTCGATGGCGTAGATCGCCAGCGTGTCGCCGGAGGAGGGAATCCGGTGGTCCTCGACCACCTCCACCTCGACGGTCCAGCCGTCGCCCGCCGGCTTCACCAGCGTGACGCCTTCGACGTCCTTGCCGGTGAGCTCGGCCATGTAGTCCAGCCCGGCGCGGCCGGCCGTGGCCGCGGTCAGGCGCCGGGACGTCCTGGGCCCGCTGACCGTCCCGGCCCTCCTGGCGGGACGCCGCGTCCCCCGGGGGGCGTCCTCCTCCTCGCCGTAGCGGCCGTAGCCGTCCCCCGCGCCCGCATAGCCCGCGTCGTCCATATCGTCCATGTCGTCGCCGTCGTCCATGTCATGCACGTCATCCACGTCGGCCGCGTCATCCACATCGCCCATCTCCTCGGTGGAGTCGGCGGGGCCGGTGTACTCCTCGTCGTCCCTGGCGTTCTCGCGGGCCGGGTCGTACGCGTAGCGGTCCTCACCGGTACCGGCCCGCCGGTCGCGGGGTCTGCGGCTGCCCGGCACGACATCACCTCCTTGCTCCCCGGCGCCCGGAGCCGGTGCGGCCGGCCGCACCCCGATCGGGGCCGGAACGGCGGCCACCCGGCGATGGCGGGCGGTCACCCCGCTAGCCGATCATCCGTTGCAGGATCTCCTCGGTGGCGCGGGCGCTCTCCTCCTCCGTGATCAGGCCTGCGGCCCGCGCCTCCTCCACCTCCTCCAGTTGCCGCCGCACCGCCGCCGGGTCGCGCAATTGGTGCTCCACCTGTTCCTCGATGAGCTCACCGAGCCGGATCAGCGCCTCCACCGGCGCGAGCGGCCAGCCGAACAGCAGCTTGACCAGGCCCATCGTCCAAGCACCTTCATCCCTGCGTGTCGACGAAGTCATAGGGCGCCTGCGGGCCGAGCAGACGCAGCGTGACGCGGTCGGCCCAGCGGCGGCCGAACTCCTCAAGGGCCCGCTCGAACTCCTCCTGCCGGTCGGTCTCCACCAGCACGGCCAGGTGGGCGGCGTCCTCCTCGTGGGTCGGCTCCCTGATGACGACCGCGACCGCGTGCGGGGCGAGCCCCTGGGCGAGCACCTGGGTGTCGGCGTCCCTCTTGACCTCGACGGCCCGGTTGATGATCTCGCCGAGCCGGATCCGCGCGTCCCAGGTCGCCTCCTCGGGCAGGCCGCGGATCTCCTCGCGGAGCCGGGCCGCCTCGGGCTCCTCGGCCAGCACCTCGCGCAGGACGGTGCCCTCCTCGTAGCGGCCCTTGACGACGAACTGGACGCGTCCCTCCAGTTCCTCCAGCGCGGAGCGGAAGCGGTCGTGATGGGGGGTCAGCAGCTCCGAGACGATCGCCTCGGGGCTCTCCATCACCGCGCCGAAGCGCAGGGGGAGCACCGGCACCTCGGCGGCCACGTCGTCCAGCAGGTTCTGGTGGGCGACGAGGTCCTGGGGCCTGCCGAGCGGGCGGGTGAGGCGCAGTTCGCTGACCAGGGCGGCGATGTCGCGGTGACGTACCAGGGCGATCTCTCCTGGCGGGTCTCCGACCCCGCGGGGCTCGGGGGTCAGCTCCACGTCGGAGGGCAGGATGCCGTAGATGTAGGACGCCGTCGCGCGCTCCTGCCGCTGCTCCGGGACGCCGGTCCGCTCGCCCGCCCTCGCGGAGGCGCCGGAGGCGCCGGCGGCGGCCCGGCCGGAGGCCTCCGCGGTGGCGTGGCCCGTCGCGCGCGTGTCCGCGTCCTGCACGGCGCCGCCGGGCCGGCGGCCGGCGACCTGCGGGGCCTCCTGCTCGGACCCCGGGGCGGCGGGGCCGGAAGTGGAACGGGCCATCTCAGTACTCCTCACGCCGGCGCCTGCGGGGCGCGGGCTGCTCGTCGGACTCGGTGATGAAGTCGCGCAGCTTCTCGCCCGCCGCCTCCAGTGCGCCCTGGGCGATGCCCTTGGTCTTGGACCTGGCCACGCCCGTCGTCATGTCCTGCATGAGCTCGGGAAGCCCCTTCTGGCCCTCCGAGATGTCCAGCCGGTTGACCGCCTGGGCGAACCGCAGGTAGGTGTCCACGCTGGCGACGACGATGCGCGCGTTGATGGTCAGCAGTTCGATGCCCACCAGCGCGACGCTGACGTAGGCGTCGATCACCAGTCCCTTGTCGAGGATCGTGTCGATCACGTCGGCGAGTCCGCCGCCCGATGAGTTCGGCCGGCCGGCAGGGCCGCCGCCCGAGGGCTGCACGATGGTCATACGCTCCACTCCTCGCTGCCGGTCACCGGCCTGTGTCCCTCGGCTCGCGAGCCGATCCGCGCCGGCCCGCGCGCCCGGACTCCTCGCCCTCGGGGCGCCGCCGCGCCCGGGGCTCCCCGCGCCCGCCTGCCTCGGTGCCGCGCCGGCGCGCGGGCGGCTCC
>NZ_JBHTCG010000066.1:0-10923 GCF_042665155.1 Sphaerisporangium rhizosphaerae | reverse complement strand
GACGAGCGCGAACGCGGTCCTCGCCGACCTCACGCCCGAGCTGGTCGACCAGGTGGCCGGGCCCAAGGCGGACGCAGCCTGGCACCTGCACGAACTCACCCAGAAGCATGACCTGGCCGAGTTCGTGCTGTTCTCCTCGTCGGCGTCGCTGGTGGACAACCCCGGCCAGGGGAACTACGCGGCGGCCAACGCCTTCCTCAACGCCCTGGCCGAGCACCGCCGGGCGGCGGGCCTGCCGGCGCGGACGCTGGCCTGGGGCCTGTGGGGCGGCGAGGCGGGCATGCAAAGCCGGCTGCGCGACGATGACCTGGCCCGAATCCGCCGCTGGGGCATGCTGCCGCTGCCGGTGGACGCGGGGCTGGCGTTGTTCGACGCGGCGCGGCGCGCGGACGCCGCCGTGCTGGCGCCGATCCGGCTGGATCCGGCCGCTGTGCGCGCCCGCGCGGACGGCGTTCCCGCGCTGCTTCAAGACCTGGCACCGGCCGTACGACGCACGGCGGCGGCGCCGTCGGGCGGGAACGAGCTGGAACCGCTGGCCGCACTGGGCCCCGAGGAGCGCCGGGAGCGCCTGGTCGAGCTGGTCCGCAGGCGGGTGGCCCAGGTGCTCGGATACGCGGACCTGCAGCCCGTGGAGCCGGAGTCGGACCTGGTCGGACTTGGTCTGGACTCACTCGGCGCCATGGAGTTGCGCAACGCGCTCAACTCGGACACCGGTGTCCGTCTGCCGGCCACCGCCGCCTTCGACTATCCGACGGTCAGCGCGCTGGCCCGGGTGCTGGCCGAGGAGATCGCTCCGGCTCCCGCCGCGGCGCCCGGCGTGCCGGCCGGTGAGGCCGCGGCGGCCAACGGCCACGCCCGGCCCGGACCCGCCACGGCGCACGGGGAGGGGCCGGCCACACAGGACCTGCCGGGTGCGGCGGAGACGTTGAGCGGCCTGTTCCGCGCGGCGGCCGCCGCCGGCAAGATCGAGGAGGGGATGGCGCTGCTGCACGCCGCCGCCGCGGTACGTCCCCAGTACGGCGCGGCCGACGCCCCGGCCCGCACCCCGGTGGTGCTGGCCTCCGGCCCGCGCCGGCCGCGGCTGTTCTGCCTGAACTCCCCGATGGCCTTCGGCGGGCCGCACCAGTTCGTCCCGCTGGCCGCGGAGTTCCGCGAGGTGCGCGACCTCGCCGTGCTGCCGGTGCCGGGGTTCGTCCGGGAGGAGAGCCTGCCGGCCTCACTGGACGACCTCGTGCAGGGGCTGGCCCGAGCGGTGACCGGCGGCGCCGAGGTCGCCGCGGAGCCGTACGCGCTGGTCGGGTACTCCGCCGGCGGGGTTTTCGCGCACGCGCTCGCGGGCGCGATGGCGGAAGCCGGCCGGGGCCCGGCCGCGGTGATCCTTCTCGACACGCACGTCCCCGGGGCGGGGGAGAGCTCCCGTGTCTGGTCGTCGATCGTGGGCGGCCTGCTCGATCGGGAGGCCGTGTTCGGCCCGTTCACCGCCGCCCGGCTGTCGGCGATGGGCTGGTACGCCGCGCTGCTCTCCCAGTGGCGGCCGGCCGAACTGGCGGCGCCGACGCTGTTCATCCGCGCCGCCCAGGGGGTGGCGACCCCCGGCGGGACCACCACGGCCGTCGGCGTGGGCTGGTCACCGGTCCTCACCCCCGGTACGGCGGTGCGCGAGGTGGCCGCCGACCACTTCAGCATCCTGGAGTCCGAGGCGCGGCAGACCGCCGCCGTGATCGAGGAATGGCTGGCTCAGACGCTCGGGTGAGTGTGACCCACCCGGATGGCCCGCCGAGACGTCCGGGTGAGTGTGAGTCACCTGGAGGGCCGGCTGAGACGTCCGGGTGAGTGTGAGTCACCTGGAGGGCCGGCTGAGATGTCCGGGTGAGTGTGAGTCACCCGGATGGCCGGCTCAGACGTTGGGGTGAGTGTGAGTCACCTGGACAGCGCGATGAGCGCGTCGGTCACCTCGGCCACCTGGTCGTCCAGGTAGAAGTGTCCCCCGGGAAAGACCCGCAGGTCGAAGTCGCCGGTGGTGTTCCGGCGCCAGGCGCGTGCCTCCTCGACCGTGGTCTTCGGGTCGTCGTCGCCGACGAAGACGACCAGCGGGCAGCCGACCGCGGCGTCCGCGGCGCACTGGTAGGTCTCCACCGCCCGGTAGTCGGCGCGCAGCGCCGGCAGCACCATCTCGAACAGCTCCGGGTCCTGGAGGAACACCGGGTCGGTGCCGCTGAGCCGGCGGAGTTCGGCCGCCACGCCGGCCGGGTCCCGCTGGTGCACCCACTCGTCGCGGTAGGTGGACGGGGCGCGCCGTCCGGAGGCGATCAGCGCGTGCGGCGCCGCGCCGCGCCGCTCGAGGATCAGGGCGAGTTCAAAGGCCACCACCGCGCCCATACTGTGCCCGAACAGCAGCGTGGGCCGCCCGTCGTCGGGGAGCGCATCGGCGACGCCGGTGGCCAGTTGTCGCACGTCGGTCAAGAGCGGCTCGTGCCGGCGCTCCTGCCGGCCCGGGTACTGCACCGTGTGGGCGTCCAGCGCCGGATGCAGCGCGGCGGACAGCTTGAAGTAGGCGCTGGCCGCGCCGCCGGCGTGCGGCAGTAAGATCACCCGCGCCGGGGCGTCCGGCGCGGGGTGAAATCGCTTGATCCAACGCTCGTCCACAACGCTCCTTCTGCCGTGATTCGTTCGCCGCCCCCCTGGTGAGCCCGGTGAGGCCCGGCGATCACCCGCGGCCGGACGCCGCGGGCACCAGAGTGACGACGCTTTCGGTGTTCCGCGCGACCGCGGCCGGGCTGTACAGCAGCGGCACCTGGGCGCCGGAGCTCCAGGCGGCGGCGAGGTCCGCGTAGTGCGGGCTCGCCGGGTCCCCGGACTGCCCGGGGGCGCTCACGAAGGTGGAGTTGTCCCAGGCTCCGACGTCCAGCACCATCCTGTACGCGGCGCCGGACACCGACCGGTAGGCCCCCGGGTAGTACGTCGAGGCGTCCACCGTGGTCGCGGAGCCGCCCCGGGGGATCGGGCCCACGTGCTCGCCCAGCGGGTGGGAGAACAGCGCCTGGTGCAGGCTTCCCCAGCGCCAGGCGGCCGGGTCGTCGCCGAGCCGGCCGCGCACCTCGGCGTAGGCCGCTCGCAGCGTCTGCTGCACGAGCCGGTCCCGCACCGCGGCGCCGTCCGGTCCGAACCAGCGGTCCGGCCGCTCCAACGCGTCGATCACCTGCCGGATGTCGGCGTGCGGCACCCGGGCGGCCACCGCCGGGGAGACGAACTGGGAGAGGAACGCCGGGCCGAGACGCCCGGAGAGCCAGGGCTCGAACAGCGCCGCGCCGGGGGAGTCGGCGCTCGCCGTACCGTCGTAGTCGCGCAGGAGCCGCAGCGCGGCCGCGGTGTCCGGGTCGTCGCCGGCCGGAATGTCGCGCAGCGCCGCGACGATGCGCCGGGCGTACTCGTCGACCTTGTCGAACTGGAGTCGCGCCATCTCGGACAAGGTGTGCCGGGTCGAGCCGGACAGGACGTCCACGATGCGCTCCTTGCGCGCGGCCGGCTCCCACTCGTAGCCGACGCGCACCGGGTGCCCCGATGGCATGTTGTACTCGTTCGCCGAGGCGACGATGCCGCTCTTGGGGTTGCTCACCCTGGGCAACTCGGCGCCGTCGTAGAAGCCGTCCCATTCGTAGCGGCCGTCGCCGGGCACCGGCAGCAGTCCGTCGTATCCCGGCCGCCGGGGGACCAGGGCGCCGGGCACCCAGCCGATGGCGCCCGAGGTGTCGGCGTAGACCAGGTTCTCCGGCGGGGCGCCCCAGCGCCGCACCCGGGCGGTGAACTCGGGGAAGCTCCGCGCGGTCATGGCGTCGAGACCGGTGAGGTACGGCGCCGTGCCCGGCTCCGACCAGGCGGTGCGCAGGCCGAACGCGAGGCCGCGGTCGGCGTCGACCTTGAGCACCGGGCCGTGCCGGGAGAAGGTCAGCTCCACCTCGCGGGGCGTCGAGCCGGCCACCGGCACCTGTTCCCGCACCGTGGTGAAGGGCACCCAGCGGCCACGGTAGAAGTAGCGGCCCGGGTCGTCGGGGGCCAGGCGGTACACCTGGAGGTCTTCCTGGTCCGCGGAGAAAACGGTGAGCGCGAAAGCGGCGCGGTCGTTGTGCCCCATGGAGATGCCGGGCAGCTCGGGCTCGCCGGCGCCGATCACGTCCAGGCCGGGCGCGGACAGGTGGGCGACGTAGCGCAGCGCGGGCGCCGTGGTGGCCCGGTGCGGATCCCCGGCGAGGATCGGCCGGCCGGTGGCGGTACGCGACGGCGCGAGCGCCCAGGCGTTGGACCCTCCGGGTGACGGCGACGGCGGCGACGACCGTACCGCCACGCCGTCGAAGGTGACCGGCGTGGTCCCGAGCAGGTAGGTGTCGAGCACGTCCACGGGCACGGCGCACGGGTCGAGTCCGTCCGGCACCTGGGGTTCGTGCGCGGGTTCCAGACGGATGAGGGCCCGGACGGCGGACTGCCCACCGGAGCACATGGCGGCCGCGAGCAACATCTCGGGGTAGGCGTTGAGCGCCAGCCCGTGGCTGCGGATCCGCACCACGTCCTCAGGGGCCCAGTGGTCCGGCCGGTGGCCCAGCCGGCGGAACTCCGGCGGCAACGCCTCCGGGTGAGCGTCGACCCAGTCGACGTAGGCGTTGACGCCTTGGACGAACGCGGTCACGGCGCGGCGCGTGCCCGGCCCGTAGGCGGCCCACTCCCGCTGGATGTCCCCGCGGTACAGGAAAAGCCGGGCGGCCCGGTCCTTGTCGACGTAACGAGGCCCGAAGGCGGCCGACAGCAGGCCGAGGCCGCGCCGCCGCCACAGGTCGAGCTGGAACAGCCGGTCCCGCGCGGCGTTGTACCCCTGCGCCAGGAACACGTCGTCGGTGTTGCGCGCGTACAGGTGCGGGACCCCCCAGCGGTCCACCACCAGCCGTACCGGCTCGCGCAGCCCCGGGACCTCGCGCGTGGCGGCGTCTCCCGTGTCCCCCGCCGCCCGCTGCGGAGCGGCCGGCGTGAGTGAGAGCACCGCGGCGACGATCACGGCGACGGCACGGCGTGAAGCGACGATCCGCACCGCCGGACCTCCTCCTGGAGACGTCAATGTGGAGTGATTCTCGTCGCCGCGGGAGACCGGGTCAGCCCCTACCTTCCCCTAATCCAGTGGTCTCATCTTGCCCATTAGCGGTCGGGCGCGGACAATCCCCTAAGTCTCCCCCTCTCTCCGGTGATCGATCTTGCCGCTCCGCTGCGCCCCTGCTTAGCCTCGGGCCACTTCCACGCAGCAGAGAGGTAAAAGCCGTGAAGGGAATCGTCCTCGCGGGAGGCCGGGGAACGCGGCTGCATCCGATCACCGCCGCGGTATCCAAACAACTGCTCCCGGTGAGCGACAAGCCGATGATCTATTACCCGATATCGGTGCTCATGTTGGCCGGCATCAGGGATATCCTCCTCATTTCCTCGCCCGACCAGGTGCCGAACTTCGTCCGACTGCTGGGCGACGGCGCCCGCTACGGACTGAACATCTCCTACGCCTCCCAGGAATCGCCGGACGGGATAGCCCAGGCGTTTCTCATCGGCGCCTCCCACATCGGCGACGGCCCGGCCGCGTTGATCCTCGGCGACAACATCTTCCACGGACCCTCCTTCTCGGAGGTGCTGGAAGATACCGTGCGGGAAGTGGAGGGGTGCGTGCTGTTCGGGTATCCGGTGAGCGATCCCAGCCGATACGGAGTGGGGGTGACCGACGAAAGCGGGCGCCTTATCTCGCTCGCGGAGAAACCGGCGAAACCGCACTCCAACAGAGCCATCACGGGCCTGTATTTCTACGACAACGAAGTCATCGAGATCGCCGAGAAACTCAAGCCGTCCGAACGGGGCGAACTGGAGATCACCGATGTGAACCTGGCCTACGTACGGCGGGGCAGGGCCAAACTCGTGGATCTCGGCAGAGGATTCGCCTGGCTGGACACCGGTACGCCGGAGACGCTGCTCCAGGCGGGACAGTACGTGCAGACGCTCGAACAA
This sequence comes from Sphaerisporangium rhizosphaerae, assembly GCF_042665155.1. NCBI lineage: Bacteria > Bacillati > Actinomycetota > Actinomycetes > Streptosporangiales > Streptosporangiaceae > Sphaerisporangium > Sphaerisporangium rhizosphaerae. The sequence continues at coordinate 4,896 of NZ_JBHTCG010000066.1, read as the reverse complement.
CGCCAGGGCGTGCGCATCGCCTGCCTGGAGGAGGTGGCGCTCCGCATGGGCTTCATCGACGCGGAGCAGTGCTACCGGCTCGGAGCCGAGCAGTCGCAGTCCGGCTACGGCCAGTACGTGATGAGCATCGCGAGTAGTTACGCGCGATGAGAATCCTGGTCACCGGCGGCGCCGGATTCATCGGTTCCCATTACGTCCGCACTCTGGCCGAGCGGCGCGACTGCACGCTGACGGTTCTCGACAAGCTCACCTACGCGGGCAACAGGGCCAACCTGGAGCCCGCCGAGGGCCGCTTCACGTTCGTCCGGGGCGACATCTGCGACGCCGCCCTGGTCGGAGAGCTGGTGGCCGCGCACGACCAGGTGGTGCACTTCGCCGCCGAATCCCACGTCGACCGGTCCATCAGGGGTGCGGGGGAGTTCGTCCGCACCAACGTGACGGGGACCCACACGCTGCTCGCGGCGGCGGTCGAGCACGGGCTCGGCACGTTCGTGCACGTCTCGACCGACGAGGTGTACGGATCCATCCTCGAAGGCTCATGGGGGGAGGACCAGCCGCTGTCGCCCAACTCGCCGTACTCGGCGTCGAAGGCCTCGGCCGACCTGCTCGCCCTCGCCTACCACCGGACGTACGGGCTGGACGTGCGGGTGACCCGCTGCTCCAACAACTACGGGCCGTACCAGTTCCCCGAGAAGGTCATCCCGTTGTTCGTCACCAACCTGCTCGACGGCGGCAAGGTCCCGTTGTACGGGGACGGCATGAACGCGCGCGACTGGCTCCACGTGACCGACCATGTCGCGGGGATCGAGCTGGTACGGCAGGCAGGCCGGCCGGGAGAGGTCTACAACATCGGCGGCGGCACCGAGCTGACCAATCGCGAGCTGACCGAACTGCTCCTTGAGGCCTGCGGCGCCGGATGGGAGCGGGTGGAGTTCGTCGAGGACCGCATGGGCCACGACCGCCGCTACTCGGTCCACGACATCAAGATCCGCGTGGAGCTGGGGTACCGCCCGGCCGTGGACTTCGAGAAGGGCCTGGCCGAGACGGTCGAGTGGTACCGGAACAACCGCCCCTGGTGGGAGGCGCATAAGGGTGCCGTAGGGGTCGCCGCCGCAGATGAAGGCGACCCGACATAACGTCGAAAGAGGGATCAATGCGGATTCGCGAACTCGGCATCGACGGGGCGTTCCTCGTCGAGCCCAAGGTCTTCCCCGACTCCAGAGGACAGTTCCTCGAGGTCTTCAAGCAGCCCGCCTTCACCGAGGCCGTCGGTCATCCGCTGACCGTGGCCCAGGTCAACTGCTCCGTCTCCGTACTAGGCACGATCCGTGGACTGCACGCGATCCACCTGCCCGGCCAGGCCCGCTACGTGAGCTGCCCGAGCGGCGCCATCCGCGACATCGTCGTCGACATCAGGCAGGGCTCGCCCACGTACGGCCGGCACGTCGTGGCGGAGCTGAGCGAGGACAACCGGCACGCGCTCTACCTCGCCGAAGGGCTGGCGCACGGGTTCGCCGCGCTGACCGAGCAGGCCACCGTCTTCTACCTGTGCTCCAGCACCTGGTCGCCGGAGACCTCCTTCGAGGTGAACCCGCTGGACCCCGACCTCGACCTGCCCTGGCCGCGTGACCGTGAGCCCGTCCTGTCGGACAAGGACCGGGCCGCGCCCTCCCTGAAAGAGGCCGAACGGCTCGGCATCCTGCCTTCCTACGCCGACTGCCTGGCCCGCTACGCCGAACTCGCCACACCGGACGGAGCGTCGCGTTGATCCCGTTGTTCAAGGTCCCCATGTCGGAGTCGGCCCCGGCGGCGGTCGCCGAGGTCGTCGGCAGTGGACAGATCGGCCAGGGCGCCAAGGTCGCCGAATTCGAACGGGCGCTGGGGGAGCGGATCGGCAACCCGCGCGTCGCCACGGTCAACAGCGGCACCTCGGGGCTGCACCTGGCGCTCCACATGGTCGCCGCGGCGGGGGACGACGATGGCGAGGTGCTCTCCACGCCCCTGACCATGGAGGCCACCAACTGGACCATCCTCGCCAACCGGCTGCACATCAAGTGGGTGGACGTCGATCCCGCCACGCTCAACGTCGACCTCGACGACCTGGCCCGCAAGATCTCCCCCCGCACCCGCGCCATCGTCGTCGTGCACTTCTCCGGCTATCCGGTCGACCTCACGCGGCTGGCGAAGATCCTCGACGATGCCGAGGCGGCCTTCGGATTCCGCCCCGTGGTGATCGAGGACTGCGCCCACGCGTGGGGCGCCACCTACCAGGGCCGCCGCCTGGGTACCCACGGCAACGTCGCGATGTTCAGCTTCCAGGCGATCAAGCATCTGACCTGCGGCGACGGTGGGGCTCTGGTGCTGCCGGACGACGAACTGCACGAGCGGGCCACACTGCTCCGCTGGTTCGGCATCAGCCGTGGCGCCGACCGGCTGCGCAACCCGCCGGACGTCCCCGAGTGGGGCTACAAGTTCCACATGACCGACATCAACGCCGCGATAGGGCTGGCCAATCTGGACTGGGCGGAGGAGGTCGTGGCACGGCACCGGGCCCACGCCGCCCACTACGACCGGGAGCTCGCCGGCGTGCCGGGGCTGGAACTGACCGAACGTGCGCAGGACCGCGAGTCGTCCTTCTGGATCTACCCCGTCAAGGTCGAGGACCGCGCCGGCTTCATGAAGCGCATGGACGAGGCCCAGATCATGGTCAGCAACGTCCACGAACGCAACGACACCCACTCCTGCGTCCGCCGGTACGCCACGCTGCTGCCCGGACTCGACAGCGTGGCGGAGCGCATCGTCTGCCTGCCCGTCGGCTGGTGGGTGACCGAGGAGCAGCGCGCGCACATCGTCGAGACCGTACAGCGAGGCTGGTGAGAGCAGGCCAGACCAGCGGGCAGCCCGCGGCGTCCCTGACGACGCCGCGCGCGGCCTTCTCTATGCGACCCCAGATCGGGCCGTCCACATGACGACGGCCCTCAATGCCATGCACCTGCCTGCCCGTGGGCCGGCGGGTGACCGAGGAGCAGCCCGCGCAGATCGTCGACGGTGCTGGTGAGACCACCCCGGATCAGCAGGCACCCCGCGGCGTCCCAACGACGCCCTGTGCGGCCCTCCATGCGTTCGGGACCGGTGCCCTAGGTTCGCCGGTGTGGGCCCTCGTTGCCGGCCATCGGTTCACCAGCGAAGGGCATTGGTGGTGCGCGGTCTACCGTGCCGGTTCGGCGGTGGTGTTTCTGGCGGGGGTTCGTGGTCGCGTCCAAGCGTTCGCGCAGGAACGCCGGTGTACCGCCACGCGGTGGAGGCCTTCCTCGACAGGCCGAGGACGGCGGCTCACGTGATGGCGGCCCTCGAACTCACGCGTCTGCCGCTCGGCCGGCACGCCCCGCTGTGCGCCGCGGCGCCGGCCTGCCGGTACGCGCCCATGCAGCGGCACGCCGGCACCATCGCCATGGTCCCGCGTCCCAGTCGGTGTGCGACCGGCAAGCCGGCCGTTCCGCGCCCCGACCACGCAACCGCCATTCACCCCCATGTCGTTCACCCCGGTGTCGTACGCCTGCTGTTCGTCGCATGCGTTCGCATGCTGTCGTGTACGTCTTCTTCAGGGCGGCTTGCGGTGACGACCTGCGTCCACCAGGCGTGGCTCTGCTTTCCGGCGGTGTGGGGGTGTGATCGGTGCCTTGGTCGGCGGGGGGTGGTACGGCGATGTCGGCGTCTGAGTGTGTCGTTCTGAGGTCGGTTGCGGTGTCCACGTGTGTTCACCGGGCGCGCGGTTCTTCATTCCGGTCGTGTGCTGGGTGTGATCGGCGCCGGGTCGGTGGGTCGTGGTGTGGCGGTGTCGGCGCCTGTCATGGCGCCCGAGCCGGTGAACGTCAGTCATGGGTAGGGCCTTGTGCACGGCCCCACCGCTGGGGCCGTGCACAAGGGGTCGGGGGACTCGGCTACACCTCGCCGCCCAGCTCCTGGTCGAGAATCGCGAAGAGCTCCTCCGCGGAGGCCGCGGCGAGCCGCTCGTCGTCCGCCGAGGAGGCAGGAGGCTCGGGAGACTCCGGCTCCGCTGCGGCCGGCCGCTCGGCCTCCGCTGGGGCGAGCCGCTCGGCCAGGTATCGGGCGACCGCGGTGGCGTTCGGCTGGTCGAAGGCGAGCGTGGCGGGCAGCGGAAGGCCGGTCCGCCCGCGCAGCCGGTTCCGCAGTTCGACGGCGGCCAGCGAGCTGAAGCCGAGCTGCACGAAGCCGCGCTCGGCGTCGATCAGGTCCGCGGTGTCGTGTCCGAGCGCCGCTGCCGCCTCGGCCTGGACCAGTTCGACCAACATGCGGTCCCGCTCCCGGGCGGGCAGCCCGGCCAGCCGCTCCCGCAGCCCGGCTGTGCCGTCCGACCCGTTGGTCCGTGCGGCCACGGCCGCTGTACGGCGCGCGCCCACGAGGTCACGCAAGAGCGCGGGCAGGTCGTCGCCCCGAGCCCGCAGCGCGTGGACGTCCGGCCTGATCGGCGCCAGCACCGGCGCGGGCACGCGCAGAGCCGCGTCGAACAGTGCCAGCCCGGTCTCCGCGGAGATCGCTGGTATGCCCAGCTTGCGCACCCGAGCCAGGTCGGTTTCCCGCAGCGGCCCGCCGAGCCCGGTGTCCACCGCCCACATACCCCAGGTCAGTGAGGTGGCGGGCAGCCCGGCGGCGGCGCGATCCGCGGCGAGCGCGTCGAGGAAGGCGTTGGCCGCCGCGTAGTCGCCCTGCCCGGCGGCGAGCACCATCCCTCCGGCAGAGGAGAACAGCACGAAGCGGGTGAGGTCATGCTTTCGGGTGAGTTCGTGCAGGTGCCAGGCGGCGTCCGCCTTGGGACGCAGCACCCGGTCCAGCCCTTCCTCCGACAGTGTGCCGAGCACCCCGCCGGCCACCACT
>NZ_JBHTCG010000065.1:0-15115 GCF_042665155.1 Sphaerisporangium rhizosphaerae | reverse complement strand
GCAGACAGCCACGCACCGACACACACGATGACCTCGGCGAACGTCACCCCCACAGGCCGGTGACCAGCTCAAACGCCTTCTTCAAGTCTGCGAATAGCTCATCAGACGCTATTCGTCCCCTTACTAGAAGACCGAGACGTGGACGTGGTCGTAGTGGTTGGCGGTGATGCCGCCGCGGTCGGACATCATGCGCCAGCCGGCTCCGGTGCGGATGTCGTAGTAGCGCTGCTGCCAGATGATGTACATGATCCCGATCTGGCGGCCGTTCTCGATGCACCACTGGGCCAGGGCGTCGCCGCGCGCCTTGGAGGCGGCGTCGGGCATGCGGCCGCCGGTGCTCATCATGAAGTCGCAGGCGCGGCCCTTGCCGTGCTCGCCGGGGTCGCCCGCGCGCAGGCACCCGACGCCGAACGGCATCGGGAAGTTCTGCATGATGACGTTGCGGATGCTCACCATGCGCGAGGTCAGGCCGCTGCCGGCGTCGGGGGTCTGGAAGCCGAACTTCTTGAGCAGCCGCTCGACGTCGGCCTTCTTGTCCTCCAGCCGGGCGATCTCCTTCTTCAGGTCGCCGATCTTGCCGTCGGCCTGCTTCTTGGCGTCCTTGGACTCCTTGATCAGTCCGGAGATGCGGTTCAGCCGCTGGTTCTTCTCCTCCGCCAGGTAGGTGACGGTGGCGGCCTGCCCGAGGATCGCGTCGGGGTCGCCGGTGTAGTTGATGACCTGCGGGCCGTCGACCGAGCCGGCCATGTAGGAGGTGGCGAAGAACTGCCCCATCCGGCGCTCGGCGTCGACCAGGTCGCCGCGGAGCTTCTTGACCCGCTGCCCGGCCTTCCGCACCGCGTCGCGGGTGTCCTGCAGGCTCTGGATCTCACCGCGGTAGGCCTTCTGCAGATCGGCGGCCTGCTTGGTCAGCTTGTCGAGCTGGGACTGGGGGGTGGGCTTGGCATCGGCGGGCGGGATCACCAGCGCGGTGAACAGGCCCAGGAGGACGGCCGCCAGCGCGACCGCACGGCCTGATCGCATCAGCCCTCCCCATTCCCGACGCCCCGAAACTATAGAAGCCGATCTTCGGGCCTGTCACACGATCGGAGGAACCTATACACCATTGGCGAAGTATCTACCACTTCGCGACTACGCAGGGTGCGGGAATCCCGGTAATTGGGCCCCGGGTCACACGCCGACGACCGGCGGCACCTCACGATGCCCACCGCCGGTGACCACGGCCCTCCCCCGGCCGGCGGACCGGCCCGGGCGATGCCGGCGAGGGGCGCCGCTCCGGGCCTTCCGCTCCCCGGCTCTTGTCGAGTTGTGTAGAACATGGTTCTGTCGTATCCACCGGACACCGCGGACCGCCCGTGGGCGCCCTCGCGGCAAGATCGTCCAGCGGGCGTCCGGTCAGACCGGACCAGGCCCCGCCCGACCAGGAGGCAAGTCTCATGCTCCAGCACGACCGTCTGTTCATCGGGGGCGACTGGGTGGCTCCCTCGGGCACCGCGACGATCGACGTCGTCTCCCCGCACACCGAGGAGGTCGTCGGCCGGGTGCCCGACGGCGCCCCCGCCGACATGGACCGCGCCGTGGCCGCCGCCCGCCAGGCCTTCGACCACGGGCCGTGGCCGCGGATGTCCATGGCCGAGCGCGCCGAGGTGATCGGCAGGCTCGCCGGGCTGTACGCCGCCCGGCAGGCCGAGATGGCCGAGCTGATCACCCTGGAGATGGGCTCGCCCATCACCTTCTCCCAGCTCGCCCAGGCCCCGCAGCCGCTCGGCATGCTCCAGTACTACAGCGAGCTCGGCAAGAGCTTCGCGGTCGAGGAGGAACGTCCCGGCATGTTCGGCCCGGTGACCGTCCGGCGCGAGCCGGTCGGCGTCGTCGCCGCCGTGGTGCCGTGGAACGTCCCGCAGTTCGTCATCATGACCAAGCTGGCCCCCGCCCTCCTCGCCGGCTGCACGGTCGTCGTCAAGCCCGCCCCCGAGACCCCGCTCGACTCCTACCTCCTGGCCGAGATGGTCAAGGAGTCCGGCATTCCCGAGGGCGTGGTCAACATCGTGGCCGCGGGCCGCGAGGCCGGCGAGCACCTGGTCTCGCACCCGGGCGTCGACAAGGTGGCCTTCACCGGGTCCACCGCCGCCGGCCGGCGCATCGGCGGCATCTGCGGCGAACGGCTGAAGCGCTGCAGCCTGGAGCTGGGCGGCAAGTCGGCGGCGATCATCCTGGACGACTGCGACCTGCCCTCCGCCATGGGGTTCCTGTCCATCGCCTCGCTGATGAACAACGGCCAGGCGTGCGTGGCGCAGACCCGCATCCTCGCCTCCGCCTCCCGCTACGACGAGGTGGTCCAGGCGATCGCCGACATGGTCGCCGGGCAGGCGGTCGGCGACCCCGCCGACCCGGCCACCGGCATCGGCCCGATGGTCGCCAAGCGCCAGCAGGAGCGCGTCGAGGGCTACATCAAGATCGGCATCGAGGAGGGCGCCAAGCCGGTGCTCGGCGGCCTGGACCGGCCCCGTGACCGCGGCTGGTACGTCGCGCCGACCGTCTTCGCGGGCGTCTCGAACGACATGCGCATCGCCCGCGAGGAGATCTTCGGCCCGGTGCTCTCGGTGATCGAGTACCAGGACGAGGAGGACGCCGTCCGCATCGCCAACGACAGCGAGTACGGGCTGTCGGGCACGGTGTGGACCGCCGACACCGACCACGGCATGGACGTCGCCCGCCGGGTCCGCGCCGGCACCTACGGCGTCAACATGATGAACACCATGGAGCCGTCCACGCCGTTCGGCGGGTTCAAGGCCAGCGGCGTCGGCCGCGAGCTCGGCCCCGAGGGCCTGGCCGGATACCTGGAGTACAAGTCGATCGCCCGCCTGGGCTGAGGCCGTCCACCCCGGCCGACGTCGTGCCCACCACGGCCGACGTCGTGCGCAACCGCCGCCCAGCGCGCCCCCGCGTCGCTGGGCGACGGCCCCGCATTACAAGGATGTCCGAGGTCGCCCCCGTCAGGAGTACTGCCCGGGTAAAGGCTGTCCCCTGGTGGACCTCATACCTCCTGAGGAGGTAGACGACATTTATTCCGAATTGGTTCGCGCCACTACGGCGGCGGTCTCGATGGCGATCTCCAGTTCCTCGTCGGTCGGCACGACGGCGACCGCCACGGCCGAGTCGTCGGCGGAGACCAGCCGGGCGCCGCGCACCGAGGAGTTGCGCGTCGGATCGAGGCGGATGCCCATCGGCGCGAGGCCCGAGAGCACCTTGCGCCGCACCGGGGCGGAGTTCTCGCCGACCCCGCCGGTGAACGCGATGACGTCCACCCGGCCGAGCACCGCGGTGTAGGCGCCGATGTACTTGCGCAGCCGGTGGCAGTACACGTTGTAGGCCAGCGCGGCCTCGTCGTCGCCCGCGGCGACCCGGTCGAGGACCGTGCGCATGTCGTTGTCGCCGCACAGGCCGTACAGCCCGCTGCGGTGGACGAGCATCTCCTCGACCTCGTCCGGCGTCATGCCGCCCCGGATCAGGTGGAAGATCACCCCGGGGTCCACGTCGCCGGAGCGGGTGCCCATGACCAGCCCCTCCAGCGGGGTCATGCCCATGGAGGTGTCGACGCAGCGGCCCGCCGACACGGCCGAGGCGCTCGCGCCGTTGCCGAGGTGCAGCACGATGACGTTGGCCATGTCGGGCTTGCCGACCATCTCGGCGGCCACGCGGGAGACGTAGGCCGTGGAGGTGCCGTGGAACCCGTAGCGCCGCACGCCGGCCCGCTCGGCGACCTCGCGGTCGATGGCGTAGGTGCGGGCGGCCGGGGGGAGCGTGCTGTGGAAGGCGGTGTCGAAGACGGCCACCTGCGGCAGGCCGGGGTGGAGCCGGCGCATGACCTCGATGCCCGCCAGGTTCGACGGGTTGTGCAGCGGGGCCAGCGGCACGGCCTCTTCGATCTGCTTGACGACGTCGTCGTCGATCAGGACGGGACCGGTGAAGGCGGCCCCGCCGTGGACCACGCGGTGGCCGACGGCGGTGAGCCCGTCCGCGTGCGGGGCGACCTCCTCGGCGGCCTTCTCCAGCGCGGCCGCGTGGTCGGGGAACGGCGACCCCGGCTCGCCGATGCGCTCGATCTTGCCCGCCTGGTGCCGGGTGGGGCCCTCCACGTCGATGAGCTCGTACTTCACCGAGGACGACCCGGAGTTGATCACGAGGATCACCGCGGCACCTCCGTGATCCACGATCCGATGCGCCTGATGAGGCCGGGGGTGGCGGCGGACTCGGCGTGGCCGTACCCCGGCTCGATCCACAGCTCCTTCGGCTCGCGCGCCGCGTCGTAGAGCTGGTGGGCGTGCTCCAGCGGGAAGAAGGCGTCGGCGTCGCCGTGCACGATCAGCAGCGGCGTGGGCGCGATGCGCCCGACCGCCTCGTGCGGCGCGAGCGGCACCGGGTCCCACGTGCCGGACTGGATGCGCGTGCGCTTGGCCACCCGGGCGGCCAGCCGTCCGGAGGGCCGCTCGATGGCCCAGTGGACCTGCCGCATGGGGCGGGTGCCTCGGTAGTACCAGCGGGCGGGACCGCTCACGGCCACCACCGCGTCGGCGCCTCTGTGCAGGGCGGCGTGCCGGACGGCGATCGCGGCGCCCATCGAGAAGCCGACGGTCGCGACCCGCGCGTACCCGATGGAGCGGGCGTGCGCCACCGCCGCGTCCAGGTCGAGCACCTCCACGTCGCCGACCGTGGAGCGGCCGCCGGACCTGCCGTGGCCGCGGAAGTCGAAGGCCACCACCCCGCCGTAGCCGCTCAGCACGTGCGCGATGCGCCGTGTCGCGCTCTCTCGCCAGGAACCGGTGAACCCGTGGGCAAGGACGATGCCGAGATCGGCGTCGCCCCGGGAGGGGGTGTGCGCGGCGTCGATCCGTACGCCGTCCTTGGTCATCAGCGTCGCGGGGAATGCTGCGGCAAGGGGCATGGAAAAAGCTTATGGGGAACGCCCGGCGCGCAGGCGGAGGAGGCCCATGCCGTGGGGGCCTGCGCCCCGAGCGCCTGTGCCTTGGCGGCCACCGGCGTGACGCAGGCGACCACGAACGCGCCCATGACCAGGCCCCAGACGGCGATGCGGCACCGTTCGCCCTTGCGCCGCCTGCATGTCAGAAGGTCCACCGCCGAGTCGGTGACCCGGTGCACGGAGGCGGCCGGTCGCATGAGTCCTTCGTCCACCATGCTGGCATGTCTTCCCGGGCGAGCCGTTGTTAGTCCCGGAGCCGCTCGCACGGCCCTTCGGTGGCGGTCCGGCGGACGGGACGGCGGGTCGTCTCCGCTGGTCGGGCGCTAGTGGACGACCGCATCACGAATTTGTGAACATTGCCAGAAATGTTTGCTTTGCGCGGGCGCGGCACGTGGTGGTAACCCCGATCAACTAAAATGGTGGAGGCCGCAGTGTCCGCGGCCGGCCTCCACGACCCAGAGCGAGACTCCATCATGCCTTTGAACAGCCGCGACGACCTGCGGAACATCGCGATCATCGCGCACGTCGACCACGGCAAGACCACGCTCGTGGACGCCATGCTGTGGCAGTCCGGGGCGTTCCGCGCCAACCAGGATGTCGACGAGCGGGTCATGGACTCCAACGACCTGGAGCGCGAGAAGGGCATCACCATTCTCGCCAAGAACACCGCGGTCAAGCACAGCGGCATGACCCTCAACATCATCGACACCCCCGGCCACGCCGACTTCGGCGGCGAGGTCGAGCGCGGCCTGTCGATGGTCGACGGCGTCGTCCTGCTGGTCGACGCCTCCGAGGGACCGCTGCCGCAGACGCGCTTCGTCCTGCGCAAGGCGCTCGGCGCCAAGATGCCGGTCATCCTGTGCATCAACAAGGTCGACCGCCCCGACGCCCGCATCGCCGAGGTCGTCGACGAGGTGTACGAGCTGTTCATCGACCTCGACGCCACCGAGGAGCAGATCGACTTCCCGATCGTCTACGCCTCGGCCAAGGCCGGCCGGGCCAGCCTCAACCGTCCCGACAACGGCGGCATGCCCGACTCCGAGGATCTCGAGCCGCTGTTCAAGACGATCACCGACACCATCCCGGCACCGGTGTACGACCCCTCCGCGCCGCTGCAGGCCCACGTCACCAACCTCGACGCCTCCAGCTACCTGGGCCGCATCGCGTTGTGCCGCGTCCACCAGGGCACGATCAAGAAGGGCCAGCAGGTCGCCTGGTGCCGCACCGACGGCACCATCCAGCGGGTCAAGATCAGCGAGCTGCTGATGACCGACGCCCTCGAGCGCAAGCCCGCCGAGCAGGCCGGCCCCGGCGACATCATCGCCATCGCCGGCATCCCGGACATCATGATCGGCGAGACGCTGGCCGACCCCGACGACCCGCGCCCGCTGCCGCTGATCACCGTCGACGAGCCCGCCATCTCGATGACGATCGGCACCAACACCAGCCCGCTGGTCGGCAAGGTCAAGGGCTCCAAGGTCACCGCCCGCATGGTGAAGGACCGCCTGGAGAAGGAGCTGGTCGGCAACGTGTCGCTGCGCGTGCTGCCCACCGACCGGCCCGACGCCTGGGAGGTTCAGGGCCGCGGCGAGCTGGCCCTGGCCATCCTGGTCGAGCAGATGCGCCGCGAGGGCTACGAGCTGACCGTCGGCAAGCCGCAGGTCGTCACCAAGACGGTCGACGGCAAGGTGCACGAGCCGGTCGAGCGGCTCACCGTGGACGCCCCCGAGGAGTACCTCGGCGCGATCACCCAGCTCCTCGCCGTCCGCAAGGGCCGCATGGAGCACATGACCAACCACGGCACCGGCTGGATCCGCATGGAGTTCGTGGTCCCGGCCCGCGGCCTGATCGGCTTCCGCACCGAGTTCCTCACCGAGACGCGCGGCACCGGCCTGGTGCACCACGTCTTCGAGGCCTACGAGCCGTGGTTCGGCGAGCTGCGCACCCGCAACAACGGCTCGCTGGTGGCCGACCGCGCCGGCGCCGTCACCGCGTTCGCCATGCTCAACCTCCAGGAGCGCGGCACGCTGTTCGTCTCGCCGACCACCGAGGTCTACGAAGGCATGATCGTCGGGGAGAACTCCCGCTCCGACGACATGGACGTCAACATCACCAAGGAGAAGAAGCTCACCAACATGCGCTCCTCCACCAGCGAGGAGACCGAGAAGGTCATCCCGCCGCGGGTGCTCTCGCTGGAGCAGGCGCTGGAGTTCTGCCGCGAGGACGAGTGCGTGGAGATCACTCCCGAGAACGTCCGCCTGCGCAAGGTCGTGCTGGACGCGGCCACCCGCGGCCGCTCGGCCGCCCGCGCCAAGCGCGGCAACTGACGACGGCTACGGGCTCGTGCTCTGGTCCTGGCGCTCGCCGGTCTCGCCGGCGTAGCGCTTGCCGGGCACGAGCTCACGCGCCCCGTACAGCTCCGACACCGTCACGAAGGTGTATCCCTTGGCGCTGAGGTCGGCCAGCAGGTGCGGCAGCGCCTCCATCGTGGTCCGGTGGATGTCGTGCAGCAGCACCACCGAGCCGGGCCGGGCGGCCGAGGCCCGCCGCGCCACCAGGGCGCTGTCACGGTCGCGCCAGTCGAGGGTGTCCAGGTCCCACAGGATCTGCGCGAGGCCGGCCCTGCCGGTCTCCTCGGCCACCTTGCCGTCGGTCGACCCGTACGGCGGGCGCATCAGCCGCATGGTGACCCCCGTGATCGACCTGACCACCTGCTGGGTGCGGTCGAGCTGCCCCCGCAGGCCGTCGCGGGACAGCGACGTGAGGGCGGGATGGTCCCACGAGTGGTTGCCGAGCTGGTGGCCCTCCGCGACCATCCGCCGCAGCAGCGGCGCGGTCGCCGGCGTCACCATCTGCCCGACGACGAAGAACGTCGCCCTGGCGTTGTGCCGGGCCAGCGCGTCCAGCACCGCGCCGGTGTAGTCGAAGGGGCCGTCGTCGAAGGTCAGCGCCACGCACTTGACGTGCGCGCAGGCTATGGACCGTTCGGCCGGCGCCACGACGGGCCGGGTGCCCGGCCAGCCGGGCTGCTGGCCGATCACCCGCAGGGCCAGCAGCGCCGGATCGGAGACGGCCCTGACCGGCGCGGACGACCGCACCCGGATGACCTCATCCTTCGACCCTCCCCGAACGGGCGCCCGTACCTGACCGCAGCCAGGCAAGGCTACGACCAGCCCGAACAAGCATGCCAGCCACAGCAGAACCACCCGCACCGATGCCACCGCGCGCTCCCCCCGTACAGCGGCAGGGGTCACGGATAGTGATCGGCCGCTTCCCCCCGCAGAGCCTTGGCCAGCTCGTCCCACCAGGGAGGAGCGTCGGCCTGCAACTCGGCGTAACGACGCGCCACGCGAATGGCGCAACCCACCGGATCCGTACCCAGATGGCGACGTTTCACCACACCCTCCTGCCAACGGTAAAAACCATCGCGGAAGGTCACTACCAGGCCAATCCAGACAGACAGGATCGCGTCATCGCATACGTCGTACGCGTCGGTCACCCCCAGGCTGACGAGCTCCACCCGGAGCTTCGCCAGAGCCGCGCGGGCCTCAGTCACCCATCCACCCCCAGTAGGGCCACAGCGGGCCAGAGCGGTAAGCACACACCGGTGATGTACCCCCGATGGGCGCGCCTTTGCACTCCCGTGGTCGAGACGTGACCTACTGGAGTGGACAGAAGCCGGTCAAGAAGCCGGATCTCCCCGCGGCCGGCGGAGCGACCGGCGGTGTCGTCACTGGTCGAGCGCCTCGCGCGGCTCGGTGACGACCATGACGAAGCGCAGCGCCTCGCCGCCCTCGTTCGCGTAACGATGCGGACGGTCGGCGCTGAAGAGCACGGCGTCGTCCTTCTTGAGCACGTGGCTGCTCCCGTACACCGACAGGGTCAGCTCGCCCGACAGCACCGTGAGCATCTCGCGCGTGCCGGGCGGGTGGGCGTCCCCGTCGTGGAACTCCCCCGGCTGCAGCGTCCAGTCCCACAGCTCCAGGATGGCCGGGGCGTCGGAGCCGAGCAGCAGGCGGGCCGAGCCGCCCTGGTCGCTGCGCCACAGGGTGGCCGCGTCGGCGGCGGCCACCACCCGGACGACCGGGGTGTCGGACACCTCGACCAGGCGGGCCACGGTGACCCCGAGGGCGTCGGCGATGCGCGTGAGCGTGGTCACACTGGGGTTGGTGCGGCACTGCTCGATCTGGACGAGCATCCCGCGGCTCACGCCGGACCGCGCGGCGAGCGCGTCCAGGGTGAGCCCGCGGTGGGCGCGCTGAGCGCGGACGTTGTTGGCGATCGCCGCCGTGACGGTCCCGGGATCAGCCATAGGTGCAGTCTAGTGGCATTTGTGAACAACGCATTGCCCCCAATATATTGCACTAACAGTGCAATCCATTGGGGGTGAGCGGACATGGCAGCGGTGATGCTCGCGACGATGTGCGCCGTGGTCTACGGGACGGCGGACTTCTTCGGCGGGTTGGCCACCAGACGCTCCCGCGTCCTGGCCGTGGTGATGCTCACCCAGCTCACCGGCCTGGTCTTCGTGCTTCCGCTGCTCCCGCTGCTGCCCGGGACGCCGAGCCCGGCCGCGCTCGGGTGGGGCATGGCCGCGGGGCTGTGCGGCGGCGTGGGCGTGGTCCTGTTCTACCGCGCCCTGGCCTCCGGGGTCATGTCGGTCGTGGCGCCGACCACCGCCACCACCTCGGCGGCGCTGCCCGTCCTGGCCGGTCTGGCGATGGGCGAACGCCCCGAGGCGGCCGCCCTGTGCGGGGTCGCCCTGGCGCTGGCCGCCGTGGTGCTGGTCAGCCGCGAGCCCGGGGCGGGCCGGAGCCGGGCCGCGCCGGCGCCGGTCGTCCAGGCCCTGGTGTCCGGCCTGGGGTTCGGCGCCTTCTTCGTCCTGCTCAAGCAGGTGCCCGCCGAGGCCGGCCTGTGGCCGCTGTTCGGCGCCCGCCTCGCCTCCGCGGTCGCCGCCGGCGCGCTGGCCCTGGCGAGCGGGCGCACGGTCAGGCCCGGCAAGGGCGCCCTGCCGGCCATCGTCACCGCCGGGATCCTCGACATGCTCGCCAACGTGCTGTATCTGATGGCGGTCCAGCGCGGCCTGCTGACCGTCGTCGCGGTGCTCGCCTCGCTCTACCCGGCCAGCACCCTCCTGCTCGCCAGGTACGTGCTCGGGGAGCGGCTCAGCGCCCTGCAGGCCGCGGGGGTCGGGCTGGCCCTCGGCGCGGTGGCCCTCATCGCCTCGGCGTAGCGAACACCACGCCCTCATCGCCTCGGCGTAAAGGAAGCCACGCCTTCGTCGCCTCGGCCCGGCGAGGGCCATGCTCTCGTCGCCTCGGCCTGGCGAGGGCCACCCCGCCCGGTGCACCTGGTTCCGGCCGTATCAGACCCGGTGGGCGGTCACCTCGATCTCGATGCGCATCCGCGGGTCGGACAGGCCGCAGACGAACATCGTCGCGGCGGGCCGCACCTCACCGAAGTACCGCTGCAACACCGGCCAGCACGGCTCGAAGTCATCCGCGTCGGGCAGCATGTACCGGACGCGGACCACGTCGGCGAAGGAGCATCCCGCCTCCTCGAGCGCGGCGCCGATGTTCTTCATGCACTGCTCGACCTGCTCCACGATGCCCTCGGCGATGGTCATGCTCGTGTAGTCGAACCCCGTCGTCCCCGCGACGTGCACCCAGTCGCCGTCGACCACCGCCCGCGAGTACCCGACCGCCTGCTCGAACGTGGAACCACTTGAGATCAATCTGCGAGTCTTCATGGCGAGACCGTAGACAGACGGCGAGGCGTACGTCCACCAGGGGCGGAGCGAAACGCGTGAAGGCCGCCTCGGCGGACGCCGTGCCGGCCTTCGGACGTCGTCCCTGGATCAGGCCGCCTGGAACTGGGCGGGCGCGCGCAGCGCACCCTCCTCGTGCGCGTAGCCCTCCAGCATCGTCCTGAGCTGGCGGCGTCCGCGGTGCAGCCGGGACATGACCGTGCCGATCGGAGTGCCCATGCGCTCGGCGATCTCCTTGTAGGCGAAGCCCTCGATGTCGGCCAGGTAGACCGCGACCTTGAAGTCGTCGGGCAGCGAGCGCAAAGCGTTCATCACGACACTGTCGGGCAGCAGTTCGAGCGCCTCGGTCTCCGCCGAGCGCAGGCCGGTGGACATGTGCGACTCGGCGGCGGCGAGCTGCCAGTCCTCGATGTCCTCGGCCGCGGACAGCTTGGGAGAGCGCTGCTGCTTGCGGTAGTCGTTGATGAAATTGTTGGTCAGGATGCGATGCAGCCACGCCCGCAGGTTCGTGCCAGGGCGGAACTGGTGGTAGGAGGTGTAGGCCTTGGCGACGGTCTCCTGCACCAGATCCTCGGCATCGGCCGTGTTGCGGGTGAGGCGCATGGCCGACGCGTAAAGCTGGCTCGTCACGGGCATGACATCGCGCTCGAACCATGCCTGACGCTGCTGTTCGGTCATCGAGATCATCTCATCCCCCTCATGCCTGCTGTCCCCCGTTACCCATCCGACATGAACCCATGCAGGCTCTCTAACCGCTTTACTCCGTACGACGGCTGATCACATGCTTGCGGTTCACTCGTAAGGGTGACGTTAGGGGTCCAAGCAGGTCAGCTGGGGTTCATCGGTAGCTGGCTCGGAGTGGCGTCGACACACCTCCAGGCCGGACAAGTCTCATTATAGTAACAGACAACGGACAAATCACGGGAAAGTGTGGTAAGGGTCACATAGAGGGACCACAAGTTAACGTATGCCCATGAAGTACGTGGATAGGCATGATCCGGAAGTCCGGGCGTGGGTGGCCGAAGCGATCCGTACGGTCGAGGCCGACGCCAACCGCAGCTGCGACACCCACCTGCACGTGTTCCCCCTTCCGCCGCAATGGGGCATCGACCTGTACCTCAAGGACGAGTCGGTCCACCCGACCGGCTCGCTCAAGCACCGTCTGGCCCGCTCACTGTTCCTGTACGGGCTCGCCAACGGCTGGATCGGGCCGGACACCACCGTCATCGAGGCCTCCAGCGGCTCGACGGCGGTGAGCGAAGCGTACTTCTCCCGCATGCTCGGCCTGCCGTTCATCGCGGTGATGCCCGCCTCGACCTCCCCCGAGAAGATCGCGCTGATCGAGTTCTACGGCGGCAAGTGCCAGCTCGTGGACAACGCGCGGGCCATCTACGAGGAGTCGCGCCGCCTGGCGCAGGACACCGGCGGCCACTTCATGGACCAGTTCACCTACGCCGAGCGCGCCACGGACTGGCGGGGCAACAACAACATCGCCGAGAGCATCTTCCAGCAGATGTCCCTGGAACGGCATCCGGAGCCGTCCTGGATCGTCGTCGGCGCCGGCACCGGCGGCACCTCGGCCACGATCGGCCGCTACATCCGCTACCGCCGCCACGCCACCCGCCTGGCCGTCGTCGATCCGGAGGGGTCGGCCTTCTACCCGGCCTGGGTCGCCGGCGACTCCCGGATGATCGCCTCTGGATCCGGGATCGAGGGCATCGGCCGGCCCCGCGTCGAGCCGTCGTTCCTGCCTTCGGTGATCGACCGCATGATCCAGGTGCCCGACGCCACCTCCATCGCCGCCATGCGGTGGGTCCGCGAGGTCACCGGCCGCCACGTCGGCGGGTCCACGGGGACCAACGTGGCGGCCGCCGTCCAGATCATCAGGAGCATGCGCGAGAACGGCAAGCAGGGCAGCGTGGTCACCCTCATCTGCGACGGCGGCGAGCGCTACCGGTGCACCTACGACGATGACGACTGGCTCGCCGAACGCGGCGTCGACATCGAGCCCGCCCTCGCCGACCTGCGGTCCTTCCTCACCCACTGAACCGGCCACCCACCGACGGACGTCACCCGGTCACGCGGACGCGACCGGGTAGTCCCGGCCGTTCTTCCGCGTGGAAAGCCGGGTGCGGCGCGGATGCCATGCCGCGCCACCGCGAGTTTCGACGACCCTCGCCGGCGGGACATCACGGGGATGGCGGGCAGGATCGCCGCCGGCGACAGCGCCCGACACATGCCTGAAATTTTCAGCACCGTCCATCCCGGCCGGTGCGGCCGCGCGCAGGCAAGTGCCAGCAAGCCCTGATGACGCCTCATCACAGCGGGTGGAGGCGGCGGCACCCCCACTTGACGCGACCCCGGCCCGTCGTATTGGCTCCGCCGCACCACACCTCTCACCCCGGCTGAGAAGAAGGGGCGCGCTCCAGCGGATGTTAACGCTAACATCGCATTCGCGATCTTTGTGCTCCTGGGCCAGAACGCCAGAGTTCGGCTCATACCCATCGGCCGTCGCACCGCCGAGGTCCCGACGGCCGTTCCGCGCCGGACGGACGACCGGCCGGTACCTCTACCGAGGCATGGGCCTCGGCGGCGACCACGACCCACCGCCCTGGCGGCACGGCCTGCCGGCTCAAACCACCTTCACCTGCTGACGTCGGGAGATCGAAGCATGTACGCATGGAAGCGATGGCTGACCGCCGCGCTGCTGGCCGTCGCCGTGGTGGCGACGGGAACGGCGACCGGGATGGGCGTCGCCAGCGCCGAGTCCAACGGCGGAGTGCGGGTGATGCCGCTGGGTGACTCGATCACTGAAGGCACTCAGGTGCCCGGCGGATACCGCATCGGGCTGTGGCAGCGCCTGGCCTCCGGCCGCTACACGATCGACTTCGTCGGATCCCAGTTCAACGGGCCGGGCAACCTCGGCGACCACGATCACGAGGGACACCCCGGCTGGCGCATCGACCAGATCGACGCCAACATCGCGGGCTGGCTGCGCAACTACTCGCCGCGCACGGTTCTGCTGCACATCGGCACCAACGACGTGCTGCAGAACTACAACGTGTCCAGCGCCCCGCAGCGGCTGTCCACCCTGATCGACCACATCACCTCGGGGGCGCCGAACGCGGAGGTGTTCGTCGCGACGATCATCCCGCTGTCGAACTCCGGCCAGGAGAACTCCGTCCGCACCTTCAACGCGGCCATCCCCGGCATCGTCCAGAGCAAGGTCAGCAGCGGCAAGCACGTCCACCTGGTCGACATGCACAGCAAGCTCACCACCGGCGACCTGATCGACGGCATCCACCCCACCGCCAACGGCTACGACAAGATGGCCGCCGCCTGGTACGCGGCGCTGCAGTCGGTTCCCGGCAGCATCAGCCAGGGCACCCCGACGCCGACGCCGACCCCCACTCCCACGCCGACCCCCACGCCGACCCCGACGCCGACTCCGACGCCGACTCCGACGCCCACTCCCACGCCGACCCCCACCCCGACTCCGGGCGGGAAGTCGTGTTCGGCCGCGTACTCCATCACCGGGCAGTGGACCGGCGGCTTCCAGGCGGCGGTGACGGTCACGGCGGGCGGCGCGCCCATCTCGTCGTGGACGGTCGGCTGGCAGTTCGGCAACGGCCAGACGGTCACCCAGAGCTGGAGCGCCACGATCAGCGCCAGCGGATCGCAGGTCACCGCCCGCAACGTGGACTACAACGGCTCGCTGGGCGCCGGCGCCACCGCGCAGTTCGGATTCCTCGGCACCTGGAACGGCGCCAACAGCGTGCCCGTGCTGACCTGCACCGCGAACTGACCCACGCCGCGACGGAGCCATCGGCGTCTTCCGACGGAGGAGAACAGCGTGAAACGAAAGCTCTTGGCCATGCTGGCCGCCGCCCTACCTCTGGCGCTCGCGAGCATGCTCATGGCGATGTGGCCCGCCTCGGCCGCCTCGCTGACCCGGGTGACCGGTTTCGGTAACAACCCGACGAATCTGAACATGTACATCTACGTGCCCAACAATGTCGCCGCACGGCCGGCGCTGCTGGTGCTGGTGCACTACTGCAGCGGCTCGGCCAGCGGCATCTTCAACGGCAACGGGCACGACTTCGTCACCGCCGCCGACCGCTACGGCTACATCATCGTCCTGCCCGAGGCCACCCGCAGCGGCTCGTGCTTCGACGTCTCCACCCCGGCGGCGCTCAAGCGCAACGGCGGCAGCGACTCCACCGGCATCATGTCGATGGTGGCCTACGCCCGCCAGCGCTACAACATCGACCCCGGCCGCATCGCGGTCAGCGGATTCTCCTCCGGCGCCATGATGACCAACGTCCTGGCCGCCCAGTACCCCGACGTCTTCACCGCCGCCTCCGCCT
>NZ_JBHTCG010000064.1:0-15131 GCF_042665155.1 Sphaerisporangium rhizosphaerae | reverse complement strand
CCCCGAAAGTGTTGGTCTCCACACAATCAACACCCACCGCGAAATACGCGTCATGAACCCCCCGCACAATGTCAGGACGCGTCACGTTCAACACCTCATTGCAACCCTCATGACCATCGAAATCATCGAGCGTGGGGTCATAGGCCTGCAACATCGTCCCCATGGCCCCGTCCGCGACGATCACACGCTCGGACATGGCCTGCCTGAAGGACGCTGCGTTATTCATGCGCACAAGCCTAGCGGGAGCCATGGCGCGACCGCCCGGAGCCGGGGGCTGGACGGGCCGGTGATCGCGACCGGCGAACCGGCGCCGTTCCCCCGGCCCCGGCGGGCTCCCTCGGCCCTCTCGGTGACACCGGGCACCCCTCAACGAATAGGCTTGGTCGGGTACAAGGCCGCCGCCGGCGGCCGTTCGAGATCGCACCGGCAGTCGCGTGCGGTCTCGGCCAGGCAGCAAGGAGGCGGCGCGTGATCGAGCTCGAAGGACTTCCCGAGCTCGTCGACCCGGTGCTGATCGCCGCGTTCGAGGGGTGGAACGACGCGGGAGAGGCGTCGAGCGGCGCTCTGGCGCATCTCGAGTCGGAGTGGAAGGCGACCCCTCTGGTCGAGCTCGACCCCGAGGACTACTACGACTTCCAGGTGACCCGCCCGGTGGTCGAGCTGGGCGACGGCGTGACGCGGTCGATCATCTGGCCGACGACGCGGCTGCTGGTGGCGCGCCCGCCCGGCAGCGAGCGCGACGTGGTGCTGCTGCGCGGCATCGAGCCGAACATGCGCTGGCGCACGTTCTGCTCCGAGATCGTGGCCATCTGCCTGGAGCTCGGCGTCGAGACCGCGGTGCTGCTCGGTGCGCTGCTCAACGACTCCCCGCACACCCGGCCGGTCCCGATCGTGGGGTCGGTGAGCGATCCGGGGCTCGCGCGCGCTCTCAATCTCGAGCTCACCCGCTATGAGGGCCCGACGGGCATCGTCGGTGTCCTCCAGCACACCCTCGGGGCGGCCGGCACCAAGACCGTCTCCCTGTGGGCGTCGGTTCCGCACTATGTCGCCCAGCCCCCCAACCCGAAGGCCACGCTCGCCCTGCTGCGCCGCATCGAGGACCTTCTGGACATCCCCATGCCGCTCGGCGAGCTGCCCGAGGAGGCGCAGGCCTGGGAGCACGGGGTGGACGAGCTCGCCTCGCAGGATTCCGAGGTGGCCGAGTACGTCCGCGAGCTCGAGGAGCGCAAGGACGCCGCCGACCTGCCGGAGGCCAGTGGCGACGCGATCGCGGCGGAGTTCGAGCGCTACCTGCGGCGGCGCGACCACGACGACGACGGCGGCTGACGCGAACCGGAGAAAGTGCGCATATATCGACATTGGTCGTGTCGGCCCCGATAAACCGCATTTCGCATACTTCTCGTTATTCGCTACGACGGGCGCGGCTTTCTGGTAATAATTGGCCGCTGCGCCCCTTCCGCACCATTGATCCCGGGCGGCACCACGCGGGCGGCAACGATTCGATAACGGGGACGGGCACGAATCCGCGAACATCGTGAACGGCGTCGACCGCGTGCTGAACCTACACATGTGACTGCGCACCTTGGGACCCCCATGGCGACTCCATATCCTGATCCGCACAAGAGAGCACAGGAGACGCGGCGACGCGTCCTCGAGATGTCGGTGTTCATGAAACGGAACGAGGCGGGCGACGACGCCCGCATCCGGGACGACGCCGGCCGCACCGGCGACGCCCGCCCCTACCCCCAGCTACGCGGCACGACCCCCGCCCAGGCCGTCGAGACGTTCCTCGCCCTCCTGCAGGACCGTCTGCCGGTCTGGCTGCACACCCTCGACGACCTGATGAACATGGCCGGCAAGGGACGGGTGAACGACAACCTGCTGCCGGTGGCCCGGGCCGGCATCGACTACTACGCCGAGGTCCAGGCCGCGGCGATGCCCGCGTTCATCTCCCCCTCGATCACCGTCCGCTTCCGCGAGGCACTCCGCGAGACCCAGCTCGGGCCCGCCTCCGAGATCGCCCCGCTCGCGGAGTACCTGGAGGCCGAGCGCGGTCTCGGCCGGGTGGCGCCGGACGTCACCCCCGAGGCGAGCGCCCGCCTGATGCTGGCCGGGTGTTTCCGGCACGCCTACTACGAGATGCTCATCGGCGCCGGCTCGGGCCTGTCCCGCGACGACGGCGCGGTGGAGATCGTACGGGAGCTGCGGCTGGAGGCCGTCACACCCCGGGCGCCTGCGCTCTCCTGAGCACGCCGGCCGCCTGCCGACCGCCTGCGGGCGGCCGGGGCACCGGCACGCCGGTCCGGACGGCGGCCTCGTCGAACCTGTGCCAGACCAGCGCGGCGAGGTCGTCGTCCGCGCCGAGCGGCCGGCTCACCACGTCGGCCCCGGCGGACTCCAGACGGCTCTGGAAGAACCCGGGGGCCAATAGGTAGGAGGCGAGCACGACGCGGGGCGCCGGGCCCGAGCGCAGGCGCTCCATGGCCTGTGCCAGGGACGGTGCCGCCGCCGAGGCGAACGCCGCCGTCACCGGGCGGGCCAGCCGCACCGACAGCAGCCGGGCGGCCGCGCGCACGTCGGCGACCGCCGCGGGATCGGAGGACCCGGCGGCGCCGAGCACGACCGCGTCGGTGGGCCGCAACCCGGCGGAGGCCAGCCGACGGGCGAGGAGCGAGGTCAGCAGCGCGTGCGGGCCGAGCGGGCGCGCCACCAGCGCGTCCGGCCGCGCCCGCGCGACCACCGCGGGCAGGTCGATGTGGACGTGGTAGCCGCCGGCCAGCAGCAGGGGCACCACGACCACCGGCCCCGGGACGCGCGGGAGGATCTCGGCGAGCGGCGGGGAGCTGATCTCCAGGTACGCCTGTTCGACGCGCCGCCCCGGGCGCGCGCGCCGCACCCGCTGTGCCAGGGCCGCCAGCGTGGCCTCCCCCTCGGCGCTGCGGGTGCCGTGGGCGGCCAGCACGAGCGTCATCGGGCCTCCGGCCGGTCGCAGGCCAGGCGGTAGCCGCGTTTGACGACGGTCTCGACGATGCCCGAGGGGCCGAGGGCGCGGCGCAGGCGCGTGACGGCCATCTCGACCGCGTGCTCGGCCGAGTCGCGGGAGGGGCCGCCGGGCAGGACGACGCGCAGGTCGGACCGGGGGACGACGTGGCCGGGCCGTTCGGCCAGGCGCTTGAGCACCGCCATCGGGGCGGGCGGCAGCGGCCTGAGCTCTCCGTCGACGGCGACGGCGTGGCCGCGGATCTCCAGTTCGTGGGCTCCGGCGGTGACCCGGGTGACGCTGTGCGCGGGCAGGTGCCTGGCCAGGGTGCGGGCCAGCGAGCCGAGCCGCGAACGCTCCGGCTGGATGACCGGCACTCCCCTGGACACCAGCGGCGCCGCGGTCACCGGGCCGACGCACGCGGCCACCACCGGGCCGCCGAACGCTTCGACCAGCGCCTCCTCCAGCCCTTCGGCGCGGGCGGCGTTCAGCATGGCCAGCACGGCGGGGGCGCTGGTGAAGGCGACGGCGTCCACCGACCCGGAGATCGCCTGGGTGATCAGGCGGCGCAGCGGCGAGGGGTCGCGGTAGGGCAGCCAGCGGTAGACGGGCACCTCGATGACGGTGGCGCCGGCCGCGCGGAGGTCGGCGACGAACCCGGTCAGCGGCTCGCCGTGCAGTTGCACCACGATGCGCCGCCCGCGCACGTCCTGCCCGAGGAGGTAGTCCTTGATCTCCTCACAGGACTCGGTCGGCGGCGTCCAGTGGTCGTTGAGCCCGGCGGCGCGCACGGCCCCGCGCGCCTTGGGCCCGCGGGGCAGCAGGCGCGCCCTGGTGAGGTGGTCGGCCAGGTCGACCGACAGCCCCCACCCCTCGGCCGCCGCCACCCAGCCGCGAAAGCCCACACCGGTGGTGACCACGACGTCGTCGACCGGGCCTTTCAGGCACTCCCGGGTGGCGGCCAGCAGGTCGGCGTCCTCGGCCAGCGGCACCAGCCGGATCGCGGGCGCGCGCACCACGCGGGCGCCCCGCCGTTCGAGCAGGGCCGCGAACTCCTCCTTGCGGCGGGTCGCGGTCACCCCGATCGTGAAGCCCGCCAGGGCGTCGGGGGCCGTCTCCGGCGCCACCATGGGGTCCTCCAACAGGGCCGCCGTCATGCCACGCTCACTTCGACCGTGCCGCGCGCGACACGGACGGGGTAGATCGGCAGGGCCGTCGCCGGGTCGTCCAGGCACACGCCGGTGGTCAGGGAGAACGGCTGCTTGTGCATGGGGGCGGCGACGACGGGCTCCTCGCCGCGGGTTCCCACGATGCCGCGGGAGATCACGTACGCCCCGCTGTAGGGGTCGCGGTTGCCGACGGCGAACAGGCGTCCGTCGAAGGTGCGGAAGATCGCGATCTGGTGGCCGCCGACCAGGGCCGCGGCGCCCCTTTCGGGCAGCAGGTCCGTGTAGGCGCAGATCGGCTCCCACGTGGTGCCGGTGCTCGCCTGAGTCGCCGGGCCGTTCTGGATGATCGTCATGCGCGTGTCACCTCCAGGAGGACGGGCTTGATCTGGTCGCGTTCGGTCTCGAACACGATGGACGGGTCAGGGGTGTCGGGGGCGTTGACGAAGCTGACGAACCGGCGCAGCTTGTCGGGGTCGTCGACCGTGGCGCGCCACTCGTCGAAGTAGCCGGCCACGTGCCGCTCCATCCCGGCGTCGAGATCGGCGCAGATGCCGAGCGAGTCGTTGATGATCACGTCGCGGAGGTAGTCGAGGCCGATGCCCTGCAGCCAGGTGGAGGTGCGCTGGAGGCGGTCGGCCGTGCGGATGTAGAACATCAGGAAGCGGTCGATGGCGCGGATCAGCTCGTCGTCGGACAGGTCGCTCGCCAGCAGGTCGGCGTGGCGGGGCTTGAAGCCGCCGTTGCCGCCGACGTAGAGGTTCCAGCCGTTCTCGGTGGCGATGATGCCGAAGTCCTTGCCGCGCGCCTCGGCGCACTCGCGGGCGCAGCCGGACACCGCCGCCTTGATCTTGTGCGGGGAGCGCAGTCCCCGGTAGCGCAGTTCGAGGGCGATGGCCATGCCCACCGAGTCCTGCACGCCGTACCGGCACCAGGTGGACCCGACGCAGGACTTCACGGTGCGCAGCGCCTTGCCGTAGGCGTGCCCGGACTCGAACCCGGCGTCGACCAGCCGCTTCCAGATCTTGGGAAGCTGCTCCACTCTGGCGCCGAACAGGTCGATGCGCTGCCCTCCGGTGATCTTGGTGTAGAGGCCGAAGTCGCGGGCCACCTCGCCGATCACGATGAGCTTCTCGGGCGTGATCTCGCCGCCGGGGATGCGCGGCACGACCGAGTAGGTGCCGTTGCGCTGGATGTTGGCCAGGAAGTGGTCGTTGGTGTCCTGCAGCGCGGCCTGCTCGCCCTCCAGCACGTGCCCGCCGTTGAGCGAGGCGAGGATGGAGGCCACCGCCGGCTTGCAGATGTCGCAGCCGCGTCCCCTGCCGTGCTCGGAGATGAGCTGGGAGAAGGTCGTGATGCCGCGGACCCGGACGATGTCGAACAGCTCAGGCCTGCTGTACTCGAAGTGCTCGCACAGCGCCTTGCTGAGCGCGACGCCCTCGGAGGCGAGGATGGAGGCCAGCGCCGGCACGCAGCTGCCGCAGCTGGTGCCCGCTCGGGTGCACTTCTTGACCCCGGCGACGTCGGTGAGCCCCATCTCGGTGATGGCGGCGCTGATCTGCCCCTTGGTGATGTTGTTGCACGAGCAGACCTGCGCGTCGTCGGGGAAGTCGGCGCCCGACATCCCCGCGCCTCCGGCCCCGGCGAACAGCAGGTCGCTCGGCGGGGCGCTGAGCTCCCTGCCGACCATCGGCCGCAGCAGGCTGTAGGGGGTGGCGTCGCCGACGCAGATGCCGCCGAGCAGCGTGCGGGCGTCGTCGCTGATGAACAGCCTCTTGTAGACGCCGGCCACCGGGTCCATGTAGGTGACGTCGAGCGCGCCGGACAGCTCCCCGAAGCTGGCGACGTCCACGCCGAGCAGCTTGAGCTTGGCCGACAGGTCTCCGCCGGTGAAGGCGGAGACGCCGCCGAGGATGCGGTCGGCGGCCACCTCGGCCATGGTGAAGCAGGGGGCGACCAGGCCGTACACCATGCCGCCCACCAGGGCGCACTCGCCGATGGCGTAGACGGCCGGGTCGGCGGTGCGCATGCCCTCGTCGACGACGACGCCTCCCCGCTCGCCCACGGGCAGCCCCGCCCCGCGGGCGAGCTCGTCGCGCGGCCGGATGCCCGCGGAGAACACCACCACGCCGGCGTCGATCTCGGTGCCGTCGGCCAGGACGACCTTGCCGGGCTCGATGCGGTTCAGGCCGGTGCCGGTGTGCACGGCCAGGCCGAGCCGTTCGATGTGCCCGCGCAGCACCGAGCCGCCGCCCTCGTCGACCTGGCGGGGCATCAGCCAGCCGCCCATCTCCACGACGTGGGTGGAAAGGCCCAGGCCGCGCAGCGCGTCGGCGGCCTCCAGGCCGAGCAGCCCGCCGCCGACCACCACGCCGGAGCCGGAGGCGGCGCCGGCCGAGGCGGCGCGGATGGCGTCCAGGTCGTCGATGGTCCGGTAGACGAAGGCGTGCTCGGCGCCGGGCACCGGCGGCACGAACGGCGAGGAGCCGGTGGCCAGCACCAGGACGTCGTAGGGCTCCTCGTGCCCGCCGGCGGTGACCGCCACACGGCGGTCGCGGTCGATCGACGCCACCCGGTCGGCCAGCCGCACGGTCGTCGGGCCGCCCGGGTCCGGATAGGTCAGGTCCGCGAGCGACGCGTCCGTGAGGTAGGAGGTCAGCGCCACCCGGTCATAGGCGGGCCTGGGCTCCTCCCCCAGGACGGTGATCGTGCCCGTGAACCCGCGATCGGCCAGGGTCTCCACGAACCGGTGGGCCGTCGGCCCGTACCCCACCACGACGATCCTCACGCGCGGACCTCCTCCTGCTCGCACAGCCAGCCGATGATCCCCTCGACCGCGTCCCGGCAGCTCCCGCAGCCGGTCGTGGCCCTGGTGGCCGCCGCCACCGCCGCGGTGTCGCGCGCGCCCGCCTCCCAGCAGGCGCGGATGCGGCCCTTGGTCACGTTGTTGCACTCGCACACCCGCGCGGAGTCGGGCATGCGCACCGGGCTGTCGGCCGGCGTCGCGTGCTCCACCGACGAGGGGAACAGCAGCCCGGCCGGGTCGCCGGGCAGCGGCCCGCCCCGGTCGTACAACTGGGTGAGCGTCCCCACGGTCGGCGCCTCGCCCAGCAGGATCGCCCCCACCAGCCGGTCGTTCCTGATGACGAGCTTGCGGTAGATGCCGCGCGCCCGATGGGTGAAGCGGACCACCTCCACCTCCCCCGAAGGGTCCTCGTTCAGGTGCGCCTCTCCCATCGAGGCGAGTTCGACGCTTCTGGCCTTGAGCCGGGTGACCAGGCGCGAGCCGCGGTACCTGGCGGCGCGGTCGGCGCCGGTGATCAGGTCGGCGACCACGGCGGCCTGCTCCCAGGCGGGGGCCACCAGCCCGTACACGGTGCCGTCGTGCTGGGCGCACTCGCCGATCGCGTAGATCGCCGGGTCGGAGGCGCGCATGTGGTCGTCCACGACGACGCCGCGGTTGACCTCCAGGCCGGCGTCCCTGGCGAGGGAGACCAGCGGCCGCACGCCGCAGGCGAGCACCACCAGCTCCGAGGCCAGGACCTCCCCGGTGGCCAGTTCGACGCCGTGCGGGTGGATCGCCGTCACCTGGACGGCGGTCCTGACCGTCACCCCGAGCCCGGCCAGCGCCTCGCCGAGCACCAGGCCGGCCTCGGCGTCGAGCTGGCGGTCCATGAGGTGGCCGGCCAGGTGCAGCAGGGTGACCGGCATCCCGCGCCCGGCCAGGCCGCGCGCGGCCTCCACGCCGAGCAGGCCGCCGCCGACCACGATGGCGCCGGTCGCGGTGGCCGCCGCGGCGAGGATGCGGTGGCAGTCGTCCATGGTGCGGAAGGCGATGGCCCGGTCGGCGCCCGGGATGGGCGGCACGACCGGCTCGCTGCCGGTGGCCAGCACCAGCACGTCGTAGGGCTCGGCCGCGCCGTCGTCGGTGCGGACGGTGCGGGCCTTTCGGTCGATGGCGGTGACCGTGACGCCGAGCCGGGTGGTCACCCCGTCGGGCTGGGCCGGCAGCCGCACCTGCTCGGGGCTCGCGGTGCCGGCGAGCACGTTGGACAGCAGGACCCGGTTGTAGGGTCCGCGGGTCTCGGCGCCGAACACCGTGATCCGGATGTCCTTGTCGCGCGCCCTGACCTCGTCGGCCAGGCGGGCCCCGGCCATGCCGTTGCCGATGACGACCAGCCTCACGTGTTCCTCCCCCGATCGGCCCGCGGCGCCGTGGTGGCCCGCGGGTCAGCGCCGTCACGCCCGGACGGTCCCTCATCGGACCGCTCGACCCGCACGGCGCAGACCTTGAACTCCGGCATCCGGGACGTCGGGTCCAGGGCCGGGTTGGTGAGGCGGTTCACGCCCTCCCAGTGGAAGGGCATGAAGACCGTGTCGTGCCGGATGGCGCGGGTGACGCGGGCGGCGGCCCGTGCCGAGCCCCTGCGGCTGGTCACCACGACCATGTCGCCGGAGACGACGCCGAGGCGCTCGGCCAGGTCGGCGTGCAGCTCGACGTAGGGCTCGGGGGCCGCCTCGTTCAGCGCCCGCACGCGCCGGGTCTGCGCGCCGCTCTGGTAGTGGGCCAGGACCCGGCCGGTGGTCAGATAGAAGGGGTAGTCGTCGTCGACGTCCTCGGCCACCGGCCGGTGGTCCACCGGGACGAACCTGGCCCGGCCGTCCGGCGTGGGGAAGCGGTCCAGAAAAGGGCGCGGGGTCCCGGGGTGGTCCTCGGAGGGCGCGGGCCAGAACACGCCGGTCTCGCGGGCGATGCGCTCGTAGGTGATGCCGGCGTAGTCGGCGACGCCGCCCGCGCTGGCCCGGCGCAGCTCGTCGAACACCGTGCGCGGGTCGTCGGAGAAGCCCTCCTCACGGCCGAGCCGCGCGGCCAGCCCGGCGAGGATGGCCAGGTCGCTGCGCACCTCGGGCGGCGGGGTGATGGCCTGCCTGCGCAGCAGCACCCTGCCCTCCAGGTTGGTCATGGTGCCGTGCTCCTCGGCCCACTGGGTGGTGGGCAGCACGACGTCGGCCATCGCCGCGGTCTCCGACAGCACGAAGTCGGAGACCACCAGCAGGTCCAGCGCCGCCAGCCGCTCGGTGACGTGGGCGGCGCGCGGGGCCGACACCACCGGGTTGGAGCCGAACACCAGCAGCCCTCTGGGCCCGCCGCCGGTGCCGAGCGCGTCCAGCAGTTCGTAGGCCGACCGGCCGGGGCCGGGAAGCTCACCGGGGTCGACGCCCCAGACGGCGGCGACGTGGGCGCGGGCGGCCGGGTCGTCGATCCTGCGGTAGCCGGGGAGCTGGTCGGCCTTCTGCCCGTGCTCGCGCCCGCCCTGGCCGTTGCCCTGCCCGGTGATGCAGCCGTACCCGGAGCCCGCGCGGCCGGGCAGGCCGAGGGCCAGGGCGAGGTTGATGAACGCGGTGACGGTGTCGACGCCCTTGGAGTGCTGCTCGGCGCCCCTGCCGGTGAGGATCATGGCCTTGCGGGCGGTGCCGAGCAGGTGGACCGCCTGGCGCATCGAGGCGACCGGCACACCGGTGATCCGCTCGACGCGCTCGGGCCACCACGCGGCCACCGACTCGCGGACCGCGTCGAACCCGGTGGTGCGGGCGGCGATGTAGTCCTGGTCGGCGTACCCCTCGGTGATGGCGATGTGCAGCAGTCCGAGGGCGAGCGCGAGGTCGGTGCCCGGGGTCACCTTCAGGTGCAGCGCGGCCTGCTTGGCCGTGCGGGTCTGCCGGGGGTCCACCACGATGAGCGTGTCGCGCAGGTGCCGCAGGAAAGGGGGCATGGTCTCGGCGACGTTGCCGCCGGCCATCATCACCACGTCGGCCTCGGCGATGTCGGTGATCGGGAACGGCAGCCCGCGGTCCATGCCGAACGCGCGGTTGGTGGCGGCGGCGGCCGAGGACATGCAGAAGCGGCCGTTGTAGTCGATCTGGCTCGTGCGCAGCGCCACCCGGGCGAACTTGCCGAGCTGGTAGGCCTTCTCGTTGGTCAGGCCGCCGCCGCCGAACACCGCCACCGCGTCGCGGCCGTGCTCGGCCTGGAGGGCGAGGACCGCCCCGGCAACGCGGTCGAGCGCCTCCTCCCAG
Organism: Sphaerisporangium rhizosphaerae; assembly: GCF_042665155.1. Classification (NCBI taxonomy): domain Bacteria; kingdom Bacillati; phylum Actinomycetota; class Actinomycetes; order Streptosporangiales; family Streptosporangiaceae; genus Sphaerisporangium; species Sphaerisporangium rhizosphaerae. Next base: position 4,907 of record NZ_JBHTCG010000064.1, on the reverse strand, counting down.
CTCACCGGCGAAAGCGGCGCGGTGCGGCTCGCGCGGGCGAGCGGCGTGGTCAGGCGCACGCCGGAGGTCAGCAGCTCGGCCGCCGTCCAGCCCTTCTGGCAGAGCCCTCCGCCGTTGGCCGGGATGTCGTGGCGCGGGGTGACGGTGAGCGTGCCGCCCGCCTCCCGGCCGGACCCTCCGCTGACGTACATGCCGCACTGCAGGGCGCAGTACGGGCAGTGCGTCGCCTCTCCCAGGTGGACCGGCGTCATCACAGACGCCGGCGGGGAAAGTGAGGTCGGCATGGGTTCGATGGTGCTTTCAGGCCGTTTCACCGTTGGGTCCCTCCTGTTACCTCTGTGCTACAAGCCGCCAACCGTGTTCACATCGGGCGCGGGCCCGGTGTGCGCACCTCGCGGTGTCCGGACGGTGCGCGCCGGCACGGCGGCGGGGGCACGGCGCGGGCACGGCGCGGGCACGGCGCGGGCACGGCGCCCTCACGCGCGGGCCCGGGCCGCGCCGGCGCTCCCCCGGCGCGGCCCGGGCGTTTCCCCCGGACGCGGGCTCTAGACGCGTGCGGTGGCCAGGCTCGGGGCCAGCCGCGCCCCCACCGTGCGCAGGTAGCAGAACCAGGTCAGTCCCGCGCACAGCACGTAGAAGCATGCGAAGGCGATCAGCGCGGCGCCCGCGCCGCCGGTCGCGGCGATCGAGGTGCCGAACCCGCGGTTGATGAAGAACCCGCCGAACGCGCCGACGGCCGAGATGATGCCGACGGCGGCGGAGCTGTCGCGCTTGCCGGTGGCCAGGGCGGCCTCGTAGGCGGCGCCGTCCTCCGGCGAGATCCCCTCGACGGCCTTGGCGCGGAAGATGGCCGGGATCATGCGGTACGTCGAGCCGTTGCCCACGCCGGTCAGCGCGACCAGCACCAGGTAGGAGACGAAGAAGAAGGCGAAGCTGTGGGTGGAGACCCCCACTCCGACCAGCGCGACGGCGACGCCCATGGCGCCGAAGTTCCACAGGGTGACCCGCCCGCCGCCGAGCCGGTCCGACAGCCTGCCGCCGACCGGCCTGATCAGCGAGCCCACGAGCGCTCCGAGGAAGGCCCAGGTGACGGTGGAGACGTGCTCGGGGAACTGGCTCTTGATGAGCAGCGGGAAGGCGGTGGTGTAGCCGATGAAGGATCCGAAGGTGCCGATGTAGAGGAAGGACATGATCCAGGTCTGCGCGCGGCCGGCGATCTTGAGCTGGTCCCTGGCGCTCGCCCTGGCGGTCGCGAGGTTGTCCATGAAGAAGAACGCGCCCAGGGCGGCCAGGACGATGAACGGCACCCAGAACAGCCCGGCGGCGGCCAGCCCGAACCCGGTGATCACCAGCGGCATGACCAGCTGCACCGAGCTGACGCCGATGTTGCCGCCGGCGGCGTTGAGGCCGAGCGCCCAGCCCTGCCTGCGCTCGGGGTAGAAGTAGGTGATGTTGGCCATGCTGGAGGCGAAGTTGCCGCCGCCGAGCCCTGCCGTGGCCGCGATGAGCAGGAAGGCCCAGTACGGCGTGCCGGGGCTGCTCACCGCGACGGCCAGCAGGCAGGCGGGGATGAGCAGCAGCAGCGCGCTGACGACCGTCCAGTTGCGGCCGCCGAACTTGGCGGGCGCGAAGGTGTAGGGCAGCCGCAGGGTGGAGCCGACGAGGTTGGGCACCGAGACCAGCCAGAAGAGCTGGTCGGTGGAGAACTTGTAGGAGCCGAGCTTGACGGCGACGATGCTCCAGACGGTCCAGAGGGTGAAGCCGAGGTGCTCGGCCAAGATCGAGAAGAGCAGGTTCCTGCGGGCGACGCCCTTGCCGCGGCCCTCCCAGAAGCCGGGGTCGTCCGGCCGCCAGTCGGTGATCCAGCGGCCTCTCGCCGCCGCGGTACGGGTTGCCTCCGTCACCGTCACGGTTCCTCCTTCGTGTGCTCCGGGGGTCGGGAGGCTCCGAAGGTAACGAGCGGGATCACACCACCCGGCGACGAATGTCAGATATCGGGGTTACTTCCGACGCACGGGCGAAACATGTGATGCACAGGCATCACGACGGCAACATCGAATTAACAAAGATTGCCTGGGCGGCCGATCGGGCATTGTTTCCGGGAAACCTTCACACAGTGTCGTCATCCACGGGAGCGGGCATGACCGGCGTCCGGCAGATCAGGCTCTTCTCCGACCCGGTGCTCCGCGCCGTGGCACAGCCGGTGACGAGCTTCGACCGCTCGCTGCGCGACCTGGTCAAGGCCCTGCAGGCGACCACCCGGGCGGGGTCGGGACGGGCCGGGCTCGCCGCGCCGCAGATCGGGGTGTCGCTGCGCGTGCTGACGTTCGAGCTGGACGGCAGGGCCGGTCACCTGGTGAACCCACGCCTGGAGCTGTCCGAGCGCACCGTCGTCGCCGACGAGGCGTGCCTGTCGGCGCCCGGCCTGTGGTGGCCGCTGGAACGCTCCTATTCGGTCGTCGCCCGCGGGCGTGACATGTACGGCAAGCCGGTGACGGTGCGCGCGCTCGGCATGCTGGCCCGGGTGCTGCAGCACGAGGTCGACCATCTCGACGGCATCCTGTTCCGCGACCGCCTCACCGAGGAGGAGCGCGCGCGGTTCGACGCCGCCATGGCCTGAGCCGCCCCGCGCCGCCGCATCGGCACCCGCTCCAACATCTGGGGCCCTATGTCCCTTTTTTCCGGCAATGCGTGTTCTGCCGGAATGTGGCCGGGTAGGGCAACCGACGATCCGGAAGCGCGCCCGAGCCGAGCCGCTTCCACATCGGGGGCGTCCCGCTTCCCGCACATACCGAACCGGCGCCAGGCCGGACCCTCCATCCCCGGGCGGGGCACCGGAGGCGGCTCGCCGGGCGGATCCCGAGACGGGAAGCCGGAGAAGGAGGCAATCGTGACAGGCGGACTGAAAGTGGCTCTGGCCGTCGCCCTCGGCTATTTCCTCGGCCGGCACCGCAGGTTCAAGCTCGCGGTCGCTCTCGGGGTGGCGGGCGCCACGGGCAAGCTCGGGGGCGCGCGCGGCAACCTGATCGAGCAGGGGCTGAAGCTCGCGAGCTCCTCCCCCGAGCTGGAGAAGATCGTCAACAGCGTCCGGGGCGAGCTGTTCGAGGCCGGCAAGGCCGCGGCGAAGGCGGCGGCGAGCAGGCAGGTCAGCTCGCTGAGCACCAAGCTGCAGGACCGGGCCGAGGCCCTCCAGCACGCGGCCAACGTGGCGGCGGGCCTGGAGGAGGAGGTGACCGGCACCGCCGGAGAGGCCGCCAAGACGGCGAAGGGCGGGGTCACCAGCCTGCGCGAGCGGGCCGCCGGCGGTCTGCGCACCGCCAGGTCGCGGGTGCGCCGCCCCGCCGAACGGGCGCCGGAGGAGGACCTGGAAGAGGAAGAGCCGTACGAGGAGGACTTCGAGGAGCAGGACGAGTACGAGGAGGAGCCGCCCCCTCGGCGCAGGCCGCCGCAGGACCGGGGCCGGCCCGCCGGGCGCGACACGCGGCGCCCCGCGCGCGAGGAGGAGGAGCCGGAGGACGACGACGAACCCCGGCCGCGCGGCCGCGTCGTCCGCGACCAGCCGCCGCCGCGCTCGCGGCCCGTCCACCGCACCCGGGGGTGAGCCTCCATGGCGGAACCGAGAAGGGAAGGCCCCGGCGCCGCCGCGGCGAACCCGATCAAGAGCCAGATGCGCGGCCTCGCCGGCGTCGCCGGGAAGCTCGCCCTCGCGGCCGTGCGGCGCCGGGTGGAGAGCACCACCCGGCAACTGACGGACTTCGCCGAGAACGGCGGGATGCGCACCATCGGGCAGCTCGCCGGGGGCGAGGGCAAGTTCGGCCGGGTCAAGGGGCTGGCCAAGCTCGCGTTCGGGGGGCTGAAGAAGAAGCTCGGCTTCGGCGGGCGCGGCGCCAAGGGCAAGAAGCTCAAGTTCCACAACATCATCGAGTCGCTCGACTTCGGCGCCCCGGTCCGCGTGGTCTACAACCAGTGGACGCAGTTCCAGGACTGGCCGAACTTCACCAAGAAGGTGGAGAAGGTCGTCCAGGAGAGCGACGAGAAGCTCACCTGGCAGGCGAAGATCTTCTGGTCGCGCCGCACCTGGCAGTCGACGATCACCGAGCAGGTGCCCGACGAGAAGATCATCTGGCGCTCGCAGGGCGCCAAGGGCTACGTGGACGGCAGCGTCACCTTCCACGACGTCACCCCTGACATGACACGGGTGCTGCTGGCGCTGGAGTACCACCCCAAGGGGCTCATGGAGCACATCGGCGCCATCTGGCGGGCGCAGGGCCGCAGGGCCCGCCTGGAGTTCAAGCACATCCGCCGGCACGTGATGAACGAGGACCTGCTCCATCCGGAGGAGGTCGAGGGGTGGCGGGGCGTCATCCACGAGGGCGAGGTGGTCAAGGACCACGAGACCGCCATGCGCGAGGAGGAGGAGCGCGAAAAGCGCGAGCGCCGCGGCGAGCGCGAGCCCGGGGAAGGCGAGGAAGCCGAGTACGCAGAGGGCGAAGAAGGCGAAGAGCCCGAAGAGGCCGAGTACGAAGAGGGCGAGGAGCCCGAGGAGGCCGAGGCCGCCGAGCGGGGCGAGGAACCCGAAGAGGGCGAAGAGGAGGAGCCCGGGGAAGAGGAGGAGCCCCGGGACCGCCGCGAGGAGGAGCCCCGTCGCGGACGCCGGGCGGCGCGGGCCGAAGCGGAGCCCGAAGAGGAGCCCGAGGAGCCTGAGGAGGAGCCCGAGGAGCCCGAGGAGGAGCCGCGGCGCGGACGGCGCGCGGCGGAGGCCAGGCGTGAGGGGGCCGGCGAGGAGCGCCGCAGGCGGCGGCTTCCCTGGGGCCCCAGGCGGCCGGAGGAGGCGCGCCGGAGCCCGGCCGCCGAGCCGCGCGGCCGGACCCGCCGGGCGGAGCCCGCCGAGGAGGAGGAACCGGAGC
>NZ_JBHTCG010000063.1:0-16360 GCF_042665155.1 Sphaerisporangium rhizosphaerae | reverse complement strand
ACGCCCTGGAAGACCCCCCGCCCCCCGAAGCCCCGCTCAGCGTGGAGGAGGGCTTCACCCCCGAACGCGGCGACGGCGCCAAGCCGCCCACCGAGTTCTGGGAACCCGACCCCGAGGCCGACGACCCCGAAAGCCGCATCCGCTGGGGCCGCGTCGCCCTGGTCACCGTCGTGTCGGTCGCCTCCGCCGGAGTGGTCTGGTCGCTGATCTTCGCCCCCGCCGCCCGCACCGGAGGACCGGTCGACGTCGAAGCCGCCGGCGGCACCGTCGTCATCACCGCCGGAGAGTCCCTGCCACCCCTGGTCGACTCCCCGCCTCCACCGCCCCCCGGCGGCACCGCCGCGCCCGGGAGCAGCCCCAACGCCACCGGGCCCGCCGCGAACCGCCCCGGCGTGGCCGTCCCGACCTCCTCCGTGCCGGTGGTTCCCCCGCCGACCAGCTCCCGCCCCACGGCGAGCCCCACGAAGACGAAGAACAAGACCTCCTCGCCGACGACCAACGACGGGCCCAACAACCCCCCGCCCCCGCCGAAGACCACCTCCTCGCCCAAGCCGTCCCAGAAGTCCACGCCGAAGCAGAGCTCGAGCTCCCAGCCGCAGACCAAACAGACCACCCAGGCTCCGCCTCCGCCTCCGCCGCCCCCTGCCTTCACCGCCTCGACCACCTCGATGGACGTCGGCAGCAGCCGTGACGGCACGGTGACCGTCCGGTCCCAGGTCGGCTCGATCACCTGGGAGGCCGTCGGCCGGGACATCCTGGTCTCGCCCGGCTCGGGCAGCACCGGCAGCGGGCAGACCGCCTCGATCGGGTTCAGCGTCCGCGGGTCGGGCTCCTGCGGCCAGCAGCAGGAGGCCTACATGTCCATCAAGTGGTCCGGCGACAACCAGGGCACCAAAGGCTCCGGGACCATCGGCGTGAACATCACGTACACGAAGCCCTGCTGAACCGACTGAGCACGAGGAGACCGCGCATGCCCCGACTTCGCAAACGCGAGTGGATCATCGTCCTGGTCGCGGTGATCGCGGCTCTGACCGTAGGCATTCCGACGGGCATGGCCCTCGCCGATCCGGCGCCCACGGCGACCGACCAGGTCAACAACGAGTGTGACGACATCCTCGGCAGCGGCACCCCCGAGTACATGTACTGCCGGTGGATGGCCAAGACACCGAAGGACGCGCTGGACGTCGTCCGGTTCTGGGCCCGCAACGACGGTGAGAAGCTCAAGGAGGCCGTCCCCTATCCGGGGCCGGTGCTGTTCTGCATGGACAAGACCAACAAGGGTCCGGGCATGCAAGATTGCGCCGACAAGGACCAGGTGCTGTGCAAGTACGACCACAGCGCCGGCAAGTACGTCTGCAAGGACACCGACGGCAACGTGACCAAGCCACCGGCCAAGGCGTGTCAGGGCGGCGAGTTCGACTGTTCCGGCGGCGGCAGTGCTTCGGGCACGCCGACGACGACCTCCGGTGAGACCACCTCGGGCGCGACGCCCGGGCCGACGAGTTCGACCCTGGCCGATCCGGACGCGCAGCCGGTGGACGATCCGAACGCCCAGACACAGGCCGATCCGCAGACCCAGACGCAGAGCGACCCGCAGACGCAGAGCGATCCGAACGGTGAGCAGGCGCCGCAGGTGGAGACCTCCAACGGGCCTCAGGACCAGGAGTCGGTGGCGCCGGAGCCCACTTCCAGTGTCACCGCGCCGCGTGACCGCTCTGCCGAGCCGCAGCCCGACCCCTCCACCGAGGCGCGGCCGACGACGCCGAAGGCGTCCAAGGCGCCGCTTGCCGCGCCGAACGACGCGACCGGCAAGGCGGCGGCCACGGCGATCAAGCTGGGCATGCGGGTGTGGATCGAGGGTGAGCTCGCCCCGGCGTGGACGGCGGGCAAGGACCAGTTCGACGCGGCGGTCGCCTCGATGGCGGCGCAGGCGAGCCGTCCGGGTGTGGTGGGCGTGAAGTTCGCCCAGGACCTGGGTTACTGGGGCTTCAAGTCGGCCGATGACGTGCGCAGGTTCGTCAAGGAGAGCTCCGCGGCTCTGCGGGCGGCGATCCCGGCGGGCAAGCAGCTCGCGGTGGACGTGGTGGTGCCCGAGATGGGCTGCGGGGCCAACGAGCCGTGCCAGGCGGCGCTGCGGACCAAGTACCCGCTGATCAGCCGGGCCAACGTCGAGAAGTACGTGCTGACCGGCGATGTGGACCACGTCAACGTCTCCAGCGGCCTGTTCGCCAGCGAGTACGCCAAGTACAAGATCACCCCGGACAAGGCGCTGCGCAACCAGTGGATCGGCGTGCGGGCGCGCGGCTGGGACACCCGGGTGCACGTGGGTGCCCGTGAGGTGGGTCTCGCGCACAGTGGGGCGAACAAGCTGACCGCCGCGCAGGCCGAGGCCGCGGCCAAGCTGCGCGTCGACCTGCCGTTGCAGGCGGGCGTGCAGACGGTGATGCTGTGGACCCACCGCCAGGAGTGGGACGGCGCCACCTGGCGTCTGCTGGACCAGGGCCTGACGACCAACACCATGTGGAAGGCCCTGCAGGCCCGCAAGGGGCTCGGCCGGCTGTCGATCACCTTCGACGCCAGCGACCCCGAGAAGGGCGTCACCCAGGACCTCACCAAGCTCGCCGAGGTCTTCGACGAGGTCTACATCCACTCCCAGTGACACACGGACGAGCGCCGTCTCGGGCCGCGAGCCCGAGACACCGCGCTCTCCACAGTTGAACAGCACAAGACCACGGGCCCCGGCGACGGGGCCCGTGGCATGTCCGCAGGTGCCTGGTATGAGGGTCGCCGCCCGCACCGCCGCCGGCAAAGTCATCGCCACCCCGACGATCTACTCGCACGAGCGCGCGGTGCCGCTGGGAGGGTCGATCGCCGTCCTTGGGCGCCCGCCCGGTGGCCTGGGAACCGTTCAGGCCGGGCTGGTCAACCAGGTGTCGATGGACGTGAGCAGTTCCTTCTTGAAGCCGTCCGGTGCCGTGGAGGACCGGATCGACTGGCGGGCCAGCTCGGCGATCTCGGCGTCGCTGAAGCCGTAGACCTCGCGCGCCAGCTCGTACTGCGGCAGCAGCCGCGCGCCGAACAGCAGCGGGTCGTCGGCGCCGAGCGCGATCGGCACCCCGGCGTCGAACAGCCGCTTCACCGGGACGTCCCCGGCCCGCTGGGCGACGCCGAGGCCGACGTTGGAGGTGGGGCACACCTCGCAGGCGATCTGACGGTCGGCCAGGCGCTCCATCAGCCGTGGGGATTCGGCCGCCCGGATTCCGTGGCCGATGCGGTCGGCGTCCAGGTCGTCCACGCACTCGGCGACGCTCGCGGCGCCCGACAGCTCACCGCCGTGCGGGACGGCCAGCAGCCCGGCCCGCTTGGCGATGCGGAACGCGCCGTCGAAGTCGCGGGCCCGGGCGCGGCGCTCGTCGTTGGACAGCCCGAAGCCCACCACGCCCTTGTCGGCGTACTGCCCGGCCAGCCGCGCGAGGGTCTTGGCGTCGAGCGGGTGCCGCGTGCGGTTGGCGGCGACGATCACCCCGATGCCGACCTTGCCGGCCTCCGACGCCCTGGCCGCCGCGTCGAGCACCAGTTCCAGCGTCGCGGTCACCCCGCCGAACCGCTGGGCGTACCCGGAGGGGTCGACCTGGATCTCCAGCCAGCGCGACCCCTCGGCCGCCTCGTCCTCGGCGGCCTCGCGCAGCAGCCGGTAGACGTCCTGGTCGCGGCGCAGCACCGAGCGCGCTATGTCGTACAGCCGCTGGAACCGGAACCAGCCGCGCTCGTCGGTGGCCCGTAGTTTGGGCGGCCAGTCCTCCACGAGCGCGTCGGGGAGGTGGACCCCGTGGTCGCGCGCGAGCTCCAGCAGGGTGGAGTGCCGCATGGAGCCGGTGAAGTGCAGGTGAAGATGCGCCTTCGGAAGTTCGTCGAGCGGGCGTGCCATTTCCATATCTTGCCGTACCGCGCCGGCGCGGTGGTCCCGCACCGCCTCTCAACCTCCCGGTGGGTCGGTGCGTTGGGGAGGACGAAAGGGGACTCGCCATGACGGAAGAAGACGAAGCGGCCTTCGACGAATTCCTGGCCGCCCGGAGCACCGCCCTGCTCCGCACGGCCATCCTCGTCTGCGGCGCGTCGATCCACGACGCCGAGGACCTGGCGCAGGGCGCGCTGGAGAGGGTCTACCGGCACTGGCCGAGGATCCGGCACGACAACCCGGAGTCCTACGCCAGGCGGGTCGTGGTCAACGCGGCCATCTCCCGGGCACGGCGGCGCAAGGTGATCCAGGAGATCACCTTCGCCCGTCCTCCCGAGCCGGAGGCGCCGCAGCCGGACCTCGACACGCGCGACGCCCTGCTCGCCGAGCTGCGCCGCCTGCCGGCGCGCATGCGCGCGGTCGTGGTCCTGCGCTACTGGGAGGACCTGTCGGAGGCCGAGACCGCCGCGCTGCTGGGCTGCTCGGCCGGGACGGTGAAGAGCCAGGCCGCACGCGGCCTGGCCAGGATGCGGGCGCGCATGGGCGCCCTGGACGGGACGTCGGTGTGAAATCGGAGGAAAGGTTCGGCATGAACGTGGAAGAAGTGCTCAAGGAAGCCATGTCCGCTCACGTCGCGGACGTCCGCGCGCCCGCGATGATGGGCCAGGCGGTGCGGCGCAGGCACCGCGCGCACGTCACGCGGTTCCGCACGGCCGGCGCCGCCGCGCTGACCGTGCTGGTGGCGGGCTCCTTCCCCGCCTACACCGCCCTCACCTCGGGACATGGCCTCGCCCCTAACCCTGCCCCCGCCGGTCCGGCCGTGGCGTCCTCCGGCGCGCCGGCCTCGGACACGCCGACCGCTCTCGGCGACCCGAGTCAGGCGCCGACCGCGCTTGGTGACCCGAGTCAGGCGCCGACCGCTCTCGGCGATCCCAGTCAGGAGCCGACCGCTGTCGGTGATCCGAGTCAGGAGCCGACCGCTGTCGGTGATCCGAGTCAGGAGCCGACCGATGTCGGTGAGCCGAGTCAGGCGCCGACCTCCCTCCCGTCGGACGACGGGGTGGACACCGCGACGATGCCCCCGTCCGCCGCGACCGCGGAACCGTCCCAGGACGACCGGTCCGGCCTGCCGCAGGACCTCGGAGACCTGGGCGACGGCCGCGCCTTCGGCGGGGTCCGCGTCGGTTACCTGCCGGAAGGTCTGCAATGGGGTAAGTGGTCGGGCAAGAACGGTTTCGGCACGACCAGTTACACGACCACCTGGGCCGAGTCCGGCCTCCAGCCGGGCGAGTACTCGGTCCAGATGGTGATCTACGAGGGCGCGGCGGCCAAGCGCGAGCGGTCCAAGCTGAAGGACTACCGGGCCGACGCCAAGGCCACGCGGGTGAACGTCCACGGCTCGGCGGCCGTCATCGCCACGCTGGGCGAGGCGTCGGAGATCACCGGCGACGGCGGGACTCCGACCATCGTGTGGTCCCCAGGGCGGGGACTGATGGCCGAGGCCATGATCAGCCCTGACTACGCCCGCAAGCTCGGCGCCGACCACACCGGACGCGAGCTGAAGAAGATCGCCGAAGCGGTCCGCCCCACCGGCTGACCGGCCTTCGGAACAGACCGAGGCCCCGGGCCGTCCAACCCGGGGCCTCGAAGCATGCCGTCGTTCAGTGGGCCTCGGACAGGAGCTTGGCGAGGCGGCTGACGCCTTCCGCGAGGTCGTCGTCGCCGAGGGCGTAGGACAGGCGGAAGTAGCCCGGGGTGCCGAAGGCCTCGCCGGGGACCAGGGCGACCTCGGCCTCCTCGAGGATCAGCTCGGCGAGCTCGGCGGAGGTGGACGGGCGCCGGCCGCGGAGCTCCTTGCCCAGCAGGGCCTTGACCGACGGGTATGCGTAGAACGCACCGAACGGCTCGGGGCACAGGACGCCGGGGATCTCGTTGAGCATGCGCACCATGGTCTGCCGCCGCCGGTCGAACGCCTCGCGCATGCGCGCCACGGCCGACAGGTCGCCCGAGACCGCCGTCAGGGCCGCCGCCTGCGCGACGTTGGAGACGTTGGAGGTGGCGTGCGACTGCAGGTTGGTGGCGGCCTTCACGACGTCCTTCGGGCCGATCATCCAGCCCACGCGCCAGCCCGTCATGGCGTAGGTCTTGGCGACGCCGTTGAGCACCACGACGTTGTCACGCAGCTCGGGGACGGCGGTGGCGATGCTGGTGAAGGCCACGCCGCCGTACACCAGGTGCTCGTAGATCTCGTCGGTGACGACCCACAGGCCGTGCTCCGCGGCCCAGCGGCCGATCTCGGCCACCTGGTCGGGGGAGTAGACCGCGCCGGTCGGGTTGGACGGCGACACGAACAGCAGGACCTTGGTGCGCTCGGTGCGTGCGGCCTCGAGCTGGTCGACCGAGGCGAGGTAGCCGGTGGTCTCGTCGGTCACCACGTCGACCTGGACCCCGCCCGCGAGCTTGATCGCCTCAGGGTAGGTCGTCCAGTAGGGGGCCACCACCAGCACCTCGTCGCCCGGGTCGAGCAGCGTGGCGAACGCCTCGTAGACGGCCTGCTTGCCGCCGTTGGTGACCAGCACCTGGGAGGCGTCGACCTCGAAGCCGGAGTCGCGCCGCGTCTTGTCGGCGATGGCCTGCTTGAGCTCGGGAAGACCGCCGGCCGGCGTGTACTTGTGGAACCGCGGGTTCCGGCACGCCTCGACGGCCGCCTCGACGATGTAGTCGGGCGTCGGGAAGTCCGGCTCGCCGGCTCCGAACCCGATGACCGGACGGCCGTCCGCCTTCATCGCCTTGGCCTTGGCGTCGACGGCCAGCGTGGCGGACTCTGAGATGGCGGAAATGCGCGCTGAGATGCGAGGACGGGTCATGCCTTCCATGCTTCCAGACCTCTCCCACCGCCGCCGCCCTATATCCGTGAACTGGACAAGCGGTGTCCGTCATGACGTGTCGCACGAGTTGGTTCGACGTGAGGCGCATTCACCCGTACACTTCTGCAACTAGTGAGCGACGTACCCCCGACCGCTCGGGGTAAGGTGGTTCACGGCAGAGGGCACTAGCGCAATTGGTAGCGCACCGGTCTCCAAAACCGGCGGTTGGGGGTTCGAGTCCCTCGTGCCCTGCGGAGTGCGGTCCGCGCACCGATGGCGTGTATGCCGCCGAAAGTTGCGTAGGAACGACGGATCAGGTGAGGACTGTGGCGATCGACACACGCGGCGAGGCCGCCGACAGGCCGAGTAAGCCGTCCGGCCAGACCGTTAAGAAGCGCACCTCTCCCGCACTTTTCTACCGGCAGATCATCGCCGAGCTTCGCAAGGTGATCTGGCCGACGCGCAAGGATCTGATCTCTTACACCACGGTGGTCCTCGTCTTTGTCTTGATCATGGTCGGGCTCGTGGCGGGGATAGACTTCTTGCTCACGCAGGGTGTGCTGGCGGTCTTCGGCGGAGCCTGAGCCGGCCGCCGCGCGACAGCCGTCCCCGGCGGGTCGGTGGCCGTCTTGAACGGCGGCCCCCCGCTGACGGGCGGCTGCACGTCCTTGTAGGACGTCAAAGATCGCAACATCATCGACGAGAGAAGAAAGAGTCACCGTGTCCGAGTCCCCACTGTCGGCTGGCGCATCCCACGAGGAGTGGGAGGGCGAGCCGGAAGAGGCGATCGAGATCACCGACGAGTCCGGCGAGGCCCCTGAGGCCGCGGATGACGCCGACGAGTCCGGTGATGCCGACGAGTCAGGCGAGGCCGTTGAGCCCGAGGCTCCGGTCGGCGCCGTTGACGAAGACGGTGATCTCGTTCCCGATGTCGACCCTGTCGAAGAGTTCAAGCGCTCCATGCGGGGCCTGCCCGGCGAGTGGTACGTCATCCACTCCTACGCCGGTTACGAGAACCGCGTGAAGTCCAACATCGAGACCCGCACCCAGTCGCTCAACATGGAGGACTACCTCTTCCAGGTCGAGGTGCCGGTCCACACCGTCACCGAGATCAAGGGCGGCAAGCGCACCCCGGTCAAGGAGCGCGTGCTCCCCGGCTACGTGCTGGTGCGCATGGAGCTGACCGACGAGTCCTGGTCCGCGGTGCGCAACACGCCCGGCGTGACCGGCTTCGTGGGCCTGTCCAACCGGCCGAGCCCGCTGAGCCTGGACGAGGTCGCCAAGCTGCTCGCGCCCGAGCCGACCGAGCAGACCAAGACGACCGCCGCCAAGGCCGCGGCCGCCACCGTCGACTTCGAGGTCGGCGAGTCGGTCACCGTCATGGACGGCCCCTTCGCCACGCTGCCCGCGACGGTCAGCGAGATCAGCGCCGAGTCGCAGAAGCTCAAGGTGCTGGTCTCGATCTTCGGTCGCGAGACGCCGGTCGAGCTGTCGTTCAACCAGGTCTCCAAGATCTGACGCCCGTCCAGGTCCTGGCGATCTGGCGGCGCGCATACACTGATAAGTCGTCCCGCGGGCCGGCCGTTCGAGCGGCCGCGGGGTTGGTCCCGAGGGAGCACGGCCGTCTGGCCCTCGCCTGCCCTCGGGGGGCTTCCACGCCCTGTGGGAGTTTCACAGGAGTTCAGGACCCGGAGTAGGACAATGCCTCCTAAGAAGAAGATCGCGGCTCTGGTCAAGGTCCAGCTTCCCGCTGGCCAGGCCACGCCCGCGCCGCCCGTCGGTACCGCCCTCGGTCCCCACGGCGTCAACATCATGGACTTCGTCAAGCAGTACAACGCTGCGACCGAGGCCCAGCGGGGCAACATCATCCCCGTCGAGATCACCATCTTCGAAGACCGCAGCTTCACCTTCGTCACCAAGACGCCGCCGGCGCCTGAGCTGATCAAGAAGGCCGCGGGCGTCGACAAGGCCAGCGCCAACCCGCACCGCGACAAGGTGGGCAAGCTCACCAAGGACCAGCTGCGCCAGATCGCCGAGACGAAGATGCCCGACCTCAACGCCAACGACATCGAGGCGGCCGAGAAGATCATCGCCGGCACCGCCCGGTCGATGGGCATCACCATCGCCGACTGATCCGCGCCGCGGGTCGAGGCACGACAGACCTGTGAGGGGCGCGGCGGTGGTCTGACGAGGAGCGAGGGTGAGGTACGAGCCCGGAGCGACGAGGAAGAGCATCGCCTCAAGGGCGCCCCGAACCGCCGAGCGTAGCGAGGCAAGACCAACACAGTGGGAGGGCCACGCGCTGGCCCGTCACCACGGGCTCCAGAAGGAGAAGCAGTGAAGCGCAGCAAGACCTACCGCAAGGCGGCCGAGCAGATCGACCACGAGGCGCTGTACAGCCCGGTCGACGCCGCCAAGATCGCCAAGGCCAGCTCGGTCACCAAGTTCGACGCCACCGTCGAGGTGGCCCTGCGGCTGGGCGTCGACCCCCGCAAGGCCGACCAGATGGTCCGCGGCACCGTCAACCTCCCGCACGGCACCGGCAAGACCGCCCGGGTCCTGGTCTTCGCCACCGGTGACCGTGCCGAGGAGGCCCGCGCCGCGGGCGCCGACATCGTCGGCGCCGACGAGCTGATCGAAGAGATCGCCAAGGGCAACCGCCTCAACGAGTTCGACGCCGTCGTGGCCACGCCCGACCTCATGGGCAAGGTCGGCCGCCTCGGCCGCGTGCTCGGCCCGCGCGGTCTCATGCCGAACCCCAAGACCGGCACCGTCACCCCCGCGGTGGCCAAGGCCGTGACCGAGATCAAGGGCGGCAAGATCGAGTTCCGCGTCGACCGGCACGCGAACCTCCACTTCATCATCGGCAAGGTGTCCTTCCCCGAGCGCCAGCTCCTGGAGAACTACGCCGCCGCGCTGGACGAGATCGTGCGTCTCAAGCCGTCCGCGGCCAAGGGGCGCTACCTCAAGAAGGTCACCTTCTCCACGTCGATGGGCCCGGGCATCCCGGTGGACCCGAACGTGACGCGGGGGATCACCGCCGAGCTGGACGCCTGAGGTCCTCCTCGCACCATCGGGCGAGCGGCGCGCACCGTGCCGCCGCCTGACGGGCACAACCTGAGAACCACCTGAGAAAGGCCCGCACACAGTGCGGGCCTTTCTTCTTTACGTTTTCGGTTTCCTCGCAGGTGAACCCCCGGTTTCCCCGTCATGCGCGCTTCCAGGGCCGGTAATCGATGCTCATACTCCGCCGCACGGGGTAGGGGCAGCACGTAGGGTAAAAATTACTTATGGGGGATACAGAAGGGTTACCTAGTGAACCGGCGAATGACACCCGCGATCGCGGCCGTGGGCTCGGCCATGCTCCTCGCGGTATCGGCATGTGGTCAGGCATCGCAGCAGCCGGCCGAGTCCCTCGGCGCGGTTCAGCTCTCCGCGGCTGAGTCCCTTCAGCACAGCGCCGAGAGCGCCCAGGACGTGACGTCCTACAACGCCCAGCTCGCACTGGACTTCAGCGCCCCGAACGAGGGCGCGGGGTCGGTCAAGGGCTCCATGGTGGTCCACCAGAAGCCCCAGCTCGCCTCCGACGTGACGCTGGACACCATCAACGTCCGCGGGCAGAACATCCCCGGCGGCGTGCGCGTCATCCTCGTCGGGCAGACGGCCTACATCAAGGTCGACATGCTCAACAAGCTGGTCGGCGGCAGCAAGCCGTGGATCAAGCTCGACCTGGCCAGGGCCGGGCAGAACGCCGGCGTGGACGTCGACCAGTTCCTGTCCCAGGCCCAGCAGATCGACCTGCAGACCAGCGTGCGGATGCTGACCAGCTCCAAGGACGTCGCCAAGGTCGGCTCCGAGACCGTCGGCGGCGTCGACACCACGCACTACAAGGGCACCTTCACGGTGGCCGAGGCGGTCAAGCTGCTGTCGCCCGAGATGCAGAAGCGCGTCCAGGGGCAGCTGACCAACGTCAAGGACATGAAGTTCGACACCTGGATCGACGCGCAGAGCCTCCCGCGCAAGGTGGAGATGAACGGCGGCGCCGGCGACGGCGTGTTCAAGCTGACGTCCACGTTCACCTCCTTCAACCAGGCCGCGGAGGTCACCGCACCCCCGGCCGACCAGGTGGGCGACCTCCCGCAGAACCTCAACGGGCTCAACGGGACGGACGCCACCGGCACCACCGGAAGCTGACCGTCACGGGTCGCGCTCCGCGCCGCTCCTCCGCGAGTTGGCGCGGAGCGCGAAGCCCGGGTACAGTGTTCAACGCCGAAGACCGCCGGTCGTCGCCGAGCCCGTTATGGCTCGGTGGCCCAAGGATCCACTGTGGTGGATGGCCTGCGCAGGTGTGATGTGAGTTTCCATATGGCTGCTCGCGCGGATCCTTTTCCCGCGTGACCTCTGTGTGTGAGCCCCGTGCGCCTGCGCCGGGGCTTGTTCTCATTTACGGACTCCTGGGCCCTTCGCCGGTGGCACATCTGGAAGGAGGCCCATGGCGAGGGCGGAAAAGGCGACCGCGGTTGCCGAGCTCAAAGAACACTTTGAGAGCTCCAGCGCCGCTGTCCTGACCGAGTACCGCGGTCTCACCGTGGCGCAGCTCAAGCAGCTGCGCGTCACGCTCGGTGGGAATGCGAAGTTCGCCGTGGCGAAGAACACGCTGTCCAAGATCGCGGCCAACGAGGCCGGGGTCACCTCCCTGGACAATCTGTTCCAGGGTCCGACCGCGATCGCGTTCGTCAGTGGCGACGTGGTCGAGGCGGCCAAGGGTCTGCGTGACTTCGCCAAGGCCAATCCCCTCCTGGTCATCAAGGGTGGTGTCGTCGACGGCAAGTCGATGACCCCGGCCGAGATCGCGACGCTCGCCGACCTCGAGTCGCGCGAGATCCTGCTCGCGAAGCTGGCCGGCGCGCTGAAGGCGAAGCAGTCTCAGGCCGCCGCCACGTTCAACGCGCTGCCCACCCAGCTGGCCCGGCTCGTCGAGGCCCTGCGCGAGAAGCGCGGGGAGACCGGCGGCACGGAGGCCGGCGCGGACGCCGCCGCGGACGCCGCCGAGTAGTTCCGGCGCGGAAGCGACCAAAGCAGGGGATTGCGGCGCATACCGCGGTCCGATTCACGTTTTGCAATTCATATGGAGGAACCACCCATGGCGAAGCTCAGCACCGACGAGCTGCTCGACGCGTTCAAGGAGATGACCCTCCTTGAGCTGTCCGACTTCGTGAAGCTCTTCGAGGAGACCTTCGACGTCAAGGCCGCCGCTCCGGTGGCCGTGGCCGCCGCCCCCGGCGCCGGTGGTGGCGCCGCCGCCGCCGAGGAGGCCGAGGAGCAGGACGAGTTCGACGTCATCCTCGAGGCCGCCGGCGACAAGAAGATCCAGGTCATCAAGGAGGTCCGCGCGCTCACCAGCCTCGGCCTCAAGGAGGCCAAGGACCTCGTCGACGGGGCTCCCAAGCCGCTGCTCGAGAAGGTCAACAAGGAAGCCGCTGAGAAGGCCAAGGCCGCCCTGGAGGGCGCCGGCGCCACCGTCACCGTCAAGTGACCTCACGCGTCTCGAAGCTCCACCTGAGCGTCTGAAAGCTCGCGCGCGAGCGTTCAAGCTCTGCAAGGAAGGGGCGGTCCACCCTGGTGCCGGGTGGTCCGTCCCTTTCTGGTTTTCCGCGCGGACTTGCGGCTGTCCGGGTCCTTCTTTCCCGTCCCGGTGACCCGTTCCGTCCTGCCGCGGACCTTTCCGGCCTGTCCTGTACGGGCAAAGAGGATGATCGCCCATTTGGATCTTGATACCGGGTTATGATCCGGCGAACCGCCGGGCGGCCGGGGACCGGGTCCGGCGCGTCCGTGCCGTCGTGGCGCCGAGCGGCGCCGGTCAGGGCGATCGGAGGGAACAGGTGGCGCTGCACGCGGCTCGCTCCCCCCGCAGGAGGCGCCTTGTGGTGCTCCTGGCGCTGGTCGCGCTCGTCGCCGCGCTGGGCGCCGCGTGGGTGCGCGTCGGCGACGACCTCGACCAGGCGCGGGCGGTGGCCCACGACCGCTTGGCCGCCGTCCAGGCCGCCAAGCGGTACGCGCTGAACCTCATGGCCGTGGACTACCGCACGATCGACCGCGACGTCCAGCGGGTGATGGACACCTCCACGGGCCAGGCGCGCGAGCAGTTCGCCCGGGAAGCCGGCAATCTGAAGGAGGCGACCCGCCGGAACAAGGCCGTGCAGACGGGCGTCGTGCGCGCCGCGGGGCTCGCCTCCATGAACGACCGGCGCAGCGCGGCGCGGGTGCTGGTCGTGGCCGACTCGGTGATCCGCTGGGACCAGGTCAAGACCGCCCCGCAGGAGCGCTTCTACCGCTGGAACATCGAGGTGAGCAAGGTGGGACAGGGCTGGGCGGCCTCGAGCCTGGAGCCGGTCGAGTGACCGCCGAGGGCGGCCTGGGGCCCCCTGAGGGGGCCGTGGCGTCCCGCTCCCGGTCGTGGCGATTCCTCGCCGCCGTCACGCTGCTCGGCCTTCTGGCGGCCGTTCTGGCCGTCCTGACGGTCCTCGCCTATCTGAGGCTGCGCGAGTTGCGCGACAGCGAGTCCGCGGCGGCCGACGCGACCGCCGCGGCGCGGGCCTACGCGCCGGACATGCTGTCCTACGACTACCGCACGATCGAGGCCGACCTCGCCCGGGCGAAGGGGTACGCCACCGGCGACCTGGCCGCCCACTACGGGGAGCTGACGCGGGTCCTGGCCCCCGTGGTCAGGCGCGAGCAGACCGTGCAGCAGGCGGCGGTGGTCGCCGCGGCGGTGGAATCGGCGACGCCCGACCGGGTTCAGGTGTTGCTGTTCATGAACATGGGAACGTCAAAGCTGGTGCCGGGCGAGAAACGGCCCCAGAGGCAGGTCCTGCACAATCGCGCCCGGTTCGTGCTGGTCAGAGGCCAGGAGCACTGGCTGGTGTCGGAGCTGTCGACCCTGATCGGCAACGCCCCCGGCGGCTGAGATCCACGGCGGTGGGACGGCCGTGCGGCGTGGCGCGTTATTAAATCGTTAGTAAAGCTTGGGTTTGAGCATCGCGCGGGTTGGGCATGACAAAGGGCACGACAGTGTCGAGAGGCGGCAAGCCTTCGATCCTCCGTGTGACTGAGCGTTAGCCGATCCGCAGCGCGGGTATCGTCTGGCCCGGCTGGCCGCTCCGTCTCCAGAGGGGAGAAAACCCAGCGTGACGGGGCTTGGTCGCCTCGAATGTGGGTCTACGGGCTTGACGTTTCGGCGCTGACGGGCGATGCTGCGTCCAGTGTGGGTGCGCAGAGCGAGACTGAGTGGACAGGTGTATGCCCATCGGCTACACTGCCCCTTTGCGCTGCCCTTTGACGACCCGCTTCTCTAGGTAACTTTGATGCATGGTCGTCTGGCGTGCGTGTAGTCAGTCCGCGAGCCCTCGGAAGGACATCTGTTGGCAGCCTCGCGCAACGCCTTCGCCGTACCCGCTGGTCCCCGCCGCGTCTCTTTCGCGCGCATTCAGGAGCCGCTCGAAGTTCCCGATCTTCTCGCCCTGCAGACCGAGTCGTTCGACTGGTTGCTCGGCAACGAGAAATGGCGGTCGCGGGTCGAGGCGGCTCGCCAGGCCGGGCGCAAGGACGTTCCGGCCCAGTCCGGTCTCGAAGAGATCTTCGAGGAGATCAGTCCCATCGAGGACTTCTCCGGAACGATGTCCTTGTCGTTCCGCGACCACCGGTTCGAGCCGCCCAAGTACTCCGTCGACGAGTGCAAAGACAAGGACATGACCTTCTCCGCCCCGATGTTCGTCACGGCGGAGTTCATCAATAACACCACCGGTGAGATCAAGAGCCAGACGGTGTTCATGGGCGACTTCCCGCTCATGACCTCCAAGGGCACCTTCATCATCAACGGCACCGAGCGTGTCGTGGTCTCCCAGCTGGTGCGGTCCCCCGGTGTCTACTTCGACCGCTCGGTCGACAAGACCTCCGACAAGGACCTGTACGGCTGCAAGGTGATCCCCTCGCGCGGTGCGTGGCTCGAGTTCGAGATCGACAAGCGCGACAGCGTCGGTGTGCGCATCGACCGCAAGCGCAAGCAGGCCGTCACCGTCCTGCTGAAGGCCCTCGGCTGGACCAACGACCAGATCCTCGAGCGGTTCGGCCAGTACGAGTCGATGCGCGCCACCCTGGAGAAGGACCACACCTCCGGCCAGGACGACGCCCTGCTCGACATCTACCGCAAGCTGCGCCCGGGCGAGCCGCCGACCAAGGAGTCCGCCCAGACGCTGCTGGAGAACCTCTACTTCAACCCCAAGCGCTACGACCTGGCCAAGGTCGGCCGCTACAAGATCAATAAGAAGCTCGGCGTCGACGCCGACATCAACCAGGGGACGCTCACCGAAGAGGACATCGTCGCCACCATCGAGTACATCGTCCGGCTGCACGCCGGCGAGGTCGAGATGCCCGGGGCGAACGGTCAGATCGTCGTCGAGACCGACGACATCGACCACTTCGGCAACCGCCGCCTGCGCACCGTCGGCGAGCTGATCCAGAACCAGGTCCGCCTGGGCCTGGCCCGCATGGAGCGCGTCGTCCGCGAGCGCATGACCACGCAGGACGTCGAGGCGATCACGCCGCAGACCCTGATCAACATCCGCCCGGTCGTGGCGTCGATCAAGGAGTTCTTCGGCACCTCCCAGCTGTCGCAGTTCATGGACCAGACCAACCCGCTGGCCGGCCTGACGCACAAGCGGCGTCTGTCCGCGCTCGGCCCCGGTGGTCTGTCGCGTGAGCGGGCCGGCTTCGAGGTCCGCGACGTGCACCCCTCGCACTACGGCCGCATGTGCCCGATCGAGACCCCTGAAGGCCCGAACATCGGCCTCATCGGCTCGCTCTCGTCCTTCGGCCGGGTCAACACCTTCGGCTTCGTCGAGACGCCCTACCGCAAGGTCGTGGACGGCCGGGTCACCGAGGAGATCGACTACCTGACCGCCGACGAGGAGGACAGGCACGTCATCGCCCAGGCCAACACCCCGCTGAAGGCCGACGGCGCCTTCGCCGAGGACCGCGTCCTGGTCCGCAGGAAGGGCGGCGAGGTCGAGTTCATCCGGCCCAACGAGGTCGACTACATGGACGTCTCGGCCCGCCAGATGGTGTCGGTCGCGACCGCCATGATCCCCTTCCTGGAGCACGACGACGCCAACCGCGCGCTCATGGGCTCCAACATGCAGCGCCAGTCGGTCCCGCTCCTCAAGAGCGAGGCTCCGCTGGTCGGCACCGGCATGGAGTACCGCGCCGCGACCGACGCCGGCGACGTCATCACCGCCGAGAAGGCGGGCGTCGTCGAGGAGGTCTCGGCCGACTACGTCACCGTCATGAACGACGACGGCACCCGCACGACCTACCGCGTGGCGAAGTTCAAGCGCTCCAACCAGGGCACCTGCTTCAACCAGAAGCCCATCGTCCGCGAGGGCGACCGGGTGGAGGTCAACCAGGTCGTCGCCGACGGTCCGTGCACCGACAACGGTGAGATGGCGCTCGGTAAGAACCTCCTGGTGGCGTTCATGCC
>NZ_JBHTCG010000062.1:0-16534 GCF_042665155.1 Sphaerisporangium rhizosphaerae | reverse complement strand
CGCACCGGCAGATCCAGGAGATCCTGCGCTGGTCACGGTGGCGCCGTCGACACCAGCATCAAGCCAGACGATCCCACTACCAGCGGAGATCCCAACGCTGATCTCAAAAGGTCACTGGAGTACTAGAAGGCCGTCATGCTCTGTGGGTCGGCATGCCCGGTCTATATGCCGTCATTTCGCCGCGTGCCGATAACGTCGCTGCGTCTTCTGCCATAAGGCGAGGTTTCGCTGGGTGTTCAGGGTGTCGGGGTAGTCGACGCCCAGTACCGCAGCCGGCACCCTCGCCTGGCGGGCCACGTGCTCCACCGCCTCGTCCGGCGACTCTGACCGGCCCCGCGGAAACCGGCCAAAGCACGTGTAGTACTTCAACAACAGCGCGAACCCCAAGCGCGTCACTCCACGCTTCCCCATGAGGAGGTCCTGCTCATCTCTCAGGCGGGTCCAATGCTCTACCAGGTCATCGATGCCTAACAGCGGCGTGCCTTCACATCAGCTTCTGGCAACAAGCCATCACACGAGATCAGACCACGTGATCATCGGCGTTTGGGAAGGGTGACGCCTTCGTTAACGGCATCCCAAATGGCTCAACACCAGCCGAAATCTGATCGCCGCGCTCGCCGAACGCGATGGCCTGGGGCTCCTGCCGGGACATCCGCCGAGAATCCACTTCGCCTACCTCGACCCCGACCACCGTGCAGCCGGCGGCCGCTGGCACGACTCCGCGACCGTCGGCGACGGTATGGCCCCCGCCTACCGGCCGCATGTGATCGTCGTATCCGAGAACAAGGACACGGCCATCCACTTCCCGGCCCTCCCGAACGCGATCTCCGTCGAGGGTGACGGGTTCGGCGCCGCGGCGGCCGCCGGCATCGCCTGGCTCGCCACGGCGCCGCACCTGATCTACTGGGGCGGCATGGACGCGTACGGGTTCGAGAGCGTCGACAATTTCCGACGCGAGGGCCTGCCGGTTCGCACCATCCTCATGGACCAGACCACCTACGAGCGGTATGAGATACGGCTCTCACACCGACGCGCAGGGAAAACCCCTCAAGCATGTAACCCGCAAACGTCTGCGGCATCTCACGGCCACCGAAAGAGTCCTGTACGAGCATCTGACCGACCCCGACTGGACGCGGTTCCTGCGCATTGAGCAGGAACGTATTCCGCTGCGGATCGCTGCTGACGCCGTCGATGCAGGGACCAGAGAGACGAGCATCCAGCGCCGGGAATCGGTATGAACGGCCCGGGCGGGGTCAGATGTCGTATCGGCCGCTCGGCCCACCACCCGTTCGTGAGCCGATACCGTGAGGTGGCGGCAAAGCTGGAGCTCCTGCTGGTCTGACCGGTCCGGGGCCCGGCACGCCGGAGGACGGGGCGGCGTCGCGTGGAGGCCGCCGGACGTCTTCCGTGCCGCCCGCGACCGGCGCCGCCGGGCGCGCCGCGGAAGGCGCGCCCCGCCACCCACCTGGAGGACTGAGCATGACCAGCCCGCTTCCGGTCACCCTGGACGACGTCCACGACGCGGCCGCCCGGCTCAAGGGCGTCGCGCACCGGACCCCCGTCCTGCGGTCCCGCACCCTGGACGCGCTGGCCGGCGCGGAGGTCTTCCTCAAGTGCGAGAACTTCCAGCGCGTCGGCGCGTTCAAGTTCCGCGGCGCGTACAACGCCGTCTCGCGGCTGTCGCCGGAGCAGCGGGCCAGGGGCATCGCCGCGTACTCCTCGGGCAACCACGCCCAGGCCATCGCCCTGGCAGCGCGGGAGCTGGGCGGCACGGCGGTGATCCTGATGCCGGAGGACACGCCCAGGTCCAAGATGGACGCCGCCGCCGGGTACGGGGCGGAGATCGTCACCTATGACCGCTACACCGGCGACCGGGTCGCGATCGGTGAAGCGCTCGCCGCCGACCGCGGCCTCGCGCTGATCCCGCCGTACGAGCACCCGCACGTGATCGCCGGCCAGGGCACGGCCGCGCTCGAACTGCTGGAGGAGGTCGGCGAGCTCGACGCTTTGGTGGTGCCGGTCGGCGGCGGCGGGCTGATCGCCGGCAGCGCCACGGTGGCCAAGGGGCTGCCGGGACGCGTCCGCGTGGTGGGCGTGGAGCCCGAGGCGGGCGACGACACCAGGCGGTCGCTGGGCGCCGGCGAACGGGTGTCCATCCCCGTCCCGCGCACGATCGCCGACGGCCTAGCCGCCGACGTCCCCGGCGAGCTGACCTTCTCGATCAACAGGCGGCTGGTCGACGAGATCGCGGTGGTCGCCGATGACGAGATCCGCGCGGCGATGCGGCTGGCCTTCGAGCGGATGAAGATCGTCATGGAGCCGAGCGGCGCCGCGGCGCTGGGCGCCCTGCTGGCCGGAAGGGTGGACCGCGTCCCGGGGCGCGTCGGCGTGATCGTCTCCGGCGGGAACATCGACGCCGTCCGCTTCGCCGAACTGGTCGCGGGCGCCGTTCCGGCCTGACCAGCTCAAGACCCCATGGCGGCGCCGTTCCGGGCCTGACCCCCTGAAGGCCCATGGCGGGCGCCGCAGCCTTTCCCCTGACCACCTGAAGGCTCCATGGCGGGCGCCGCGGCCTTTTCCCTTTTCCCCGGCGGCGCCGATCTCATTTCCTGACGGCGGCCGGCCCCGGGATTTGACATAACTGTAAGCGTTCCCTCGGACGCGGAACGCATTTACCCTCCTCGTGGGGCCCGGAATCCAAGGGGAGGGAATCGCGAGAATGCATCGACGAATGCCGGGGCGGACGGCGCTCGCCGTTCTGCTCGTCACCACGATGCTCGCCGGCGGCGGCACGGCGTACGCGTCCACGGCGGGGAGGCCGCGCTCGGGGGCGGCCGTGGCGCAGGCCCGCGGAATGGACAGCATGAAGTCCGATATCGCCACGGCGCTGTACGTCGTGGACCGTTTCTGGGCCGGCCACTGGTCGCAGTACTTCACCGGCCGCTATTACCGGCCGAACATTTTCGGCGGTTACTCCAGGGGTGGAAGGCCGGCGCCGTTCTGCGGCGGCAGGCGCCTGAGCTACGACAATGCCTACTACTGCGCGAACGGGCGCTACATCGCCTGGGACACCGATCTGATGAGGCGGGGATACCGCTCCGGGGACGCGTGGGTGTACGACGTCATCGCCCACGAGTGGGGGCACGCCGTGCAGGCCCACCTGAACTTCACGCTGGTGTCGCGGGCCGCCGAACTGCAGGCCGACTGCCTCGCGGGCGCGGCGCTGTACGGCGCCGCCGCGGACGGCACGCTGCGCTTCGAGGAGGGCGACGTGCGGGAGATCGCCGCCGCCCTGCGGTCCATGGCCGACGAGACCCGGTGGACCAGGCCCGGCGACCACGGCAGCGCTTCCCAGCGCATCGCCGCCTTCGACCGCGGCGCCGCCTACGGGGTGCCCGGCTGCATGGGCATGTAGACGATGAGACGGAGAGACATGACCGCGCTAGGAAGATCGGCCACGACGGCCCTGGGCCTCGTGGCCGGGGCCATCCTGTCCCTGACGGCGGCCGCGCCCGCCGGCGCCTCGCCGGTGGCCGGGCCGGCGCGGGCCGGGGTCACCGCCTCGCCGGGCGCGACGACGAGCAGGGCGGCGGGCAGGGCCGTCAACCTCAAGCTCACCGAGAGGATCCGCACCAAGCTGGCCGACGCCTACTGGCGGGCCGATTCCGCCCGTCCTCGTAACCGGGTGGACGGTCCCCGGCAGGTCTACTACGGGAAGATCACCGGGACCACGCGCGCCCGGGACGTCTACTGGGCGATCGGCCAGATCGGGATCAAGGGCGATCCGATCAGCTACCAGGACGGTCCGCACGTCTGGCGCAAGCGAGGCGGGGGCGCCTGGAAGTACCTCGGCGACACCGGCGGCTGCCTCGACAAGGTCCCCCGGGCAATGCTCCGCGTCTGGCACGTCAGCGGCTGCTAGCACGATCGTCCGCGGGTCGTCTCGGCCACGGCACCGTGGCCGGGCGGCCCGCCGGCGCGACGGGCCGATCAGGTCCGTGCCGTTGTCGCCGGAGGGCATGGGCGGACTGCGGATGGTCCCGTCGCGTGGATCGGCCACCGTGACGAAGTACGACAGGGGCCGGCCGTCGCGGACACTCCCCCGGCCCTGAGCTCCACCGAGGGCCGGGAGGAACGTCAGGAACCGGTCACCATGG
The DNA here is from genome assembly GCF_042665155.1 of Sphaerisporangium rhizosphaerae. Lineage (NCBI taxonomy): Bacteria > Bacillati > Actinomycetota > Actinomycetes > Streptosporangiales > Streptosporangiaceae > Sphaerisporangium > Sphaerisporangium rhizosphaerae. Next base: position 12,377 of record NZ_JBHTCG010000062.1, on the reverse strand, counting down.
TGACCGGTTCCCGGATGTGTTCTCGCTTTGGCGCGGCTCAGGCGGGGGTGATGGGGAGCAGCACGCGGAAGCGCGTGTCGCCGGGGTGGGACTCCACCTTGATGTCCCCGTGGTGCTTGTTGACGATGATGCGGTAGGAGATGTCCAGGCCGAGACCGGTGCCCTCGCCGACCGGCTTGGTGGTGAAGAACGGCTCGAAGATGCGCGGCCGGATCTCGGCGGGGATGCCCGGCCCGGTGTCGCCGATCTCGACGAAGACCCGCTCCGTGTCGTGCCCGGTGCGCACCGTGAGGGTGCCGCCCTCCTCCCTCATCGCCGAGAACGCGTTGTCGATGAGGTTGGTCCACACCTGGTTGAGCTCGGCGGCGTAGGCGGGGATGAGCGGGACGGTGCGGTCGTACTCCTTGACGACGCGGACCCCTTCGGGGATCTTCGCCTGCATCATGGTCAGCGTCGCGCCGAGCAGGTCGTGCACGTCGACCGTCTGGTAGGGGGCCCGGTCGAGCTGGGAGTACTGCTTGGCGGCGGCGACCAGCGTGGACATGCGGGTCACCGCCTCGGCGATCTCGCACATCAGCTGCTCGGTCTCGACCGTGTAGGTCAGCCACCGGACGGCGGCCTCGAGGTTCTCCCCGCCGACGGCGCCGCTGATGCGCTCGAGCCACTCCGCGTCGATGCCGCCGGCCACCAGCGTCGAGGCCAGCTCCCAGCCTCCGGCGATGTCGTGGTCGTCCAGCCAGTCGCTCAGCTCGTCCTCGGCGTCGGCGGTGGCCATCGCCGACAGCGGCGCCGCGCCCGCGGCGCGCTTGACGGCCTCCTCCTGCAGCTCGACGAGCTCGTGCAGGCGGCTGCCGTCCAGCCGGCCGTCGGCGATCATGGCGAGCTTGTGGCGCATGTGGGCGACCCGCTCGCGCAGCACCGCGGTGGCCCGCACCGCCGCGGCGGCCGGGTTGTTCAGCTCGTGGGTCAGCCCGGCCGACAGCGAGCCCAGCGCCAGCAGCCGCTCGCGCTCACCGACGATGGTCTGGCTGGCGCGCAGGCCGAGGAACATGCCCTCCAGCAGGTGCGTCGCCATCGGGAACCACTCGCGCAGCGCGGTGGCCAGCACGTCGGCGGGCAGCGAGAACAGCTCGACGTCGCTGATGGCGAGCATGCTGTGGGGGTACACCTGCCCCTCGCGCTCGGCCAGGTAAGCCTGGGTGGCGCCCGCGTAGACGCCCCGCTGCTCGGTGCGGTTGAGCTCGATCTCGTCGCCCTGGACGCGGCGCGACAGCGCGATCGTGCCGCTGAGCAGGACGTAGAAGCAGGTGGCCGGGCTGCCCTCCTCGTAGACCCGGGCGGCGGCGGGGTAGCGCTCCACCCGGCCGTGCTCGGCGAACCGGGCGAGCTGGGCCTCGTCCAGCGATTCGAACAGGAACAGGGTGCGTAGTTCGACGGGGGTCAGGCGCTCGTCGCCCCTGACGCCGCATCCGGTCTCCGTGGCCGGCTCGCTCATTGGGTCTCCAGGTAGCGGTGGATCAGTGACACCGCCATGGCGCCCTCGCCCACGGCGGAGGCGACGCGCTTGACCGAGTCGGCGCGCACGTCTCCCGCGGCGAAGACGCCCGGCATGCTGGTCTCCAGGTGGTAGGGGTCGCGGGGCAGCGTCCAGCCGGGCGGCCTGTGGCCGTCGGCGAGCAGGTCGGTGCCGGTGACCACGAAGCCCCGCTCGTCACGGACGACCGACTTGTCCAGCCAGTCGGTGCGCGGCTCGGCGCCGATGAAGACGAACAGCCACGAGGTGTCGAACGTCCGGTCCTGCCCCGAGCGCGGGTCGCAGACGATCAGCCGCTCCAGGTGCTCGCGGCCCTCGCCGCCGATCACCTGGCAGTGCGGGTGCACCTCGATGTTGTCGATCTCGGCGATCTGGTCGATCAGGTACTGCGACATCGACCGCCGCAGGTCGCCGGACCTGATCAGCATGTGCACGCGCTTGGCGTACCGGGAGAAGTGCACGGCGGCCTGGCCGGCGGAGTTGGCGCCGCCGACGATGTAGATCTCCTGGCCGGAGCAGCTCGGGGCCTCGGTGGCGGCCGAGCCGTAGAAGACGCCCCGGCCGGTCAGCTCGGCCAGGCCGGGCGCGTCCAGCAGGCGGTAGGACACCCCGGTGGCCAGGACGACCGTGTGGGCGGCGATGAGGCTGCCGTCCCCGAAGCGCAGCAGCTTGGTCGTGCCGCCGGCCTCCAGGCCGACGACCTCGCGGGTGGTCAGGATCTCGGCGCCGAAGCGCTGCGCCTGCCGCCTGGCGCGGTCGGTGAGCTGGGCGCCCGACACCCCGTCGGGGAAGCCCAGGTAGTTCTCGATGCGGCTGCTCTGCCCCGCCTGCCCACCGGTGGCGCGCTGTTCCAGCAGGAGGGTGCGCAGGCCCTCGGAGGCGCCGTACACCGCCGCGCCGAGCCCGGCGGGGCCGGCGCCGACGACGACCAGGTCGTAGAAGTCCTCGGTGGGCGTGGTGGTGAGCCCGACGTGGGCGGCCAGGTCGGCCTCGCTGGGCTTGACCAGCGAGGTGCCGTCCGGGGTGACCACCAGCGGCACGTCGTCGCCGGTCAGCCCGGCCGCCGACAGCAGCCGGCAGCCCTCGGGCTCGTCGGACTGCAGCCAGCGGTAGGGCACCAGGTTGCGGGCGAGGAAGTCGCGGACCGCGAAGGACGGCGCCGACCACCGGTGCCCGACGACGCGGGTCTCGGTGATCGTCTCGTCCGGCGCGGCGAGCCAGGCGTCCAGGAGCGCGTCCACCACCGGGTAGAGCTTCTCCTCCGGCGGGTTCCACGGCTTGAGCAGGTAGTGGTCCAGGTCGACGATGTTGATCGCGTCGATCGCCGCGTCGGTGTCGGCGTAGGCGGTGAGCAGGACACGCCGGGCGCGCGGGAAGATGTCCATCGCGGCCTCGAGGAACTGGATGCCGTTCATCTGCGGCATCCGGTAGTCCGCGAGCATGACGGCGACCTGTTCGCCGCGCAGCTTGATCTCGCGGAGCGCCTCCAGGGCCGCCTGGCCGGAGTCGGCGCGCACGACGCGGTAGCGGTCGCCGTAGCGGCGGCGGACGTCTCGGGCCACCGACCGGGAGACGCCCGGATCGTCATCGACGGTCAAAATCGCCGGGTTTGACATGAATCAATAAAAGCATGTCCCCAGAGGCGGTGCCTCCACCCGGGGTTCGCGCCGCACGCCGCGTGAAACGCACCCCCACCAGGGGCCACGCCCGCCTCCTGGCACGCCGTCACGCCGAACCCGGCCGTCCGGGACCACGCGCCGGAACGGCTCGGTAGAGTCACGGGAGATGACCACGCATACGATCACCGCACAGTGGGACGAGATCCCCGAGAACGCCGACGATCGCGCCCTGGTCGAGGGGCGCGCCTTCCGCACGTTCCGGTGCTCGTGCGGCACTCCCCTGCCCAACCGGGCGGCCGCTGAACTGCACGCCTCGGAGACCGGCCAGTGCACGGTGTGCCTGGGCTCGGCCGACGAGGAGATCGTGCCCGGTTTCGTGCGGCGCTGCGCCGCCTGCGCCGCCACCGGCCGCCGCAACGTCCAGCTCGTGTGGGAGGTCGCGCACGGCGAGGCCGAGCAGGTGATCACGCTGGACCTGGTCCGCGGGCTGGTCGACGGCTTCCCCGGCCCGTTCCGGCTCTCGGAGGTGGCGGACGCCACACGTCTCACGCTCGGCCTGCCCCTCGGCCGCCTGCCCGTCGGCCCGCGCGTGCGCGACCTGCTGCGCGAGATGGAGGCGGCGGGCGAGCTGGTCATGCTGTCCGCGCCGGACGAGATGCTGCGCGGGCCGTCCGTGGTGCTGTACCGGGACCCGCAGTGGCAGCGCGTCTCCCCCGCCTCGCCCTGACCGACTCTTCGCGGTCCGCTCCCGGCCTGGTTTCGGCCCGGTATCGGCGATATGAACAGTGTCCGAATTCTCACTTGGCCGGCAATACGGACGGCTAGGCTGGCGAGGTGAAGATCGGTCCACGCCAGGTGGAGCAGGTGCGTTCCCCATGAGCGACGAAGCGTCCTCCCCTGACGAGGCGCCGGTGCCGCACGCCAAGATCGACCCCACGGTGGCGCACTCCGCGCGCGTCTGGAACTACTGGCTGGGCGGCAAGGACAACTTCGCCGCCGACCGCCTGATGGGCGAGCAGATCCTCGCGGTGATGCCCGCCCTGGTGGACTCCGCGCGCGCCGACCGCGCCTTCCTCGGCAGGGCCGTGCGCCACCTGGTCGGCGAGGCCGGCATCCGCCAGTTCCTCGACATCGGCACCGGGCTGCCGACGGCCGACAACACCCACGAGGTCGCCCAGGCGATCGACCCCCGCTGCCGCGTCGTGTACGTCGACAACGACCCGATCGTGCTGACCCACGCCCGGGCGCTGCTCGTGGGCGCCCCTGAGGGGGCCACCGACTACCTCGAGGCCGACCTCAACGAGCCGGAGACGATCCTGGAGCGGGCCGCCGCCACCCTCGACCTCGCCCGTCCGGTCGCGCTGATGCTGCTGGGCAGCCTCAACTTCATCGTCGACACCGGGCAGGCCAGGTCGGTCGTGGACCGGCTGATGGCCGGCCTGGCGTCCGGCAGCCACCTGGTCATCGCCCATCCGACGGCGCGGGTGCACGGCGAGGCGATGATCGAGGCGGTGCGGCGCTGGAACGAGGGCGGCTCTGCGCCGATGACCCTGCGCGATCCGGAGGAGCTGGCCGGGTTCCTCGAAGGACTGGAGGTGCTTTCGCCCGGCGTGGTCTCCTGCTCCCGGTGGCGCCCCGAGCCCGACGACTTCGACGCCCGGCAGGAGGTCTCCCAGTTCTGCGCCGTGGCCCGCAAGCCCTGACCGGCCCTGTCGGCCATGCCGGACGGGCCGGTGCCGGACGCGCCGGTCCCGGGCGGCTCAGCGGCGTGGGTCTGGCGCGGGCGTCGCGCGGCCGGGCCAGGCGAGGTCGTCGACCGCGAGGAACCGCTCGCCGGCCACGGCCGCGGGCGTCACCCCGGTGAACGCCACGACGTCGCGATGCAGGTGCGACTGGTCGGTGTAGCCGCCGTCGGCCGCGACGCCGGCCGCGTCCTGTCCCGCGGCCAGGCGGTGAGCGGCGTGGTCGAAGCGGACCAGCTTCGCGGCGCGCTTGGGCGGCAGGCCGATCTGCGAGCGGAACCGGGACCACAGGCGCTTGCGGCTCCAGCCGAGCTCGGCCGCCAGCCCGTCGACCCGGACCAGGCCGCGGCCGGCGACGATGCGGCGCCAGGCCCAGGCCACCTCCGGGTCCACTGCCCGCCCCGCCGCACGCCGCCGGGCGAGCAGCGCCTCGGTCAGCGCGAAGCGATCCTCCCAGGAGGAGGCCCCGGCCAGCCGCTCACGCAGCCGTGCGGCCTCCCGGCCCCACAGGTCGCCCAGGGCCACCACGGCGCCGTCGAGGTCGGCGGGAGGGAGGCCCAGAACCGCGCGCGCGATCACCGGGGACAGGCGCACCTGCACGCACTCGAGGTTCACGCCCCGCGCCCAGACAGCGCCCCCGGACCCGAGCCCGGGCCCGGCGGCGACGCTTCCCCGCTCCCGCCGCCCGGCGGCGTAGTCCACGACGGGCGAACCGGCGCCGAACTCCACGAGCAGTGTCACGGCCGGGTGCGGGACCATCCGGAGCGCGTCCAGGTCACCGACGCGGAACCCGGCCATGGTGACACCGGCCACCCGGCTCGGACCCCGCGGGCACGCGACGTCCCACACAGCCGCACCGTGCACGAACGTCCGCACCGCCCCATGCTACGGCGGGCCGGGGGGAACATTCGTCCAATCCACCGGCGCGCACCGGCGCGACGATCGCCTCATGACCATCTCTGACGGCGGACCGCACGCGAACGGCGGCGCCGAGACCACCGAGAGCACGATCCTGTCCCTGGACGACGGCGACATCCACGTGTGCCAGGACGGCCCCCGCGACGCCCCCGCACTCCTGCTCATCCACGGGTCGGCGTCCTCGACCCGCTCGTGGGACCCGCTGGTCCCGCTGCTGGCCGCAGCCCATCGCGTCATCCGGATCGACCTGCTCGGGCACGGCCGGTCGGCCAAGCCGGCCGGCCCCGGCTACGCGCTCCCGGACCAGGCCCACCGGGTGGGCGAGGCGATGGACCGGCTCGGCGCCGGGCGCGTCGTGGTCATCGGCCACTCCAGCGGCGGCGCGGTGGCCACCGCTCTCGCCGAACAGCGACCCGGCCTGGTGGACGCGCTCGCGCTCATCAACACCGGACCGAGCCTGGACGCCTTCATCGCGTCGGAGTCCGCCGCGATCAGCCCCTCGCAGTGGCCGCCCACCGACGAGCTGATCCGCCGGTTCGCGAGCACCGGCTTCAGCCGCCCGGGCTATCGGATCCCCCAGGAGCTACTGGACGAGGTGCGCTTCATGACCTACCACACGCTCACCGCGACGATGCGAGGCACTCGCGACTACCTGGAGCAGCGGGCGCTCCCCGACCGGCTGGCGCCCCTCGGCAAGCCGCTGCTGGTGATCTTCGGTGCGGACGACCGCCGATGGCGGTCGTCCTCCGCGGCCGGCTACCACGCCGTGCCGGGGGCGGAGGTCGTGTTGCTGCCCGGCCTTGGGCACTCCCCGAACCTGGAGGACCCGCCGCGGACCGCCACCCTCCTCCTGGCCTTCGCCGCGATCCACGCCACCCCTCCGGCGGACCACCCGGCGGAGGCTGAGTGATCCCGGAGGAGCCCGGGTGATCCCGGAGGAGCCCGGGTGATCCAGGCGGAGGCGATCGCCGGCCGCTGCCGGACCCGATCCGGCCGGGGCCGGCGCGTGGAGCCGGGCACGACTCCGCTCCCTTTCGTGGATGCCATGACAAAGCCGTGCATCAGGCCGCGATTGCGGTAGTAGATGGGCATTGGCGGTGGAATGTGCGAGGGGTAGGGTGAGGGTCTGTGACGACGTTCCGTATCAGCGAGGCCGCCGCGTTGCTCGGGGTCAGCTCCGACACCGTCCGCCGATGGGTGGACGGGGGCCGGCTGAGGGCCGAGCGGGACGAGAACGGCCACCGGCGGCTGAACGGCGCCGACCTGGCCGAGTTCGCCCGCACCCAGGTCGAGACGGTCGACGGCGGCCGTTCCTCGGCGCGTAATCGCTTCCGCGGCATCGTGACCGAGGTGATCAAGGACGCGGTGATGGCGCAGGTCGAGATCGCCGCGGGGCCGTTCCGGGTGGTGTCGCTGATGAGCCGCCAGGCCGCCGACGAGCTCGGCCTGGCGGTGGGGGTGGTGGCGGTCGCCGTGATCAAGTCCACCAACGTCGTCGTGGAGATCCCCGGCCACGAGCGTGTCGCCGGCAGCCTGTGAGGAGCCCCCCTTTGGTGTTCATCAGTCGTCTTGCCCCGTGGGCCGTGGCCCTGCCGGTCGCGCTCGCACTCGGGCTGTCGGGGTGCGGTGCCGGCGAACCGGCCGCCTCCACGACGCCGGCCGCCGGGCCGGCCTCCGCGGCCGGTGCGGCCACCGAGGTGACGGTGTTCGCGGCGGCGTCGCTGACCGGCACGTTCACCGAGCTGGGCAAGGCCTTCGAGGCGGCCCACCCCGGCACGAGCGTGAAGTTCAACTTCGGCTCCAGCGCGACCCTGGCCCAGCAGATCACCCAGGGCGCCCCGGCCGACGTGTTCGCCGCGGCGAGCCCGGCCACGATGAAGACCGTCACCGACGCCTCGCTCGCGAGCTCCCCGACGACGTTCGCGCGCAACAAGCTGCAGATCGCCGTGCCCGCCGCCAACCCGGCCAAGGTGGAAGGGCTGAAGGACCTCACCGACCCCAAGGTGAAGGTCGCGCTGTGCGCGGAGCAGGTGCCGTGCGGCGCCGCGGCGGCCAAGGCGCTGGAGGCCGCCGGGCTCACGGTCAAGCCCGTGACGCTGGAGCAGGACGTCAAGGCCACGCTCACCAAGGTCGAGCTGGGCGAGGTGGACGCGGCGCTGGTCTACAAGACCGACGTGATCGCCTCGGCGGGCAAGGTGAACGGCATCGAGTTCCCAGAGGCGGACAAGGCGATCAACGACTATCCGATCGCCACCCTCGCCAAGGCTCCGGCCGGTGACCTGGCCGAGCAGTTCGTGGACCTGGTGCTGTCGCCGCAGGGCAAGGACGTGCTGACCAAGGCCGGCTTCGAGGCGCCCTGACCCGCATGAGCACCTCCCCTCGAAGCCGCCTGAGCCGCCGAAGCCACCGGAGCGGCGGAAGCCGTCAGGGCATCGCCGGCCGCCTGCCGTGGGTGCTGGTGGCGCCCGCGCTGGCCGGGCTGGCGTTCCTGGTGCTGCCGCTCGCCGGGCTGCTGGTGCGGGCTCCCTGGGCCACGCTGCCGCGACGGCTGGGCGAGCCGAACGTGCTGGAGGCGCTGCGGCTGTCGCTGGTGACCGCCACGATCGCGACCGCGGGGTGCCTGCTGCTCGGCGTGCCGCTGGCCTGGCTGCTGGCCCGCGTGGACTTCCCCGGCCGGCGCGTGGTCCGTGCCCTGGTCACCGTGCCGCTGGTGCTGCCGCCGGTCGTCGGCGGCGTGGCGCTGCTGCTGGTGCTGGGGCGGCGCGGGCTGGTCGGGCAGTGGCTGGAGGCGAGCTTCGGGATCACGCTGCCGTTCACCACCGTGGGAGTGGTCGTGGCCGAGGCGTTCGTCGCGATGCCCTTCCTGGTCATCAGCGTCGAGGGCGCGCTGCGCGCCGCCGACCTGCGGTTCGAGGAGGCCGCCGCCACGCTGGGCGCCTCGCGGTGGACGGTGTTCCGCCGGGTCACGCTGCCGCTCATCATGCCCGGGGTGGTGGCGGGGGCGGTGCTGTGCTGGGCCCGGGCGCTGGGCGAGTTCGGGGCGACGATCACCTTCGCGGGCAACTTCCCCGGGACGACGCGGACGATGCCGCTGGCCGTCTACCTGGCGCTGGAGACCGAGCCGCAGGCGGCGATCGTGCTCAGCCTGGTCCTGCTGGCCGTCTCGGTCGTCATCCTGGCGAGCCTGCGCGACCGGTGGGTGAGCGCGCCATGACGCTGGAAGCCCGTCTCGTGGTCGAAAGGACCGCGTTCACGCTGGACATCGAGGTGAAGGTCGCGCCGGGAGAGGTCGTCGCGCTGCTCGGCCCGAACGGCGCGGGCAAGACCACCGCCCTGCGCGCCCTGGCGGGGCTGATCGCCCTGACCGGCGGCCGCATCCTGCTGGACGGCGCCCCGGTGCAGACGCTGCCCCCCGACCAGCGGCCGATCGGCATGGTCTTCCAGGACTACCTGCTCTTCCCGCACCTGTCGGCCCTGGACAACGTCGCCTTCGGCCCGCGCTGCCAGGGCGCCTCCAGGGCCGAGTCCCGCCGGGTGGCCGCGGAGCTGCTGGAACGCGTCGGTCTCGCCGACAGGGCCGCCGCCCGGCCCCGCCAGTTGTCCGGCGGCCAGGCCCAGCGGGTGGCGCTGGCCCGCGCGCTCGCCGTCCGGCCGCGGCTGCTCCTGCTGGACGAGCCCCTGGCCGCGCTCGACGCCCACACCCGGCTGGAGATCCGCTCCCGGCTCCGACGCCACCTCGCCGACTTCGACGGCGCCACCGTCCTTGTCACCCACGACCCGCTGGAGGCGATGGTGCTGGCCGACCGGCTGATCGTCATCGAGGACGGCGCGGTCGTCCAGCAGGGAACCCCGGCCGAGGTCGCCCGCCGCCCGCGCACCGGCTACGTCGCCCGGCTGGTCGGGCTCAACCTGCATCGCGGCGTGGCCGACGGCGCCCGGGTCATGGTGGGCGCGTTGCCGTTCAGCACCTCGGAACGGCTGGAGGGGCCCGTGTTCGTGGCCTTCCCGCCGGCGGCCGTCGCGCTCTACCGCTCCCGGCCCGACGGCAGCCCGCGCAACCTGTGGGAGGGGCGCATCGAAGGCATCGAACGGCACGGCGACAACGTCCGCGTCCACCTCCAGGGGCCGGTCGCCGCCTTCGCCGACATCACGCCCGCCGCCCTCGCCGAACTCGACCTGGCCCCGGGGCAGCGGGTCTGGGCGTCGGTGAAGGCCACCGAGACCCACGCGTACCCGGCATGAGCGCCGAGCGGAGGGACCGCGACCACGACTGCAACGCCATCTGCCTCGGCGGTCCGTGCCACGGCCTGCTCACCCACATCGACCAGGACATCGGCGTGCTGTTCGTTCCCATGCCGCGCCGCTCGCCCGACGAGCCCGAGACGTGCGCGCGCTACCGCGTCACCCGCGAACGGGTCCGCTACTGCGGCCGGGCCGAGCCGTACATCGCCCTGCACTGGGCCGATCCCCCCGACCCCGCGTGCTCCTGCGGCGGTTGACCTCACAACCGCTGCCCGCGCACACCCCTGAGGTCACAACCGCTGCCCGCGCACACCCTGAGATCAGCGGTCCGCCGTCCTCTCAGACCCCGAACAGGGCGAGGACGGCCGCCGATGAGGCGGCTCCGGCCAGGGCGCCCGCGGCCACCTGGGGGACGGTGTGGTGGGCCAGGCGCACGCGGGCCCAGCACACCACCGCGACGACCGCCGCGCCGGCCGCGAGCGTGGGCGCCGCCGGCAGGACGCGGGCGAGCACGAGCACGGTGCCCGCCGAGACGGCGGCGTGGAAGGAGATCTTCCAGCGCAACGTCACCGGCACCGTCACCGCGAGGCCGGCCAGCATCGCGCCCACCGTGGCCACCAGCAGGCGCGGAGCGCCCAGGACGGCCAGCAGCACCAGCGTCGCCAGCACCGCGCCGACGGCGACCAGCAACGGCACCGTCCGGCGCGAGCGGTCCACGATGTGCCGGGAGTCCAGCCGCCCGGCGCGGACGCCGAGCGCGATCACCGACGCGGGGACGCCTCCGCACAGCAGCGAGGCGACCAGGCCCCACCAGAACCCGGGGCGCCCGTCGGACACCAGCCCGACCACCGGCGGCAGCGCGATCACCAGCACCTGCGGAGCGAAGATCTCGGTGACCCACCGCGCGGCCCGCCCGGAGACCCCGGCCGTCCTGCCCGCCTCTTCCTCGGTCCCGACCACGCGCCGCCCCATCCCGCTCCCCCGAAGACGCTCCCTGGGCTACGCAGCCTGCCACATCCGGGCCGCCGCCAAGGCCCGCCACAACGGTGCCTGAGGCGGGCCGCACCCGCGGGCCGGATCGGCCGAGGTGGGGCGCCTATACTGCCGGGGAGATCGTCATCGGGGAGGCGTATGCGATCGGCGGAGCCGCTGGTGGTCGGCGTCGACGGCGGCGGGACGAGCACGCGCTGCCTGGTCGCCACCTTCAGCGGCGAGATCGTGGGCCGGGGCCGCGCCGGCGGGGCCAATCCGCGCTCCGCCCGCGACCCGGGCGGCAACCTCGCGCGCGCCCTCACCGAGGCCCTGTCCCAGATCGGCCCGCGGTTCGGCCCGGGCGACGTCGCCGGCGGGGTGTTCGGGCTCGCCGGGGCGAGCGAGGCGGGCCGCAGGCAGGCGGACGCCATCAGCCAGGACGCCTGGCACGGGGCCGGGCTGCCCGGCCGGCCGGTCATCGTCCCGGACATCCTGGTGGCCTTCGCCGGCGCGACCCCGGCGCCCAGCGGCAACGTGATCATCGCGGGCACGGGGGCGGTGGCGGCCCACGTCGAGGACCGCCGGATGGTCCGCCGGTGCGACGGCTACGGATGGCTGCTCGGCGACGAGGGGTCGGGGGTCTGGATCGGCCGCCGCGCCGTGCAGGCCGCCCTGGCGGCCATCGACGGCCGCGGCCGTCCCACGGTGCTCACCTCGCTGATCGTCCCGACCCTCCGGGAACCGCTCCCGGCCTCCGGGGTGACCGCGCACGAGGACGCCGCCACGGCCCGCCCGGCCGGCCCCGGAGCGCCGGCTTCCACCGGCGAAGCTTCCCCGGCCACGACTCCTACCGGAGAGGTATCCCCGGCTCCGGCTCCAACCGGCGGATCATCCCCGGCTCCGCGCGCGGACGCTCCCCAAGCCGACGCCCTCCAAGCGAACGGCCTCCAAGCGAACGGCCTCCAAGCGGACGGCCTCCAAGCGGACGACCTGCGGAGGGAGGCCCTCACGCAGGCGATCATCGCGGTGGTGTACGACGGGGAGCCGGCCCGGCTGGGCAGGCTGAGCCCGGTCGTGGAGGCGGCGGCCCGGGAGGGCGACCAGGTGGCGCTGGCCATCGTGGACGACGCCGCCCGCCGCCTGGTCGCCACCCTGGCGGCGGTCGGCGAGGGCGATCCCGGCCTGCCCGTGGTGCTGGCCGGCTCGTTGCTGACCCATCCCACGCTGGTCGCCGAACGCGTACGGCGGTCCCTGCTCGGCCGTCCGGTCGTTTTGGCCCGCGACGGCGCCGCCGGGTCGGCCGCGCCCGCGCTGCGCGCGGCCCTGCCCGCCGGCGCCGCCGCGCAGGCG
>NZ_JBHTCG010000061.1:0-19130 GCF_042665155.1 Sphaerisporangium rhizosphaerae | reverse complement strand
CGCGGCGCCCGCCGCGCCCGCCGGTGTCACGGCCGATCCCGCGGCCGAGGCGCCCGCCGCGCCCGCGAAGCGCGCGTCCCGGGCCGCCGCCAAGCCCCGCACGGCCGCGTCCGCCGCGAAGGCCGGGACCTCCCCCGCCGAACCCAAGGCCAGGGCCACCAGGACCACCAAGGCCGCCAAGGCCGCACAGAGCGCCGAGAGCACCGAGAGCACGGCCACCGGCGAGGCCGCCGCGCCCAAGCCGCGGGCGCGCAGGTCCAAGACCGCGGAAGGCAAGCTCGCCGACGCCGTGACCACCACCGCCGCCGAAGTCGCCTCCGCGGCGCCTTCCCCGGCCGGCGACACGCCGACGCTCGCCGAGCCGATGCCCGGCTACTCCGAGATGACCATGGCCTCGCTGCGCGCCCGGCTCCGCGGCAAGTCCGCCGACCAGATCCGGTCGCTGATCGAGTACGAGCGGCAGACCGCCGCGCGGGACGACATCGTGCAGATGTACGCCAAGCGCCTGGCGAAGCTCGAAGCGGCCGAATAGCCGAGGACGGTTTGTAGGCTGCCCGCATGACGGCCAAGACCTCACCCGAGCAGCCACTGCCGATCCGGTCGGTGCTGCAGATGGTGGCCCAGTGGATCGGCAAGCTCGGCACCGTGTGGGCCGAGGGGCAGATCACCGAGCTGTCGTCGCGTGGCGGCACGGTGTTCCTGACCTTGCGCGATCCGGTGGCCAACGTGTCGGCGCGCGTGACCTGCCCGCGCAACGTCTACGAGGCGACCGTCCCCCGGCCGGTGGACGGCGCGCGGGTCGTCGTGCTCGTCAAACCGGACTTCTGGGTCAACCGGGGCTCCTTCGCGTTCACCGCCCTGGAGATCCGTCCCGTGGGCATCGGCGAGCTGCTGGCCCGGCTGGAGCGGCTGCGGCAGGTCATCGTCGCCGAGGGCCTGGCCAACGCCGAGCGCAAGCGCCGCCTGCCCTTCCTGCCCGGCACCATCGGCCTGATCTGCGGGCGCGACTCGGCGGCCGAACGCGACGTGCTGGAGAACGCCCGCCGCCGCTGGCCCGCCGTGCGGTTCAAGGTCGAGACCGTCGCCGTCCAGGGGCCGTACGCCGTGGGCGAGGTCACCGAGGCGCTGCGCAGGTTCGACCTCGACCGCGAGATCGACGTGATCATCATCGCGCGGGGCGGCGGCTCCCTGGAGGACCTGCTGCCGTTCTCCGACGAGTCGCTGGTGCGCGCCGTCTCCGCCTGCCGCACGCCGGTGGTGAGCGCCATCGGCCACGAGCAGGACAATCCCCTGGTGGACCTGGTCGCCGACGTGCGCGCCTCGACGCCGACCGACGCCGCCAAGAAGGTCGTCCCGGACGTCGGCGAGCAGCTCGCCCTGGTGCGCCAGCTCCGCGACCGGGGGCGGCGGGTGGTGGGCGGCCGGCTCGACCGCGAGCTGTCCTGGGTGGCGGCACTGCGGTCCCGTCCCTCGCTGGCCGACCCGGTCCGCGAGGTCGAGCGCCGGGCGGAGCAGGTGGAGGGCCTTCGCGACCGGGCGCGCCGCTGCCTCACCTCCTCCCTCGACCGGGCCGAGGACTCCCTGGAGCACCTGCGGGCCCGCCTCGTCGCGCTGTCGCCCGCCGCGACGCTCGAACGGGGCTACGCCATCGTGCAACTGCCCTCCGGCGACGTCGTACGGCAGGCGGTGGGCCTGACGTCCGGAGACGGGCTGAGCCTGCGCTTCTCCGACGGCCGGGTCGAGGTCACCGTGGACAAGCCCGCCACCTGACCGGCCGGCGGGTCCGGATGCCCATAGGGTGGGACCCGTGGCTGAGGAGAAAGACGGGACGCCGTCGTACGAGCAGGCCCGCGAGGAGCTGACCGAGGTCGTGCGGCGCCTGGAGGCCGGCGGCCTCACCCTGGAGCAGTCGATCGAGCTGTGGGAACGGGGCGAGAAGCTCGCCGCCATCTGCGAGGAGTGGCTGCAGGGCGCGCGGGTCAGGCTGGCCGCGGCCATGGCCCGTCGCGAGGCCCCCGAGTCCGAGGCCGAGGCGGAGAACACCCCCTTCTGAGGCGAGGACTCGGCTCCCCTTCCGAGGCAGGGCTCGGCTCGCCTCCCGAAACGGGGTCCGGCTTTTCTTCCCCGCAGGAATCAGCTCGCCTCCCGGGGCGGGGTCCGGCTTCCCTTCCGGCGAAGGAACCAGCTCGCCTTCCGAGGCGAGGTTCGGCCCCCTTTCGAGGGAGGCTCAGCTCGCCGTGGGGGTGGCGGTGATCTTGGGTTGCGCCTTGAGGGAGCCCGCGAGCCGTGTCAGCTCGTCCCAGTCGGCCAGACCGGTGACCACGACGGTCACGCCCGGCTGGACGAGCACGAGCGAGCGCTGCTTCTTGTCCGGGCGGTAGCGCTCCTGCCAGGTCTGGCCGCCGATCTGCCGGCTTCCCGTGCTCTTGTCGGTGTTGGCCAGCCGGCTCGCGAACGCCTCGCCGGGCTCGTCGCTCTGGGCGAGCAGGGCGTGCGAGCGCTTGGCGGTGGCGAACCCCAGCCGCCAGGTGACGTGCCCCTTCTGGTCGACCTCGGAGCTGTTGGGCACCCATCCGGCCGGCACCGGGTCGGGCACCCGCACCTCGTACGGGGCGACGCGGCGGAGGTTGGCGACGGTGATCGTGTAGTCCACCCGCGGGATGTGCTCTTCGCGGCTCTGGGGCGCTATGAGCAGGAAGATGCCCACGATCGCCAGGCAGAAGAGCACGGCGAACGCGTACCCGTAGAACCCTTGGGTGAATCGGCGCACAGCCAGGGAGAATACCGGCCGCGGCGGGCGCCCCCCGACTCAGCCCGCGCGGCGCGGGCTACGGGCGCGGGATCTGCCCGATGATCGCCAGGACCTCCTCGGAGAACTTCCGCGCCGCGGCGACGTCCTGCGAGAGCACGACCTCCGACACCGCGGCGGCCAGGGCGCCGGTCACCACGATGACCAGGGGGCCCTTGTCCTCCTCGAAGAGGGCGGCGTTGCGGCGCGCCCACTGGCGCATGCGGTCGCGCATGATCACCTCGAAGCCGGGCGGCCCGTCCCCGCGCAGGAACAGCGCGGCCAGCTCGCGCTCGTCGAAGCAGCCCTCCAGATAGGCGCGGGCGCCGGCGATGAACAGCCGCATCGGGTCGGTCTCGCCCTCGCCGCGGGCGGCCTGGACGGCCTGCTTGGTGCGCTGCGTCTGACGGCCCTGGAACTCCTCGAACAGGGTCAGGTAGAGATCGGCCTTGCCGGAGAAGTGGTGATAGAGGCTGCCGACACTGGCCCCCGCGCGGGAGACGACATCGGTGACCCCCGCGTCGGCGAAGCCCCGTGTGACGAAGATCTCTCTGGCGGCGTCCAGGAGCGCGCCTCGCGTGGCGGCGCCGCGTTCGGAGGTGCGCACAGTCACCGGTCGTTCCGTGTCGCTGCTCATGCGGTGACAGTATCCCTCCGTCGGCCGCCGAAGGGGGACAACTACGATCGTGACGGCGTCCGCATCACGACGCCTGGATTAGACGGCGGGGAACCTGGTAGGTCCACTCCAGGGCGTCCCGATCGCCATCGTCCAACTCAGAGGGGCTCGCACCATGTCGGAAGAGACGTCCGTACCCGCCGCGCTGGCCACCGAGGAGCGCGCGCCCGATCGCAACCTGGCCCTTGAGCTGGTCCGCGTGACCGAGGCCGCCGCGATGGCCGGGGCCCGCTGGGTCGGCCGAGGGGACAAGAACGGCGCCGACGGCGCGGCGGTCAACGCGATGCGCCAGCTCATCAACACCGTCTCCATGGACGGCACCGTGGTCATCGGCGAGGGCGAGAAGGACAACGCGCCGATGCTCTACAACGGCGAGCGGGTGGGCGACGGCAGCGGCGCCGAGTGCGACGTGGCGGTCGACCCGATCGACGGCACGCGGCTGACCGCGCTCGGCATGCCGAACGCGATCTCGGTGATCGCGGTGAGCCCGCGCGGGTCGATGTACGACCCGTCGGCGGTGTTCTACATGGACAAGCTGGTGACCGGCCCCGAGGCCGCCGACGCGGTGGACATCGACGCGCCCGTGGCCGCGAACGTCGCCGCCGTCGCCCGGGCCAAGGGCTGCTCGCGGTCGGACGTCACGGTGGTCATTCTCGACCGGCCCCGGCACGAGCGGCTGGCCAAGGAGGTCCGCGACACCGGGGCGCGCATCAAGTTCATCACCGACGGCGACGTGGCCGGCGCGATCATGGCGGCCCGCCGGGACACCGGCGTCGACCTGATGCTCGGCGTCGGCGGCACCCCCGAGGGCATCATCGCGGCCTGCGCCCTGAAGTGCCTGGGCGGGGTGATCCAGGGCAAGCTGTGGCCGCGGGACGACGACGAGCGCCGCCGGGCGCTGGAGGCCGGGCACGACCTGAACCGCGTGCTCACCACCGACGACCTGGTGACCTCCGACGATGTGTTCTTCGCCGCCTCGGGCATCACCGACGGCGAGCTGATGGGCGGGGTCCGCTATCGCGGCGGGGTCGCCGTCACCCACTCGCTGGTCATGCGCGGCAGGTCGGGCACGGTGCGCAAGGTCGAGAGCGAGCACCAGCTCTGGAAGCTCCGGGCCTACAGCGCGATCAACTTCGACACCGCCACCTGATCACCGGCCGCCCGCCGTCCGCCGCGCTACGGCCTGCGGCGGCCCTACGGCCTGCGGCGGCCCTACGGCCTGCGGCGGCGCGCCCAGCCGCGTCTCGGCGGCCTGGGCGACTTGGCCACGACGTTGCCCATCATGATCACGCCGGTGACCTCGATGACGGGCGCGTCCGGCGCGGTCGTCTCGGGCACCTGGTTCCGCTTCCCGCCGACGACCGCCGAGGCCGGGATGACCACCCGCACGCCCTCGGGCACGATCAGCGTGAGCGTCGCGCCGACGACGGTGGCCTGCACGGTGATGTGGCTGCTCTGCAGCAGCGCCTCGCGCAGGTCCAGCGTGACGCCGCTGCCGACGGCCGTGACCGAGTAGTGCGAGGGGACCACCCAGCGGCCCTCGCGCTGTTCGGAGCGGAACAGCGCCATCACCGGACGCCCGTCGGCGCGCAGCGGCTGCAGGTGCTCGGGCAGCAGGTCGGCGGTGAGGACGGCCAGCTCGCCGAGCGTGCGGGCGGCGAACACCGCCTCGACGCGCTCCTCGTGCTCGTCGTGGGTGAGCCTGCCGTCGGCGACGGCGTCGCGCAGCACGGTGACCACGCGTTCGCGGTCGTCGTCGGACGCCCTGAGTTCCTGGGGCGCGGGCCCGCCGGCGTTGGACCGGCCTGCGGCGATGAAACCCGCCAGCAGTTGCCGCAGCACGGGAGCCCCCTGCTGCCGCCAGCGGCCGTTCCAACGGTCGTAGTGCGCTCCGCGCTCGGCTTCCACGCCTCGACACTAACTCCCGAGCCGACCCCGGACCTACCCCTCACCACAGGTCACCTGGCGGAACACGGCCGGGGAAAAGCACATTGAGCCGTGAGATCGGTCAGAATCGTACCTCGGCCCTGTTCAGGCCGCCTTGCTCCATTGGCGGCCGCCCGTGATGACCGCCGACCCGTCCACGAAGGAGCCGAAACCGTGAACAACCGGGACGATGCCGCCTTCTGGGCGTGCCCCCACGGGCAGGACGCCCGCCGGGGCTGCGTCGCCTGTTACGAGGACGCGGCCGCGCAGGAGCCTGAGGTCCCCATGTGGGACGTCGCCGTGTGGTTCACCTCCCGCCGCCCCATCCCCATCAAGGCCCTGAAGGACGTCCACCGGCACGGCAGCCGTTTCCTGCTGGACAAGCTCTCCGCTCCCTACATCTACCTGCTGACCGGCCACGCCCGCGCCGACCAGGGTGTGCAGGCCGTCGCCGGGCTCGTCGGCTTCCTGGTCCACAACCGGCACGTGGTGGACGAGTTCTCGGTGCAGGAGACCCGGGCCGTGCGCATCTCGCCGTCCCCCGACACCCCCGTGACCGACCGGGTGTGGCCCTGACCTCTGGAGTGGCGTCAACAGACCATTGACCGGCGGGGGGCGCGACCGTAGCCTTGGCCAATCTTGAACCCTCCTCATGTTCTTCCGGAGCCGCAGTGCCCACCCCCCGTGACCGGCGTGCGCGCCTTTCCACCTTCGCGGTCTTCTTCGTCCAGGGTCTGACCTTCGCCACTCTGCTCACCCAGGTGGCCCAGCTACAGCAGAAACACCACCTGAGCGACGGCGAACTGTCGATCCTCCTGTTGGTGGTCCCCGTGATCGCGGGCGTCGGCAGCGTGCTCGCCGGCGAGATCGCCAAGCGGTACGGCAGCCGCCGGGTGCTGCGCGCCGCCCAGCCGGCGGCAGGACTCGCCGTGGTGTGCGCCGGCCTGGCGGCCGACGTGCCGCAGCTCGTCGCGGCCAACGTGCTGTTCGGCCTGTGTCTCGGCGCCGTCGACGCCGGCATGAACATGCAGGCGGTCACGGCCGAGCGCAGGTACGGCCGCCCCATCCTCACCGGTTTCCACGCCCTGTGGAGCGCGGCGGCGGTCGTCGGGGCCGGGTGGGCGTCGGTGGGAGGCGCCATGCGGCTGACCCTGCCAGCCATCTTCACCGTCGCCATGGTCGTCGGCGTCGCCATCGCCCTGACCGCCGGCCGCACCCTGTTCACGGCCGAAGAGGAACACGTCGCCGCCCCTGAGACGCCCCGGAGCGGCGACACCGTACCGGCGGCCGCTTGGAGGCCGATCCTGCCGTTGTGCCTGGCGATGGCCTTCCTGTACGTGGGCGACGCGTCGATCTCGAACTTCGGCTCCGTCTACATGGAGAAGATCATGCATGCGACGGCGGCCGTCGTGCCGCTGGCGCTCGGGGCCTACCAGGCGGCCACCTTCGTCGTGCGCGTCGGCGGCGACTTCGCCGTGCGACGGTACGGGCCCGCGGCGATCGTCCGCATCGGCGGCGCGCTCGCCGCGCTCGGCTTCGCCGGGATCGTCGCCGCGCCCGACCAGCCGCTGGCCATCGTGGCTTTCGGCCTCGCCGGGGTCGGCCTGTCGGTGGTGGCACCGCAGTCGTTCTCGGCCGCCGGACGGCTGGACCCGGCGGGCACGGGCGTCGCCATCGCCCGGGTCAACATGTTCAACTACGTCGGCTTCATCGTGGGAGCCGCCCTCGTCGGCGGCATCGCCGAGGCCGCCGACTACCAGATCGCCTTCGCCGCCCCCCTGATCCTCGCCACCGCCATCATCGCCCTCGCCCGAGGCTTCCACCCCAGAAGGCCGTGAGTGGCGGACGGGGTGTGGGGGTTGTCGTGGGGGCGAGGGTGATGAGGGGGTTACAGGTAGGGGCGTTGGGTGCGTTTCTGTTGTTCGTAGCGTTTGTGGAGTTCGGGGGTGGTGGAGATCTCGGCGATGGGGACGTCCCACCAGGCGGTGGTCTGCGGGGAGGGGCCGGGGACGGTCTCGACGTGGACGACGGTGGTGCCGGTCGCCTCGCGGGCCTTGGTGAGGGCGACGCGCAGCGACTCGGGGCCTGCGGCGCGAAGGACGTCCGCGCCGAGGCTGGCCGCGTTGGCCGCCAGGTCGACGGGCAGGAAGTCGCCCTCCAGCCGGCCGTCCGCCGACCGCGCCCGGTAGGCCGTGCCCAGTCGCCGCGCGCCCACCGACTCCGACAGGCCGCCGATGGAGGCGAAACCGTGGTTGTCCACGATCACGATGACCAGCTTGACGCCCTCCTGCACGGCCGTGGCGATCTCCTGGGCCATCATGAGGTACGACCCGTCGCCGACCAGGACGAACACCTCGCGCTCCGGCGCGGCGAGCTTGACGCCGAGGCCGCCGGCGATCTCGTAGCCCATGCAGGAGTAGCCGTACTCGACGTGATAGGCCTTCGGGTCGTGGGCCCGCCACAGTTTGTGCAGCTCGCCGGGCATGGAGCCGGCGGCGTTGACGACCACCCCGTCGGCGCCGGCGACCTGGTTGACGACGCCGAGCATGACCGGCTGGGTGAGCTCGTCGCCCGCGTACAGCTTCGTGACCTCGTCCTGCCATTCGCGCCCCAGCTCGGCGGCCCGGGACGTCCATGACGGGTCGGCCTTCCAGCCGGCGAGGTTCAGGACGGCCAGCCCTTCGCGGGCGTCGCCGACGAGCATGACGGCGGAGTGCTTGGCGGCGTCGAAGGCGGTGACGTTGAGGTTGACGAAGGGCACGTCCCCGAAGAGCGTGCGCGAGGCCGTGGTGAAGTCGGTGTACCGGGTGCCGACGCCGATGACCAGGTCGGCGTCGCGCGCGATGGCGTTGGCGGCGGCCGTGCCGGTGTGCCCGATGGCGCCGAGCGCGCACGGGTGGTCATAGGGCAGGACGCCCTTGCCGGCCTGGGTCTCCCCGACCGGGATGCCGTGCCCCTCGGCGAACCGCGCCAGCTCGTCCCACGCCTCGCTGTAGACGACGCCGCCGCCCGCGACGATGACCGGCCGCCGCGACGCCTTGATCGCCTCCACGGCGCGCTCGACTGCGGCGGAGTCGGGCAGAGGCCGGGCGACGTGCCAGACGCGCCTGCGGAACAGCTCGACCGGCCAGTCGTGGGCCTCGGCCTGGACGTCCTGCGGCAGGGCGATGGTGACGGCGCCGGTCTCGGCGGGGTCCGTGAGCACGCGCATGGCGGCCATGAGGGCGGCGGGGAGCTGCTCGGGCCGGTTGATCCGGTCGAAGAAGCGCGACACGGGCCGCAGGCAGTCGTTGACGCTGACGTCGTAGGAGCGGGGGTCCTCCAGCTCCTGCAGGACGGCGCCGGCGGCGCGGGTGGCGAAGATGTCGCCGGGCAGCAGGAGCACGGGGATGCGGTTGATCGTGGCCAGCGCGGCGCCGGTGACCATGTTGGTCGCCCCCGGGCCGATCGAGGAGGTGCAGGCGAAGGCCGACAGGCGGTTGCGCGCCTTGGCGAAGCCCACGGCCGTGTGCACCATGGCCTGCTCGTTCCTGGCCAGGTAGTAGGGCAGCGGGTCGCGCAGCCCGGCTCCCTGTTCGGCGAGGGCCTGCCCGACGCCGGCGACGTTGCCGTGGCCGAAGATGCCGAAGCAGCCCTCGATGAGCCGCTGTTCGACGCCGTCGCGCTCGCTCCACTGCTCGGCGAGGAACCGCACCAGCGCCTGGGCGACGGTGAGCCGAATCGTCGTCATGCCGGGGTCTCCGTCTCGCTCGTGCCGCCGGGGCCGTTCGCGGTGGCCGTGGTCATGGGGACGCGGGGGTCCACGGCCTGCCCCTGCCAGCCGGCGCGGATCCAGGCGTGGCGGGGGTCGTCGCAGAAGGCCATGGACCGCTCGCCGGCCGGGCCGGCCAGGACGTTCAGGTAGTACAGGTCGTAGCCGGGGGCGGCCATCGACGGGCCGTGGTAGCCGTGCGGGACGAGCACGACGTCTCCGCAGCCGACCTCGGCGAGCACGTCGATGGGCTTGCCCGGCGAGCCGTACACCCGCTGGTAGCCGGGGCCGCCCTCGAAGTAGTAGATCTCCTCCAGCACCGCCTCGCCCTCGCCGGGGGTGTCGTGCTTGTGCGGAGGGTAGGACGACCAGTTGCCCTCGGGGGTGAGGACCTCGACGGCGACGAGCTTGTCGCACTCGAACGCGTCCGGCGCGCAGAAGTTGTTGACCTGCCGGCTGGCCTGCCCGGCTCCCCGGACCTCCACCGGCACCTTGCCCGCGGGCCCGTACCGCACCGGGAGCCGCCGGGTGGCGCGGGCGGACGGCAGCGCGAACCTGCCCTCCCCGGTGACGCGGACGGTCGCTTCCACGGGCACGTAGGCGAAGTCGGAGACGCCCTCGAACACCGACGGGCGGCCGTGGAGCGAAAGGCGCTCTCCGTCGCACTCGACCGTGCACGACCCGGAAAGCGGCAGGACGAGCATCTCCTCAGGGCCGGTGGCGAACTCGACGGTCTCGCCGGACAGGTTGAGCGTGCGCAACCCGGCGTAGGTCCATCCCGCGAGCTCGGGCGTCACGCGCAGCGCCCAGGGAGCGGCGGCGGTCGAGCCGGCGGGGATGTAGGACATCAGGACACCTCCAGCAGCCCGGCGGCGGTGTCGACGGCCGCCGCCACGTCGTCGTCGGGAGGGTAGAGCAGGGCGCGCCCGACCACGAGTCCCCGGACGCCGGGAAGGCGCAGCGCCTTGCCCCACGAGGAGTACACCTCGTCGGGCGCCTTGGTGGGATCGCCGCCGAGCAGCAGGGTGGGAAGGGTGGTGGCGTCCATGACCCGCTCCATGTCGGCGATCACCGGGATCTTCAGCCAGGTGTGCGCGGAGGTGGCGCCGAGCGCCTGGCCGACGTGGACGGCGTGGATCATGCCCTCCGGCGACAGGTCGTGGTGGACCACGCCCTCGTCCCGGTGGGACCAGAACGGCTCGATCATCGCCATCAGGCCCTGTCCGGCCAGGCTCGTGACGGCGCGCGCGCATGATTCGAGCGTGACGGCGGTCTCGGGCGAGCGCAGCCCGACGCGGCACAGCATCTTGCCGCCGTCGAGCCGCATCCGCACGATCGAGTCGGTGTCGTAGGCGGTGAAGCGGTCGTCGAACTCGAAGGCGCTGCCGTGGATGCCGCCGCGGTTCATCGAGCCGATCACGACCTTGTCGTGGAGCGCGCCGAGCAGCAGCAGGTCCTCGACGATGTCGGGGGTGGCGAGCAGGCCGTCCACCCCGGGGCGGGCCAGGGCCGCGCACAGCCGGTCGAGCAGGTCGACGCGGTTGGCCATGGCCATCGGGCGGCCCCGCACGCTGAGCGCGCCGCGGGCGGCGTGGTCGGCGGCGATGATGAGCATCTGGCCGCGCTCGCGCAGCAACGGCCTGCGGCGGCGTTCGGCCGCGGCCTGCGCGATCTTCTCCGGATACCTGGCGCGGTACTCCGCCAGACTCCTGCGGTCCTCGTCACGCATGGGCTTCCCCCGAGAGCACGGCCTCGACCTCCTTGGCTGTGGGCATGGCCGGGGCGCAGGCGAGGCGTCCGGCCACGATGGCCCCGGCCGCGTTGGCGTACCGGAGGGTCTGTTCCAGGTCACGCCCGGCCAGCAGGCCGTCGCAGAGCGCGCCGCCGAACGCGTCGCCGGCGCCGAGCCCGTTGACGACCTCGACCGGCACGGGCGGGACCTCCACGGTGCGCTCCGCCGTCATGCCGAGCACGCCGCCGGAGCCCTGCTTGACGACGGCGACCTCGACGCCCATGTCGAGCAGCGCCCTGGCGGCCTCGCGCGGCTCGCGGGCGCCGGTGGCGACCTCGCACTCCTCCAGGTTGCCCACGGCCACCGTGACGTGCCGCAACGCCTTGCGCACCCATTCTCCTGCGGCCCGCGCCGACTCCCAGAACATGGGGCGGTAGTCCAGGTCCAGGACGGTCAGCGGCGCACGGCCGCGCGCCTCCCAGGCGGTGAAGTGGGCGCTCCTGGACGGCTCCTGGGACAGCCCGGTGACCGTCGCCCAGAACAGGCCGGCGTCCCTGACGGCGGCGAGGTCCAGCTCACCAGCGTTGATCTCCAGGTCAGGGGCCTTGGGGAAGCGGTAGAAGTACAGCGGGAAGTCCTCCGGCGGGCGGATCTCGCAGAAGGTCACCGGCGTCGGCAGCCCGGGCACCTCGGTGACGTACCGGTCGTCCACGTCGTAGGAGCGCAGCGCGTCGTGGATGAAGGCCCCGAACGGGTCGGCCCCGGTGCGGGTGATCACCGCGGCCCCGCGGCCGAGCCGGGCGGCGGCGACCGCGACGTTGGTGGCGCTGCCGCCGAGGTACTTGCCGAAGGTCTCCACCTCGCGCAGCGACACGCCGACCTGGAGCGGGTAGATGTCGACGCCGACCCTGCCCATCGTGAGCACCTCGAAGGCGTCCCCGCCGTGGGCGATCCCGGGGCGGGGATCGCTCATGAGAGCGCCGCGAGGTAGGCGAGGCTCTCGCAGACCGCGATCTCGGGGCCTTCTCCCCGCGGGGGTTCGCCGGACAGCACGACGTCCTGCTCCATGACGTACCAGCCCTGGTAGCCGGCCGCGCCGAGCCCGGCGACGATGCCGGCCACGTCCACGTCGCCGCGCCCGAGGGGGCGGTAGACGCCGGCGCGCACGGCGTCGGTGTAGGTCAGCTTTCCGGTGCGGACCTGCTCGGCGAGCGTGGCGTCCACGTCTTTGAGGTGCACGTGTGCGACCCTTGCTGCTGCCCTGGACACCAGGTCGAGCGGGTCGGTGCCCCCGATGAGAAGGTGACCGGTGTCCAGGCAGAGCGGCATCGCCGAGCCGTCGAGCACCCGGTCGACCTCGTCCCGCGTCTCGATCATGGTGCCGACGTGCGGGTGGAGCGTGACGGCGCGGCCGAACGGCTCGGCCTCCGACAGCAGCCGCCCGAGGTTGCCGAGCAGCGTCGCCCAGCCTTCGGCGTCCAGCGCCGGGCGTTCGTCGTAGCCGTCGGCGCCGGTGGCGGCGGCCAGGACGACGGTGTCCACGTCCCCCTCGGCGAAGGAGCGGAACATCGCCTTCGCCTCGGGCACCGGGTCGTAGGCCGGGTCGTGCAGCACGACCGGGACGAAGCCGCCGATGGCCCGCAGGCCGTAGGAGTCCAGCAGCGAGCGGCGGTGCCCGGGGGACGGCGGCAGGAACCCGTCGGGCCCGAGTTCGGTGGCCGTGAGGCCGAGCGCGCGCATCTCGCCGAGGACGCGCTCTCGGTCGAGCTGGTGACCCCAGTCGGGCACCTCGCACACGCCCCAGCTGATCGGCGCTCCCGCGATGCGCAGGGCCCCGCCCTGGCCGGTCTCCGTCGTGCCGCTCACGTTCACCTCTCCGGTCGGGTGGTTCATGCCGTCACCTGGGCGATCTCGGCGACGCGGACGGGACGTCCCTCGCGGCGCGACAGCTCGGCCGCCTCGGCGACGCGCAGCGCCGCGAGCGCGTCGCGGACGCCGCACAGGCTGGGCCCGCCGTCGCGCACGCTCGCCAGGAACGCGCCGATCTCGGCCACGTACGCCGGCTCGAAGCGCGCCCCGAAGTCGGGCCACGGCTCGCCGCCGGGGAAGGCGACCCCGGGCTCCGCCGAGGCGAGGGGCAACCGCTCGTCCAGGCCGACCGAGAGGGTGCGCCGGGTGCCGGCCAGCTCCATGCGGACGTCGTACCCCGCGCCGTTGTAGCGGGACCCCTGGAGCGTGACGAGCGTGCCGTCGTCCATGGTGAGCAGGGCGGCGCTGGTGTCCACGTCGCCCGCCTCGGCGAAGAACGCGGCGCCGCGGTTGGCGCCCGTCGCGTAGACCGACTCGACCTCGCGGCCGGTCACCCAGCGCAGGATGTCGAAGTCGTGGATGTGGCAGTCGCGGTAGATGCCGCCCGACAGCGGGATGTACTCGGCGGCCGGGGGGCGCGGGTCGGCGGTGAGCATGTGCACGCGGTGCAGGTCGCCGAGCTCGCCGCCGGCCAGCGCGCGGCGGGCCTCGGCGTACCCGGCGTCGAAGCGCCGCTGGAAGCCGATGTGCACGAGCACGCCGCTGCGGTCGGCGGCGCGCAGGACGCGCGTGGTCTCCTCGATGGTGGGGGCGACGGGCTTCTCGCAGAAGACGGGGACGCCGGCCTCGCAGGCCCGCAGGATCAGCTCGGCGTGGGTGGAGGTCGGGGTGGCGACGACCACGGCGTCGGTCTGGAAGGCGTCCCCCACCAGCGCCCCGACCCGGCCGGCCACCTCCTTCGCCCTGACTTCGTCCGCGTCGGACACGATCAGCTCGTCCACCTCCGGGTGGGCGGCGAGCGTCGTCGCGTGGAACGCGCCGATACGGCCAAGACCCAACAGACCCACACGCATGCTGCCTCCGGCGCTCCGATCACCTCATGACGGTTCGTCCCCAGTTCTAAGGATCAGAATGCCGCGAGTCAAGACTTTGTCCTGACATTCGGACGATCTATCCTCATGGCGGCCGGCCGCCCGGAGGGGAGGCCAGGGGGGCGGACGGCCGACGGGCCCGGCAGCCCCATGGAGGAGGTCCGGGCCCGTCGCAGGGGAGGCGTGGCGCGGCTCACCACCACCGCGCCCGCCCCGGCAGGGCGTGTTTCTCGTCACGGGCGCCGGCCGGGCGCAGGTCGTCACCGGCCAGATCCTTGCCGGTCCATTCCGGGTGCTCGCCGCCCTCGCGGGGGCCCGCGCCCTGACCGCTCTCGATGCCCTCGCGCCGCCGCGTCTCGATCTCGCGCCGCCGCGTCTCGATCTCGCGCCGCCGGGCTCGGCCGTCGGGGGCCACCGGCCACTGGACCGGCTCGCCCCTGATGCCGCGGAGCACGATGGTGACGAGCGCGACGCCCAGGACGGCCGCGACCACCGACACGCCGAAGATGACCACCACGATGTAGCCCGGGTCCATGATTTCCCCCCGATCTCGGACACGTGCCTACGTCCATTATCGAACGCGTACTTATCGACCTTCGGACGGCGCCCTACCGGCGGACGTCTTCTCCTTCCCACGAATGCCCCAGGTGACACGGCCCGGCCACCACAGATCCCCCGTCCGGGGCCCCGGCACGGCGCGGCCCGGGTCGGCGGGCGGCCGCGGAGAGCCTTACCCTGCAACAGGACGGCGGCGAGCACGCCACACTACGGAGGAGCACGAGCGATGCCCGAGTTCGACTACACCGACCTTCTCCCGCTGGGTCCGGATGAGACGGAGTACCGTCTGATCACGGCGGAGGGGGTGCGCAAGGTCGAGGCGGCGGGCCGCACGTTCCTGGAGGTGGACCCGGAGGTGCTCCGGCTGCTGACCTCCACCGCGATCCACGACATCTCCCACTATCTGCGCTCGTCCCACCTCGCCCAGCTCCGCAAGATCATCGACGATCCGGAGTCCAGCGGCAACGACCGCTTCGTGGCCCTCGACCTGCTGAAGAACGCGAGCATCTCGGCCGGCGGCGTGCTCCCCATGTGCCAGGACACCGGCACCGCCATCGTGATGGGCAAGCGCGGCCGCCACGTGCTGACCGACGGCGCCGACGCCGAGCACATCGCCCGCGGCGTGTACGACGCCTACACCGAGCTCAACCTGCGCTACTCGCAGATGGCCCCGCTGACCATGTGGGACGAGAAGAACACCGGCAGCAACCTGCCGGCCCAGATCGAGCTGTACGCCGAGGACCCGCACGGCCACCCCGACGAGTACAAGCTGCTGTTCATGGCCAAGGGCGGCGGCAGCGCCAACAAGTCGTTCCTGTACCAGGAGACCAAGGCCGTCCTCAACGAGAAGCGGATGCTGGAGTTCCTGGAGGAGAAGATCCGCTCCCTCGGCACCGCCGCCTGCCCGCCGTACCACCTGGCCGTGGTCGTGGGCGGCACGAGCGCCGAGTACGCGCTGAAGACCGCCAAGTACGCCTCGGCCCGCTACCTGGACGCGATCCCCACCGAGGGCTCGACCTCCGGCCACGGCTTCCGCGACCTGGAGATGGAGAAGAAGGTCTTCGAGCTGACGCAGAGGCTCGGCATCGGCGCCCAGTTCGGCGGCAAGTACTTCTGCCACGACGTGCGGGTGATCCGCCTGCCCCGGCACGGCGCCTCCTGCCCGGTGGCCATCGCGGTCTCGTGCAGCGCCGACCGGCAGGCCCTGGCCAAGATCACGCCGGAGGGGGTCTTCCTGGAGAAGCTGGAGACCGACCCCGCGCGCTTCCTGCCCGACACCACCGACGAGCACCTGTCGGACGACGTGGTGCCGGTCGACCTCAACCGGCCGATGGCCGAGATCCTCGCCGAGCTGTCGCGGTACCCGGTCAAGACCCGGCTGTCCCTGACCGGCCCGCTGGTCGTGGCGCGCGACATCGCGCACGCCAAGATCGCCGAACGGCTGGACGCCGGCGAGGAGATGCCGCAGTACCTCAAGGACCACGCGGTCTACTACGCCGGACCGGCCAAGACGCCCGAGGGGTACGCCTCGGGCTCCTTCGGCCCGACGACGGCCGGCCGCATGGACTCCTACGTGGAGCGCTTCCAGGCGGCGGGCGGCTCGCTGGTCATGCTGGCCAAGGGGAACCGTTCCAAGCAGGTCACCGAGGCGTGCCGGGCGCACGGCGGCTTCTACCTCGGCTCCATCGGCGGCCCGGCGGCCCGCCTCGCGCAGGACTGCATCAAGAAGGTCGAGGTCATCGAGTATCCGGAGCTCGGCATGGAGGCCGTCTGGAAGATCGAGGTGGAGGACTTCCCCGCCTTCATCGTGGTGGACGACAAGGGTGAGGACTTCTTCCAGGACACCAGTGGTCCCGTGCTCACTATCGGTCGCCGAACCTGACCAAATCTGACCGAAGATCTCAACAGAGAATCGGCATGGCCTCTACAGGCGGCGATGAACAAATCGGTAAGCTGCCACCCATGCGCGCGCCAGTCGGATACGAGCTAGCCTCGCGATACCGGCTTGTGGAGCCGGTGGGGCGTGGCGGCATGGGCACGGTCTGGCGCGCCCACGATGTCCTTTTGGACCGTGACGTGGCTGTCAAGGAGGTCCGCCTCCCGCTCGTGCTGGACGAGGAGCTGCGGGCCGAGCTGTGCGCCCGCACCGAACGCGAGGGCAGGGCGACCGCCATGGTCGCCCACCCGTCGGTGATCACCGTCTTCGACGTCGTCACCGACGACGACCGGCCCTGGATCGTCATGGAGCTGCTGCGCGCGCAGTCTCTGGAGGAGATGGTCAAGGAGCAGGGGCCGCTGCCGCCGCGCCGCGTGGCCGAGATCGGCCGCCAGGTGCTCGGGGCGCTGCGCGCCGTGCACGCCAAGGGCATCCTGCACCGCGACGTCAAGCCCAGCAACGTCCTGGTCACCGAGGACCGCGCCGTGCTGACCGACTTCGGCCTGGCCGCCCTCGAAGGCGACGCGTCCATCACCCAGGCCGGCATCGTGCTCGGCTCGGCCGGCTACATCGCGCCCGAGCGGGTCCTCGGCGACCGGGCCAGCCCCGCGGGCGACCTGTGGTCGCTCGGCGCCACCTTGTACACGGCCGTGGAGGGCCGCGGCCTGCACGGGCGCCGCACGGCCGCCGCCGCGCTGGCCGCGCTCACCAGCGGCGAGCCGATCCCCATGGAACGCGCCGGGCCGCTCGCCCCCATCTTGAGCGGCCTGCTGCAGATCGACCCGGACGCGCGGCTCGACGGCATGCGCGCCTCGCTCATGCTGGCGCGCGTCGCCGCCGGAGGTTCGGCGGAGGAGCCGCTCGGCGGTCCCGCCCAGCGCACGGGCCGCACGTCGGTGACGTCGTCCGGCGGCCCGCAGGCGCCGCACGCCGCGATGGGCGCGCACGACACCGTGCGGGGCGGGCGCCGGGGCGGGCCGCACGACTCCCCGAACAGCGGTCCCGGCGACGGCGACGGGCCTCGGGACGGCGGCGGCCGGGTGTCGACCTCGCCGCGCCGCACGGCGCACCGGGGCCAGCACCGCGCGGACGCCCGGCCCGAACGGGCGTTCGCCGCGCCTTCCGAGAGGCCCTCCGAGAGCCCGGCCCCCGTGCCGGCGCCGCGTGGGCCGCGCAGGCCCGCCGAGGGCGTGCACCGCAAACCGGTGGACCCGACGGCCGGTCGCCGGCGCGCTCCGGCCAACCCCGAAGTGGGTCAGATGATCCGCCAGCTGTCCGATATCGTGCGGATGGTGCTGCCCCGTCGGTTTTGGCCGAGAAATATGCGTAAGTAAGGGGAAAGCAAGGCTCAAGGCACTATCGCTATCTTCTTAGTCATGCCCGAACAGCAGAGGCGGCTGCTCGCCGACCGGTATGAGTTGATCGCCGCCCTCGGGCGGGGGACGATGGGCACGGTCTGGCGGGCGCACGACCGCCTCCTCGGCCGTGACGTCGCCGTCAAGGAGATCCGGCACGACTCGGGTCTCACCAAGGAACAGCGCGAAGAGCTGCGCGAGCGCATGATCCGCGAGGGGCGCAACGCCGCCAAGATCGTGCATCCCTCGGTGGCGACCGTCCACGACGCCATCCTGGTGGACGGCAGCCCGTGGATCGTCATGGAGCTCGTCGAGGCCCGGTCGCTGGAGCAGGTGGTCGACGAGGAGGGCCCGCTGCCGCCACGGCTCGTCGCCGAGATCGGGCTCGACCTGCTCGGGGCGCTCGGCGCGGCCCACAAGCAGGGCGTCCTGCACCGCGACGTCAAGCCCAGCAACGTGCTGCTCACCGACACCGGCCGGGTCGTCCTCACCGACTTCGGCATCGCCAAGTCCGAGGGCGACAGCAACATCACCAGGACCGGCATGGTCATCGGCTCCCCCGGCTACACCGCGCCCGAGCGGGCCAGGGGCGACCACACCGGCCCCGAGTCGGACCTGTGGTCGCTGGGCGCGACGCTGTACTTCGCGGTCGAGGGACGTCCCGCGTACGAGCGCAAGTCGGTCAGCGAGACCCTGGCGGCCTTGATGACCGAGCAGGCCGACCCGCCCACGCAGGCCGGGCCGCTGCGCCCCGCGCTGGAAGGGCTGCTGGAGAAGGACCACACCAAGCGCCTCAGCTTCGACCTGGCCGTCGCCATGCTCCGCCGCGTGGCCAAGACCTCCTCCGCCCCGCCGCCCTCCCCGGCGTCCGCCTCCGCCGGATCCCGCCCCACCCCGGCCCCCTCCCCCGGCGCGACGCCCTCCGCTCCGGCGTCGACCTCGGGCACGTCCGCCCCGTCATCCACCTCAAGCACCTCGGCCGCGCCATCGACCTCCGGGGCATCACCGTCCGCCTCGTCCTCCGGCCCGCGCCCCGCCGCCTCCTCCACTCCGGAGCCCGGCCGGCGGGCCTCCGCCGCCACGGGACGGGACGCCGGTCCGCGCGACTCCGCCGCCGCAGGTCAGGCATCCGCCGCCGAGGGGCGGGACGCGCGGACCACCGTCCCGAAGGTCCAGGCCCCCGCCCCCGACCCGCAGACCACCGTCCCCAAGGCCCAGGCCGCCGCCGCGTCCGCCGAGGGTGAGCCGGACACCGACCAGACCATGATGGTCATCCGTCCCAAGGGCGGCCTGCGCATCCCTGGCGGCCCTGGACGGTCCCCCGGGACGGACGAGCCGTCCGCCGGCCCCGCGGGAGCCGCCGCGGCCGACCAGGCGACCGTGGTCAGCCCGCTTCCCCCCGCGCCCGCCGCCCCCTCCCGGACGCACGGCCCCGCGTCCCCGCCGCCCGGCCCCGCGTCCGGGGGACCCGGCCGGCCGCCGGGCGCCGCGCCGGCACGGCCGGGTAG
>NZ_JBHTCG010000060.1:0-19835 GCF_042665155.1 Sphaerisporangium rhizosphaerae | reverse complement strand
CCCGCAGGGCGCAGGGTGGTCCCGCCCGCGCCCTCGCGACGGGCGCGGCCGGCGCGCCGGCGGGCCCGGGCGGCCCCGAAGGCCCGGGTGGTCCCGGCGGACCCGGCGGTCCTGGTGGCCGGGGTCCCGGCGACGGCCCGCCCGGCGGACGCCGGTCCCGCCGGGCGAAGGGCGAGGAGCCGCCCCGCCGCCGCGGCTGGACCCGGTTCCTCCCGAACTGGAAGATCGTCATGGCGGGCTTCGCCGTGATCGCGGCCGGCGTCTTCGGCATGATCGCGGTGGCCTACGCCAACACCCCGCTGCCGACCGAGGAGAGCGCCAAGGAGAGCGCCAACGCGCAGGGCAGCACGATCTACTACGGCAGCGGCGAGGTGCTGGCCAAGCTCGGGGTCGAGCGCGTCAAGCTCGACAGCCTGAAAGACGTCCCGCAGCACGTCCAGGACGCGGTGATCGGCGCCGAGAACTCCAGCTTCCGCGAGGACTCCGGCATCTCGCTCTCGGGCATGGCCCGCTCGCTGTGGAGCACCGCCAGCGGCCAGCAGGTGCAGGGCGCCTCGACCATCACCCAGCAGATGGCCCGCGGCTACTTCGACAACCTCACCGCCGAGCGGACGGTCACCCGGAAGATCAAGGAGATCTTCATCGCGGTGAAGCTCGACAAGGAGTGGACCAAGGACAAGGTGCTGCTGTACTACCTGAACATCGTGCCGTTCGGTCGCAACACCTACGGCATCGAGGCTGCGGCCCGGTCGTTCTTCGGCAAGCACACCAGCGAGCTCACCCCCGCTCAGGCGGCCTACCTCGCCGGGCGCATTCAGCAGCCGGGCAACTTCGACGCGCAGGAGATCCAGGGCGACTTCAAGGCCACGCAGGAGCGCTTCAACTACGTCATCGGCCAGATGGCGAGGACCTGGCCGCAGAAGTACGGCAACCTTCCGGCCACCGCCAAGTTCCCGAAGATCCAGAAGTACAAGGCGCGGAACTACAACAGCGGCTTCCGCGGCTACATGATCAACGCCGTCATGGACGAGCTCAAGGACCGGCTACCCCGCTCCGAGATCGAGACCGGCGGCTACAAGATCAGGACGACGTTCGACAAGAAGCTCATGGACGCCGCCGCGCAGGCCGTGCAGAACAACACCCGGCCGCTTTCGCCGGAGATCCACACCTCGCTCGCGGCGGTGGACCCCCGCAACGGCCGGGTCATCGCCTTCTACGGCGGCAGGAACTACCTGGGCAAGCATCCCGACCAGTTCAACGACGCCTTCTACGCCCGCAAGCAGGCCGCGTCGGCGTTCAAGCCGTACGTCCTGGCGGCCTGGCTCAAGGCGGGCTACAGCCTCAACAGCTACGTGCCCGGCAACGAGACCGTGCCCAAGGTGCTGCCCGGCACCACCAAGATCACCAATGAGGAGCGCATGCCCTCGGGCATCACCGTGACCTCGGCCACCGCGCACTCGATCAACACGGCCTACGCGTCCATGGCCTTCCAGGTCGGGCTGGACAAGGTGAAGGACATCGCCGCCGGGGCCGGCATCCCGCGGGACGAGCTCGACCGGGACGAGCAGGAGCACAAGTTCCTGCTGGCGATCGGCACCGCCCTGGTCTCGCCGCTGGAGCAGGCGAGCGGGTACTCGATCTTCGCCAACCAGGGCAGGCACTACAAGACCCACGTGGTGCGGCAGGTCGAGGACGTCAACAAGAACGTGGTCATCCCCGAGGAGAAGTCCTTCACCCAGGTGATCGACCCGTCCGCGGCCGCGGACGCCATCGAGGCGCTGCGCGCGGTCGTCAAGGAGGGCACCGGCCGCGGCGCCGCGCTGTCCGACCGCCCGGTGGCCGGCAAGACCGGCACCAACAGCGAGAACAAGGAAGCCTGGTTCGTCGGCTTCACCCCGCAGATGTCGACCGCCGTCGGCATGTACCGCGAGCAGTGCGTCACCAAGAACGGCAAGGGCAAGGTGCTGTCCGAGCGGGAGATCTGCCCGAACGGCAGCATCGGCAAGGAGGTCTCCCTGGGCAACATCCAGGGCGCGACCTACCCGAGCCAGGTGTGGCGGGCGTTCATGGCGGCGGCCATGAACGGCAAGCCCGTCGAGCAGTTCCCCGACCCCGTCAACGGCGGGTCGCCGGAGAACATCGTGCCCAAGCCGATCCCGACGCCGACTCCCACGGCCGACCCCGGGTTCCCGGACGACAACGGGTTCCCGAACGACAACGGCGACCCCAACGGCCATGGCGACCCCAACGGCAACCCCGACGACAACGGCGGCTGCCTGCCATGGGACGACAGCTGCAACAACGGCGGCAACGGCGGAGGCGACCCCTTCAACCAGGGCAGCACCCCCTCCGACGCCGCCACCCCCGCGCCCACTCCGACCGCGCCGGGCGGGCGCCGATCGACGCCCGCGCCCTCTCGCTGATCGGACGACGACATGACCCGTTCCACGTCCACGCCGGGTGCCGCCGGCTCCGTGGCGCGTGCCGCCCTGCCATTCGTCCCTCTCGGGCTGCTCGCGGCCCTGGGGGCGATCCTCGCGTACGCGTGGAAGGCGCCGTGCCGGTTCGGCGGGGCGTGGAACGACGGAACGCAGCAGTTCCTCAACTTCTGCTACACCGACATCTATCCGCTGTGGTGGAACGAGAAGCTCGACCAGGGGTTGACGCCCTACTTCGGTCACCCGGTCGAGTACCCGGTCGGCATCGGCTCGCTGATGTGGGTCATCCAGAAGCTCGTGACGGGCACCAGCGATCCGGGCGTCCGGTTCTTCGACCTCACGGTGATCGTCATGGCGGCGTCGCTGGTCGCCGGGGTGGTGGTCATGGTGGCGCTGGCCGGACTGCAGCGCCGGCCGTGGGACGCCGCCTGGTACGCGCTGGCGCCCGCGCTCATCCTCACCGCCTACATCAACTGGGACCTGATGTGCGGGGCGCTGAGCCTGGGCGCCTTCCTCGCCTGGTCGCGACGGGCGCACTTCACGGCAGGGGCGCTGCTGGGTCTGGCCATCGCCACGAAGTTCTATCCCATCGTGTTGTTCGGCCCGCTGCTACTGCTGGCGCTGCGGACGCGCAAGCTGCCGCCCCTGCTGTGGGCGGTGGGCGGCACGGTGATCACCTGGGTGGTGGTCAACCTGCCGTTCATGCTGTTCGCGTTCGACGGCTGGAAGCGGTTCTACGTCTTCAGCAGCGAGCGCGGAGCCGACTGGGGGTCGCTGTGGTTCTTCTTCCAGAACCGGCAGTGGCCCTTCCTCGGTGACGCCGGGCGGGTGGACATGCTCGGCATCGTGTCGTTCGGCCTGCTGTGCCTGGCCGTGGCCGTGCTGGCGCTCACCGCGCCCACCCGGCCGCGTCTCATGCAGCTCTGCTTCCTGGTGCTGGCCGCGTTCATGGTCACCAACAAGGTGTGGTCGCCGCAGTACGTGCTGTGGCTGGTGCCGTTCGCGGTGCTGGCGCGGCCGAACTGGAAGCCGCTGGCGCTGTGGCAGGTGGCCGAGTGCTGGTACTTCTTCGCGATCTGGCTGTACCTGGTCCACGTCCAGCCGGGCAACGAGACGCTCGGCATCGGCGACGGCGGCTACTTCGCCGCCGTGTGGGCCCGGGCGATCACCATCGCCATCCTGGCGGCGTTCGTGGTCAGGGACATCCTGCGCCCCGAGCACGACGTCATCCGGCAGGGCGGCGTGGACGACCCGGTGGGCGGCGTCTTCGACGGCGCCGAGGACCGTTTCGTCCTGCGGATGCCGTCCCGGACGGCGGTGCGCGAGGCCGCTCCCGAAGCCTCCTGACCCTTGCGTCCAGGATGCGGCGCTCGGCGTATCCGCTGTGAGCTCCCGGCGGTCCCGGCGGTCCCGGCCGTTCCGGCCGGGACGCGGCGATCGTGCTGGCCGGTTCTGCGGGTTTCCGACCGTCCCGTCCAGGAGCCGGCTCCGAGATCTTCCCGGCAGCCGGGCTTTTTCCGGTCTTCTCTGATCGAGAAGTCCAGCTTGACCCTCTATTCTCCTATGCGTGCAGACCTCCCCCCAGGAGACCGTTTCCCCGGCGCCCGCACGCTTCTCCGACCGCGAGGCGCTCCTCGCGTGGCTGGGGTCGCGGATCGGGATCATCGTCGCCATGACGGTCGGCGCCGGAGTGCTCAGCAGCGAACAGAAGGACACCCCGTTCCTGGAACGCTGGACGCACTGGGACGCCGGGCTCCTGGTGAAGATCGCGAAGTTCGGCTACGGCGGTGACCCGGCCGAGAACCCCGATGCCGGGCTGCCCGCCTTCTTCCCCGGCATGCCCATCGCGCTGCGCCTGGTCCATGTGATCATCCCCGACTGGTCGCTCGCCGGCCTGCTGATCTCGTTCGTCGCCGGAGCGGTGGCGATGGTGGCCCTCGCGCGGCTGGCCGAGTTCGAGGGCCCCGCGGGTGCAGGACGGCGGGCGGTCCTTGCGATTCTGCTGTTCCCCATGGCGGTGTTCCTGTTCGCCGGCTACAGCGAGTCGCTGTTCCTGGCGTTCGCGATACCCGCCTGGCTGTACGCGCGGCGCGGCGACTGGCCGGCGGCGGCGCTGCTGGCCGCCGGGGCGTCGTGCGTGCGCATCACGGGCCTGTTCCTCGCGCTCGCGCTGATCGTGGAGTACGTCACGCGCCGGGGGAGCCTCCGCCAGGCATGGTGGCTGGCGGTCCCCTTCCTGCCTCTGGTCGCCTATTCGTTCTACCAGCACCAGCGCACGGGAGACTGGCTGGCCTGGCAGCACGCCCAGCAGGCCGGCTGGGGACGGGACATGGTCTGGCCGTGGCAGTCGTTCCTGACCACCTGGCAGATGGCGGCCGGCGACGGTCAGTTCGTGTGGGCGTTCCGCATGGAGGTCGCCGGCGCGCTGCTCGGGGTGGCCGTGCTGATCTGGCTGCTCGTCGCCCGCAGGTGGAGCGAACTGGTGTACGTCGGACTGCAGCTGAGCGCCCTGCTGTTCTCGGCGTACTACCTGTCGGTGCCGCGTTCGGCCCTGCTGTGGTGGCCGCTGTGGGTGATGATCGGCCGGGTGTCGGTGCGCCGCCGCTGGGTGCTGCTGCTGTACGCGCTGGTGGCCGGGCCGCTCATGGTGCTGAACACCTTGACCTTCATGCGCGGCGCCTGGGCCGGCTGACCCGTGCCGGTGTCACCGGCCCCCGCTGGATGGCCTGCCCCGCGTCCGCTGCGAACGCGGTCCGTGCCCGGGCGGGCCGATTCGCGTCCGTCCGCGGGTCGTCCCCCGACGGGGCGAGGGAACGCCTTACCCCTTTTCCCGGCTCCGTAATCCAGGGGATTTATCCACAGGCTGTGGACTAAAGGTGGTCACGAAGGAAGGCGATGTCGGCCGCCTGCCCGTCGCCGGGCGTCTCGACCACGATCGGCGCCCCCGCGGCGCGGCACACCGACAGGATCAGCTCGGGGTCGATCTGTCCCTTGCCCAGGTTGGCGTGACGGTCGGCGCCGGAGTCGAAGGCGTCCCGCGAGTCGTTGCAGTGGATCAGGTCGATGCGGCCCGTGATGGCCTTGACCCGGTCGACCACGTCGGCGAGCTCCTCGCCGCCGGCGTGCGCGTGGCAGGTGTCCAGGCAGAACCCGACGTCGAAGCCGTCCAGCGCCTCCCACAGCCGGGCGATGCGCTCGAGCCGGCGCGCCATCGCGTTGCCGCCTCCGGCGGTGTTCTCGATCAGGACGGGGATCGGCGTCTCCAGCCGCTCGAAGACCTTGCGCCAGTTGTCGAACCCGACCTGCGGGTCGTCGTCCTTGCCGACGTGGCCCCCGTGCACGATGAGGCCCTTGGCGCCGATCGACGCCGCCGCCTCCAGCTGGCCGGCCAGCAGCTTGCGGCTCGGGATGCGGATGCGGTTGTTCGCGGTGGCGACGTTGATCACGTACGGCGCGTGGACGTAGACGTCGATCTCCGAGGAGGCCAGCGCCTCGGCGTTCTCCGGCAGCACGGGGCCTTTCCACCCTTGCGGATCGCCCAGGAAGAACTGCGCGACCTGCGCGCCGCGGGCCGTCGCGTGGGCCAGGGGATCATCTCGGTCGACGTGAGCTCCGATACGCACCATGGGTCGAGCCTAGCCGTTTCAAGGTCTCCACCAGGGGCAGTAGGGGCGCCAGGCTGGTACGCCCTGATACCCGCGTACCGTGACAAAATAGGAGACGACTGTGGCCTACTACCGCCGCGGGATCAGCCTCTTAGGCCTGATCTACATCCTCATCGGCATTTACGTGGCATGGGTTCACGACTACATCACCCCGAGCCTGCTCAGGAAGATCGCGCAAGCCCTGCTCGCCATCGTCCTGTGGTTCCTCATTCTCCTCGGCATCGACCTCCACATCGGCGGACAGTGACGCGGCGACCTCCACGGACGCGGGGAGAAGCGGCGAGATGGCGCGCCGATCTCCACGCCGGCGGGAAGTGAACGGCGGGGGCGCCTCGGGGGGCGCCCCATCGTGCCGCACCAGACGGGCGTGACGGCCTTCGCGGGTCGGACGGACCGGCCGTCCGGGCCGGTCAGACGAACCCTCCGTGATAGACGCCCATCGCGACGCCGACGAACGACATGACGATGGCGACGATGTTCACCGACCGCTCGGCGGTCGTGGCCGACACATATTGCGAGTACATCCCGACGACGAACCCGACGACCCCCGCCCACGAGGCGACGATGTGCGCGCTCACCACCAGGCCGCTGATGAAGGCGACGCCGCCGCAGGCCAGCGCCACCAGCGTCAGGGCGTTCTCCAGGGTGTGCTTCCTGCCGTCGGTGTTCAGCGACAGGTGGAAGTGCTCTCTGCCGGAGCCCGTGGCAGATCGCATGATGACCACCCCCTCCCTCTTCTCCCACGTTCCCCTTGTGGCGGCGGGCAATCGCGGCAGGTCAGTCGCGGCGCCCTGGTAGACTTCGTGGGCTGCGTTCGTTATGCGTGCCGTTCGGCGTACCCGATCTCGAAGCACGCGGTCGCCCCGCCACCGAAGGCGGGGGCGACGACGTCAGCGTCCTCCTGTCACGGCATGGTGTCGTGACCGCGATAGTCCAGAGGAGGTTGGAAGTCCGCATGCGTCATTACGAAGTGATGGTCATTCTGGACCCGTCCCTCGATGAGCGCACGGTGACTCCCTCGCTCGACCAGTTCCTCACGGTCGTCCGCAACGACGGCGGCACGGTGGAGAAGGTCGACGTGTGGGGTCGTCGCCGGCTGGCCTACGACATCATCAAGAAGTCCGAGGGCATCTACGCCGTCATCGACCTGACGGCGGCTCCGGCCACCGTCAAGGAGCTCGACCGCCAGCTCAACCTGAACGAAGGCATTCTGCGCACCAAGGTGCTGCGCCCCGACATGCACTGAGCGGCTCCGAGTCCGCCGAAGCCCGGCTTTTGTCGGGCCGGAGCCGTACTCTGAGGCCCGACAGGCTGCGCAGACTCACGCAGGAAGGCGAAAGCGACCGATGGCAGCAGGCGACACAACGATCACCATCGTCGGCAATCTTGTCGACGACCCCGAGCTGCGTTTCACCCCTTCGGGGCAGGCCGTGGCCCGGTTCCGCATCGCGTCCACTCCGCGGTTCATGGACCGCCAGACCAACGAGTGGAAGGACGGCGAAAGCCTCTTCCTGACCTGCAACGTGTGGCGTCAGGCGGCGGAGAACGTCGCCGAGAGCCTCCAGCGTGGGATGCGGGTCATCGTGCAGGGGCGGCTGAAGCAGCGCTCGTACGAGACCAAGGAAGGCGAGAAGCGCACGGTCTACGAGGTCGAGGTCGACGAGGTCGGCCCGTCCTTGCGCAACGCCACCACCAAGGTCAACAAGACCGCCCGCCAGGGCGGCGGCGG
The DNA here is from genome assembly GCF_042665155.1 of Sphaerisporangium rhizosphaerae. Classification (NCBI taxonomy): domain Bacteria; kingdom Bacillati; phylum Actinomycetota; class Actinomycetes; order Streptosporangiales; family Streptosporangiaceae; genus Sphaerisporangium; species Sphaerisporangium rhizosphaerae. Next base: position 12,003 of record NZ_JBHTCG010000060.1, on the reverse strand, counting down.
AGGCGGCGGGTTCGGCGGCGGCGCCGACGACCCGTGGGCCTCGGCCACTCCGGCGCCCGCCGGCGGCGGGTTCGGCGGAGGCGGCGGCGGTGGCGGCTACAACCAGGGCGGCTACGGCGGCGGTGGCGGTGGCGGCGACCTGAGCGACGAGCCTCCCTTCTGATCCACTCATCCATTCCAGTAACCGATCGACCATTCCCGCGTCATGCGGGGCTCTCTTAGGAGGAGCACCAAGATGGCGAAGCCGGCACTGCGCAAGCCGAAGAAAAAGGTTTGCCTGTTCTGCCATGACAAGATCTCTTACGTCGACTACAAGGACACGGCGCTGCTGCGGAAGTTCATCTCCGACCGCGGCAAGATCCGTGCCCGCCGGGTGACGGGCAACTGCACCCAGCACCAGCGTGACGTGGCGACCGCGATCAAGAATGCCCGTGAGATGGCGCTGCTGCCGTACACGAGCACCGCGCGCTGACAGGAGGCTTGCGAGATATGAAGCTCATTCTCACCAATGAGGTCTCCGGCCTCGGCGCTCCCGGCGACATCGTCGAGGTCAAGGACGGCTACGGCCGCAACTATCTGATCCCCCGCGGGTTCGCCATGCGGTGGACGCGCGGCGGCGAGAAGCAGATCGATTCGATCAAGAAGGCGCGCGACGCCCGCGAGATCCGCGACCTCGGCACCGCCAAGGAGGTCGCCGGCCGGCTCGGCGCCCTTCGGGTCACGCTGAAGACGCGCGCCGGCGACTCCGGCCGCCTGTTCGGCTCGGTCACCACCGGTGACATCGCCGACGCGGTCAAGGCCGCGGGCGGTCCGCTCCTCGACCGTCGTCGCATCGAGATCACCAACGCGATCAAGAGCGTCGGCTCCCACCGCGTCTCGGTCCGGCTGCACCCCGAGGTGTCGGCCAACCTCGACGTCGAGGTCGTCGGTTCCTGACGGTTCCCGTGCACAGACGGCCTCCGGCCGCCGGCGGTCTCCGGGGTCTGACGATCTTCGGGTTGTGACGGTCTCCGGCGCCTGAGGTCTCCCGGTCGCGGCTCGCCGTCCCGCCGTCGCGGGGTGGTCGCGCCGTGACCCGAGGTCCGGTGAAGGCCCCTTTCCTTCCGGGAAAGGGGCCTTCGTCATCTCTACGGAGCGAAGCCGCAGGTTATCCCTGTTTGCTGCTAGTTGGCGCTATATGTACGAATGCGTGCTTCCCGCTATCCTGGGCGACGAATTCCCTCGGTGAGACGCCTTCTGGAGGCACGTATGCTCCGTCCCTCGATGCTGCCGGCGCTCGGCGCCCTCGCGCTGGTGGCGGTGGCGTGCGCTCCGGCCTCCGACACGACGACCCCCTCCGCCGGCGCGAGCGGCACTCCGCAGGCGTCGGCCTCCTGCGCCAAGGACCAGCTCAAGCTGCTCAAGTCCGGCACCCTGACGATCGCGACCGACAAGCCCGCCTACGAGCCGTGGTTCAAGGACGACAAGCCCGCCAACGGCCAGGGCTTCGAGAGCGCCGTCGCCTACGCCGTGGCCGCCAAGCTCGGCTTCGCCGGCGGCGAGGTGTCCTGGGCGAGCATCCCGTTCAACTCGGCGTTCGCGCCCGGCGACAAGCAGTTCGACTTCGACGTCAACCAGGTGTCCATCACCCCGGCCCGCGCGAAGGCCGTCGACTTCAGCAGCGGGTACTACACGGTCAAGCAGGCGGCGGTCGCCCTGGAGGGCTCGAAGTTCGCTTCGGCGACCTCCCTGGCCGCCCTGAAGGACGCCAAGATCGGCGTGCAGATCGGCACCACCTCCCTGCAGGCCGTGAAGGACGTCATCCAGCCGAGCGCCGAGCCCAACGTCTACAACGAGCAGATCGACGCGATCACCGCGCTGAAGAACAAGCAGGTGGACGCCCTGGTGGTCGACCTGCCGACCGCCTTCTACGTCACGGCGGCACAGGTGGAGCATTCCAAGATCGTCGGCCAGTTCGGCGCGGGCTCGGGCACCCCCGAGGAGTTCGGCCTGGTCTTCCAGAAGGGCAACCCGCTCGTGAGCTGCGTCGACCAGGCCATCGGCGAGCTGAAGTCCTCCGGTGAGCTGGCGAAGATCGAGACTCGGTGGCTCGGCTCGGCGGCCGGCGCGCCGGAGCTGAAGTGAGCGACCGGGCCCCGGAAGGGAGCTCGGCCGATCCCCGCGTCCTCGGCGACCCGCCAGGTGAGCCCCCCGTCCCCACGGACGGGCGAGCTCAGGCCCCCGTCTCTACGGACGGGCTGGGTCAGGCCCCCGTCTGCACGGACAGGCCGGGTCAAGCCCGCGTCTCCATGGACGAACCGGGTCAGGCCCGCGTCTCCACGCACGGGCCTGGCCGGGACCGCGCTTCGCGGGAGGGGCCGGGCTCGGATGGCGGGCCGGGCTCGGATGGCGGGCCGGGCGAGGACGGCTCGTGGCGCAGGAGCGAACGGCAGCGCGAGCGCGAGCGACTGCGCCGCCGCTCGGACCTGCGGTCCGGCTCGATCGCCACGGCGTCCACCGTGGTGTTCATCGTCCTGGCGATCTGGCTGGTCACCACCTCGCCCGGCTGGCCGCGGGTCAAGGAGACCTTCTTCGACCTCGGCGAGTTCTCCGGCGCCCTGCCCGACGTCCTGTGGGGCTTCCTGCTCAACATCAAGATCTTCCTGATCGCCGAGCCGCTGATCCTGGTCGTCGGCCTGCTCGTCGCGCTGGTGCGCAACCTTCACGCTCCGGTGTTCTACCCGCTGCGCGCGCTCGCCGTGCTGTACACCGACGTCTTCCGCGGCGTGCCGACGATCCTGGTCATCTACCTGGTCGGGTTCGGCCTGCCCGCGCTGCGCCTGCAGGGCATGCCCACCGACCTGGCGACCCTGGGGATCATCGCGCTGGTGCTGTCGTACGGAGGGTACGTCGCCGAGGTGTTCCGGTCGGGCATCGACTCGGTGCACCCGAGCCAGCGCGCCGCCGCGCGGTCGCTGGGCCTGACCCACGGCCAGGCCATGCGCTTCGTCGTGCTGCCCCAAGCCGTGCGGCGCGTCGTGCCGCCGCTGCTCAACGACTTCGTCTCGCTGCAGAAGGACACCGCCCTGGTGGCCACCATCGGCCCGCTGGAGGCGCTGCGCCAGGCGCAGATCCACACCGCGGAGACCTTCAACTACACCCCTTACCTGGCCGCGGCGCTGCTGTTCATCGTGCTGACCATCCCGATGGCCCGCTTCACCGACTACCTGGCGGCCCGTTCGCAGAGAAGGAGGGGAGTGTGACCGTGCCGGTCGAGCAGGGGCGGAGCCTGCTGGAGATCGAGGGCGTGTGGAAGTTCTACCACCGCCACAGCGTGCTGCGCGGCATCGACCTGTCGGTGGACTCCCACGAGGTGGTCTGCCTCATCGGAGCCTCCGGCTCGGGCAAGTCGACCCTGCTGCGCTGCGTGAACCTGCTGGAGACCGTCGACGACGGCGCCATCCACCTGGACGGGGCGGAGATCACCGACGTGCGGGCCGACCCCGACGACGTGCGCAAGCGCATCGGCATGGTGTTCCAGGCCTACAACCTGTTCCCCTCCATGACCGTCCTTTCCAACATCACGCTGGCGCCGCGCAAGGCGCACGGCGTCGGCAGGGCCGAGGCCGAGGAGCGGGCACGCGAGCTGCTGGCCAGGTTCGGCCTGGCGGACAAGGCGGAGGCCTACCCCGACCGGTTGTCCGGCGGCCAGCAGCAGCGGGTGGCCATCATCCGCGCGCTCGCCACCCGGCCGCGCCTGCTGCTGCTGGACGAGGTGACCTCGGCCCTGGACCCCGCACTGGTCGGCGAGGTGCTGGAGATCATCCGCGAGCTGAAGGACACGGGGATGACGATGGTCCTGGCCACCCACGAGATGGGGCTGGCCCGGGACATCGCCGACAAGGTCTGCTTCCTGGACGGCGGCGTGCTGCTGGAGCAGGGGACTCCGGAGCAGATCTTCACCGACCCCCGCGAGCCGCGTACCCGCGAGTTCCTGAGCAGGGTGCTCAACCGCCGGTGACCAGCCAGGCGCGCCCGTACGCGCGCGAGCCCAGGGTCACCAGACGGGCCGCCATCCACACGCCCAGCGCCGCCCACAACGCCACCAGGCCGCCGCCCAGGTGGACGACGGCGTACGCCGCGGGCAGGTAGACGGCCGTCGTGATCGCCGAGGCCCAGGCCAGATAGCGGCGGTCCCCGGCGCCGATGAGCACGCCGTCGAGCACGAACACCACGCCGGCCACGGGCTGGAGCAGCGCCACCGGCCACAGGACCGCGACCAGCTCGGCGCTCACGGCGGCGTCGGCGCCGAACAGGTGCGGGATGACCGGCCGCAGCGCGAGGGTGGCGGCCCCCAGCACCACCCCGCAACCGACGCCCCACACCACCATGGTGCGGGTGGCCGCCCGCGTATGGTCGCTGCGCCCCGCGCCGAGGGTGCGGCCGGTGATGGCCTGGCCGGCGATGGCGATCGCGTCGAGTGCGTAGGCGAGCAGCGACCAGATCTGCGTGGCGATCGCGTGGGCGGCGAGCTGGGCGACGCCCATGCGGGTGGCCACGGCGGTGGCGGCGATCAGCACGACCCTCAGGCACACGGTCCGGATGATCAGGGCGATGCTGGCCGTACCGGAGGCCCGTACCCCGGCCAGGTCAGGACGGAGGGAGACCCGGTGCCGGCGGGCGGCGCGGGCGACGACGACCAGGTAGACCAGGGCGCCGAGTCCCTGGGCCGTGACGGTGCCCCACGCCGAGCCCGCGATGCCCCAGTGGAATCCCAGCACGAAAAAGGCGTTGAGCACGGCGTTCAGCGCGAAGGACCCGACCGAGACGGCCAGTGGGGTCACGGTGTCCTGCAGGCCGCGCAGGATGCCCGTGCCGGCCAGGACGACGAGCATGGCGGGGACACCGAACAGGCTGATGCGCAGGTAGGCGACCGCGGGCCCCGACACCTCGGCGACCGCGCCGAACCACTGGACGATCCATGGGGACAGCGGCCAGCAGACCACGATCAGCGCCAGCCCGATCGCCGTGGCCAGCCACAGCCCGTCGATGCCCTGCTTGACCGCCCGGACGAGGTTGCCCGCGCCGACCTGCCGGGCCACCGCCGCCGTCGTGCCGTACGCCAGGAAGACGCAGATGTTCACCAGGGTGGTGAGCGCGGCCCCGGCGATGCCGAGGGCGCCGAGCGAGGCCGTGCCGAGACGGCCGACGATGGCGTAGTCGACCAGGATGAACAGCGGCTCGGCCACCAGCGCGCCGAAGGCCGGAACGGCGAGCCTGAGGATCTCTCGGCTGCCGACCCGGGGGGTAAGAGTCACTTGTCTATATTGCCCCTTACCTCAGCATGCTCGGCACCGGTCCCGCCGCTCATCGGCCTGTCGCGCGGACTTTCTTTTCTCCACAGCCCGTGGATACCGTTTCCCCTGCTCAGTCGGAGGTCTGTGGTTATCCCCCATGGTTATCCACAGACTTGTCCCCAGCGTGCCCACATCTCCAGGCCAGAACTGCACACGTTATCCACAACGTTGTCGACAGGACGCGTTGCCGCTCGCCCGAGAACCGGCGAAACTGTCACCCCGGCTACTTCGGGGGTGGCACGGGGGAGTCAGGGAGGGCCGCCAGTTGAGCAGTGAAGTCGTGCAGGCCTTCGACGCACCATTCGAGCGTACGCCTCCCAGCAACATCGAGGCCGAGCAGTCCGTGCTGGGCGGCATGCTGCTGTCCAAGGACGCCATCGCCGACGTGGTGGAGGTCCTGCGTTCCGACGACTTCTACCGTCCGGCGCACCAGGTCATCTACGACGCCATCCTCGACCTGTACGGGCGCGGCGAGCCGGCCGACGCGGTGACGATCTTCAACGAGCTGTCCCGCCGGGGCGAGATGGCCCGGGTGGGCGGCGGCACCTACCTGCACACGCTCACCGCCATCGTCCCCACGGCCGCCAACGCCGGCTACTACGCCAAGATCGTGCGCGAGCAGGCCATCCTGCGGCGGCTCATCGAGGCGGGCACCCGCATCGTCTCCTACGGCTACGGCGGGCAGAACGAGGAGGTCGACGAGCTGGTCGACCGCGCCCAGGCCGAGATCTACGCGGTCACCGAGCGCCGCACCAGCGAGGACTACCGTCCCCTGTCCGAGATCATGCCAGGGGCGCTGGACGAGATCGAGGCCATCGGCAGCCGCAGCGGCCAGATGGTCGGCGTGCCCACCGGCTTCCAGGACCTCGACGCCCTGATGAACGGCCTCCACCCCGGCCAGATGATCGTCGTCGCCGCCCGCCCGGCCATCGGCAAGTCGACGCTTGGTCTGGATTTCGCACGATCCGCTGCGATCAAGCATCATATGGCCACTGTGGTGTTCTCGCTGGAAATGTCGCGCAATGAGATCACCATGCGCCTGTTGTCGGCCGAGGCGCGGGTGGCGCTGCACACCATGCGTTCGGGCACCATGAACGACGAAGACTGGACGCGCCTCGCGCGCCGCATGAGCGAGGTCGCCGAGGCGCCGCTGTTCATCGACGATTCGCCCAACATGTCGATGATGGAGATCCGCGCCAAGTGCCGTCGTCTCAAGCAGCGCCACGACCTGCGCTTCGTCATCGTCGACTATCTCCAGCTGATGAGCTCGCCGAAGAAGACCGAAAGCCGCCAGCAGGAGGTCTCCGAGATCTCCCGTGCCCTCAAGCTGCTGGCCAAGGAGCTCGAGGTGCCGGTCATCGCGATCTCCCAGCTCAACCGCGGCCCCGAACAGCGCACCGACAAGCGTCCCCAGGTGTCCGACCTGCGCGAGTCCGGCTCGATCGAGCAGGATGCCGACGTGGTGATCCTGCTCCATCGCGAGGACGCCTACGAGCGCGAGTCGCCGCGCGCCGGCGAGGCCGACCTGATCGTGGCCAAGCACCGCAACGGTCCCACCGCCACCGTGACCGTCGCCTTCCAGGGCCACTACAGCCGCTTCGTCGACATGGCGCCTCACTGACCCTCCCCTTGTAGGGTCTCGACCCATCCCGCCCACGTCCCCGTAGGCGGCAGCCGCCCGCCCTGTCCCCTCCTCCGCGAACAGCGACGGGCCCGGCCGGCATTTCTGACGCGGGCGGTCCGACCACCACCACGGGCAGCCCCCGCGACGGGCTTGCCCCGGCGAGTGCCGGTGGACCCGGACCGGCCGTCACGACGAGGAGCCGCCAGGCTGGGAGGCGATCTTCCGGAGGGTGTCGGCGGTGAACTGGTCGGCGGGGTAGAAGGACTCGATGGCCAGCTCGGCGACCGTGATGTCCAGCGGCGTGCCAAAGGTGGCGATCGTACTGAAAAAGGTCAGTTCGCCGTCCTCGTGGCGCAGCTTCAGCGGCACGACGATCTCGCCGGGGCCGGGCAGCTCCACCTCGGGTTCCGGCTGGTCGCACGGGTAGGCGCGCAGTTCTTGATCCAGTGTTTCGAGCTGCGGGTCGGCGGTGAGGGCGATCTGGCGGCGTAGCCGGCCGAGCAGGTGGGCGCGCCACTCGCCGAGGTTGACGATGTGCGGAGCCAGACCGTCCGGATGCAGGCTGGCCCGCAGCACGTTGGCCGGGGCGGCGAGCAGCGTGGGCGACACCAGGCTCGTGAGCACCCCGAGGCTGGTGTTGCCGTCCACGAGGTTCCAGCGGCCGTCCACCACGACCGCGGGGTAGGGTTCGTGCCCGGCGAGGACCTGCTTGATCGCCTGGCGCACCGCCCGCATGCCCGGAGCGTCCAGCGTGGTCTCGGTGAAGACCGGCGCGAACCCGGCCGCCAGCAGCAGGCGGTTGCGCTCACGTAGCGACAGGTCGAGATGCTCGGCCAGGAGCAGCACCATCTCGCGGCTGGGGTTGGAACGCCCGGTCTCCAGGAAGCTCAGGTGCCGGGTGGAGATGTCCGCCTGGATGGCCAGGTCGAGCTGGCTGAGCCGGCGGTGCTCACGCCACTGGCGGAGCAACTCGCCGACCGGCCGCCGGGAGAGCGCCGTCGTCGTCATGGCCCGACCCTATGTGCCACCCCGCGCCCCCGCGATTACCTGCCACGTAACCAACGCGCGAGGGGGTGGCTCAGGCGGTGGAGCCGCCGTCCACGACGAGATCGTGGCCGACGGTGAAGGCGGCGTCGTCCGAGGCGAGCCAGAGCACGGCCGAGGTGATCTCCTCCAGCGTGCCGACCCGGCCGATGGGGAGCTGCTGTTTCATGCGGTCGGCGCGGTCGGCCTCGGTCTCGCCCGGGCGCATGGACATGGGGGTGTCGTGCGGCCCCGGGCTGACCGCGTTGATCCGGATGCCCTCGCGGATGCACTCCAGGGCCGCCGTGCGGGTCAGCGCGGTCACCGCCGCCTTGGACGCGGCGTAGGCACCGAGGCCGGGGACCCGCTTGTGCGCGCCCACCTGGGACGACACGTTGACGATCACGCCGGCGCCCTGCCGGCGCATGGCGGCGATCTCGTGCTTCATCGACAGGAAGACGCCGGTGGCGTTGCCGGCCATGGTGCGCGCCCAGTCGTCCTCGTCGATGTCGGCGACCTGCCCCAGGGCCAACACGCCCGCGTTGTTGACCGCGACGTCCAGTCGCCCCTGCCTTCGCACGATCTCGGCGACGAGCCGGGCGACCTCCGGCGAGCTGGTCACGTCGGCGGTCAGGGCGGCCGCCCGGCCGCCCTCGGCCTCGATGAGCCGGACCGTCTCCTGAAGCGGCCCCTGGCGGCGGCCGGCCACGAACACCGTCGCGCCCTCGCGAGCGAAGCCGCGCGCGACCGCCCTGCCGATGCCCGAGCCGCCACCGGTGACCAGAACCGTCCGGCCGTGGAATCTCATCGCTCCCCCTGATGGTGATGCCGCATGTGTCGCGACGCTTATTAGATCGTTCGTTCTTGAAATAGCTGACGTTTTGAGCGACCGCCCACTGTGGAGCCGGTGGTCACGCCGACGCCGGCCGGGAGGTGGTCAGCCGAGCACCGACAGGGCCTGGGCCGCGGCGTCGCGCACCCGTGCCGGGTCGGGGAAGCCCTTGCCGACCACCCTCAGCCCTTGCAGGAAGACCAGCAGGAAGCGGGCCAGCGCCCTCGGGTCGCGACCGGCGGGCAGTTCGCCCTGGGCCCGCGCCCGGGTCAGCGCCGACGCCAGCGCGGTCTCCATGGCGGTCCAGTTGGCGTCCAGGATGCGGGTGACCTCCGCGTCGCCCGGGAGCATCTCGGCCGCCGCGTTGACCACCATGCACCCCCGGCGCCGCCCGTCATCGAGGGCGTCGGTGGCGTAGGACTCGACCAGCGCGCGCACCGCCGGCAGAGCCGGGCCCGGCTGGGACAGGATCTCGACGAGCGGCGGGTTGCGGGTCTCGATGTAGCGGCGCAGGGCGAGCACGTACAGGTCGTGCTTGCCGCCGAAGGTGGAGTAGAGGCTGGCGCGGGCGATGCCGAGCGTCTCGACCAGATCGGCCATCGACGTCGCCTCGTAACCGCGCTCCCAGAACAGCTCGAGCGCCGCCTGGAGCGCCTTCTCGGGATCGAATTCCTTCGTGCGTGCCACGGCATGGGACTCTATCAAGAACGATTGGTCCAAAACAACCCTGAGACCAGCCCGCCTGTCCCCACGGACGGTTTCCCCGACGAACCGTCCCTGGCGCACACCGCGTTCTGTCACTCCCAGCGGAAGAACCGCACCGCGAACGCTCCGGCGGCCAGTGTCCAGGCGGCGAGGACGGCGAGGTGGAGAGGCTGTGGGGCGGCGCCGGCCCAGGCGTCGCGTAACACCTGGCCGAACGCTCCCGTCGGGGTGAAGTCGCTGAACCGCACCAGGGTCTCGGGCATCAGCTCGCGAGGGAGCCACATGCCGCCGAGGAACAGCAAGGGGAACATCACCACCGCGCCGACGCCGCCGGCGGCACGGCCGTTGGGCACCACGGCGGCGACCGACAGGCCGATCGCGAACAGAGCGCACACTCCAAGGACGAAGGACAGCACGAACCACGGCAATGCGGCAGGCACGTGCGTGTCCAGCACCAGGTGCCCGAAGAGGATGGTGAGGAACGCGGCCAGCAGCGCCACGGCCAGGTTCAGCACCAGTTGGGCGCCCAGCAGGGTCGCCGGCGAGGCGGGCGTGATGGACAGCCGGCGCAGCACGCCGCGCTCGCGATAGGTGGCCAGCACGGTGGGGATGACGCTGAAGGCCGAGGTCGCCACCGCCAGCATGATCATCATCGCGGGCAGCTGGGTGTCCACCACCCGCTGACCGCCCAGCGAGGGGTCGGGTTCGCGAAAGCCCGGAATGGCGCTGCCGAGGATCAGCAGCAGGCCCAGCGGGAGCACGAGCGTGAAGAAGGCCGTCAGAGGGTCGCGCAGATAGAGCCTGGTCTCGGTGAACAGCACCTTGCGCAGCGCACCGGGCCTGGGCGGAGCCACGTGGGGAGAGCGCGAGCGGGTCGTCGTCATGGGGGCTCCTAAGAGGCGTCGGCGGCCGGGCGGCCTGTCAGGGCGAGGAAGGCGTCCTCCAGCGTGGCCTGGTCCATCTGGAGGCCCGCGGGAACGACCTGGCAGGCCGCGAGCGCCTTGGTCACGGCGAGCAGCAAACCCTCGGACCCGGTCACCGTGACCGTGTCGCCTTCGCGGGTCAGGCTCGCGACCTCGGGGAGCGCCCTGAGCACCTGGTCGGCGTCAGGAGCGCTGCGGAACCGGACGCGCTGGCCGCCGTCCACCCGGGCGATCAGGCCCGCGGGCGTGTCCACCGCGGCCACGCGCCCCCTGTCGATCACCGCGACGCGGTCGCAGAGCCGCTCGGCCTCCTCCATGAAGTGGGTGACCAGGACGATCGTGACGCCGCGTCGTTTGACCTTCTCGATGAGCTCCCAGGTCTCACGGCGGGCCATGGGGTCGAGGCCGGTGGTCAGCTCGTCCAGGACGGCCACGCGAGGGTCGCCGACGAGCGCGAGGGCGATCGACAGGCGCTGGCGCTGCCCGCCGGACAGCTTGGCGAACGGAGTGTCGCGTTTGGGGCCGAGCCCGACCTCCTCCAGCAGCGCCCGCCAGTCGGCAGGGCGATCGTAGAAGGAGGCGTACAGCTCGAGGGCCTCCCCGACCCGCAGCCTGTCGGGAAGCGAGCAGTCTTGCAGCTGCACGCCGACCCTCTGGCGGAGCACGGCGCGGTCGCGGCGCGGGTCCAGGCCGGTGACGGTGATGGCGCCGCCGTCGGGGACGCGAAGGCCGCACACGCACTCGACGGTCGTGGTCTTGCCGGCGCCGTTGCGGCCGACGACGCCGAACAGCTCGCCCTCGTGCACGGTGAACGACACCTCGTCGACCGCCACCTGCTCGCCGTACACCTTGCGCAGGCCGGCGATCTCGATGATTTCCATGCCGCCGACGGTAGGAAGCGCGGCGTCGCGGCGGAATGCGGCTGTGGCCCGGACGGAGGTGTACCTAGGTACACCTTTGAACGGGCGCCACGGCCACTGCGAGCTAAGTGCCCGATGCCGCAGACTTGACGGCATGCTTCTCAGGACGATGGTCGGCTTCGGGCGCGCTTTGGTGCTGCTCGCCCTGGCCGTGGTGAACGCGGCGCTCGCCGCGGTGGCGCTGCTCGTCTTCCTGCTGTGCTTCGGCCTCGGCCTGGTGTTCCTGTTCCCGGCCACCATCCGCCTGGTCCGCCGCCGCGCCGTCCAGGCGCGCCGGCTCGCGCTGGGCTGGGCCGAGGTGCAGATCGTCCCGCCTTACCGCGCCGCTCCGCCGCCGCCCATGCCGCAGCGCGACGGCTGGTACCGCGAGGGCCGCAGCCTGTACCGCACGTCCCTGGTCCCGAACTTCAACCGCACCTTCGAATGGATGTTCAAAGACCCCGCCACCTGGCGTGACCTCGCCTGGCTGCTCGGCGACCCGCTGATCGGCGGCGTGGCGGTCCTGGTGCCGCCGCTCCTGGTGGCGTCCGGGGTGGCGCTGGTGGCGCAGGGCCCGGTGCAGGCGGTGGCCGGGGTGCTGCTCGTGCTGGCAGGGCCGTTGCTGGCTCCGCGCGCGGTCCGCCTGCACGGCGTGTGGACG
>NZ_JBHTCG010000059.1:0-20707 GCF_042665155.1 Sphaerisporangium rhizosphaerae | reverse complement strand
TGTCGCTGCCCGGTTGAACAGCCGGCCACGCAAAACGCTCGGCTGGGAAACCCCAGCCGAGCGTCTCACCAAGCTCCTGGCACTCGCCAGTTGATCGATCAGTGTTGCGACGACCCCTTGAATCCGCGCCTGCCGTGGAGGGGTCTCTCGTGGGCCGTGCGGCCCGGGCGTACCGGGTGCGCCGGGTCAGGAGGCGTGGATGACGTCGTACGACTCGGCGAAGTGGCAGGCGCTGAGGTGCCCGCCGGCGCGGATCTCCAGCAGCGGCTCCTGCTCGGCGCAGATGTCCTGCGCCTTCCAGCACCGGGTGCGGAAGCGGCAGCCCGAGGGCGGGTCCGCGGGCGACGGCGGGTCGCCCTGCAGGATGATGCGCTCGCGCGTCTCACGGCCCTCGGGGTCGGGGACCGGCACGGCCGACAGCAGCGCCTGCGTGTACGGGTGAGCGGGCCGCTCGTAGATCTGCTCGTCCTTGCCCAGCTCGACGATCTTGCCCAGGTACATCACCGCGACGCGGTCGGAGATGTGCCGGACGACCGACAGGTCGTGGGCGATGAAGATGTAGGCGAGGTTGAACTCGTCCTGCAGCCGCTCCAGCAGGTTCATCACCTGCGCCTGGATCGACACGTCCAGCGCCGAGACCGGCTCGTCGCAGATGATGATCTCCGGCTGCAGCGCCAGTCCGCGGGCGATGCCGATGCGCTGCCGCTGGCCGCCGGAGAACTGGTGCGGGTACCGGTTGATGTGCTCGGGGTTGAGGCCGACGACCTCGAGCAGCTCCTGCACCTTCCTGCGGCGGTCGCCGCGGGGCGCCACCTCGGAGTGGATCTCGAACGGCTCCCCGATGATGTCGCCGACCGTCATGCGGGGGTTCAGCGAGGTGTAGGGGTCCTGCATGACCATCTGGATGTTGCGGCGCATCCGCTTGAGGTCTCCCCCGTGCGCCCGGGCCATGTCGGTGCCGTTGATCTTCACCTCCCCCGACGTGGGCCGCTCCAGCGCCATGAGCAGCTTGGCGAGGGTGGACTTCCCGCAGCCCGACTCGCCCACGACGCCGAGCGTCTCGCCGCGGTGCAGGTCGAAGGAGACCCCGTCCACCGCCTTGATGGCGCCGATCTGGCGCTTGAGAACGATGCCCTGGGTCAGCGGGAAGTGCTTGACCAGGTCACGAACCTCGAGGATCCGCTCACCCGAGGGTGCCATCGAGGACCTCCCGGTAGTAGTGGCAGGCGCTCCCGCGCGTCCCGCTGATCTCGTACAGCGGAGGCACGTCGGTCACGCAGTTGTCGCGACGGTAGGGGCAGCGGGGGTGGAAGGCACAGCCCGATGGCATGTTGAGCAGGTTGGGCGGCAGCCCCTTGATGGCGTAGAGCTCCTGGCCCTTCATGTCGACCCGGGGGATCGAGTCGAGCAGGCCCTTGGAGTAGGGGTGCGCCGGGCTCTTGTACAGGTCGTGGACCGGGGCGTGCTCGACGATGCGCCCGGCGTACATGACGGCGATCTTGTCGGCCACGTCCGCCACCACGCCGAGGTCGTGCGTGATGAGGATCAGGCCCATGTTGCTCTCGCGCTGCAGCTCGGCGAGCAGCTCCATGATCTGCGCCTGGACCGTCACGTCGAGCGCGGTCGTCGGCTCGTCGGCGATCAGGACCTCGGGGTCCAGCGCGATCGACATCGCGATCATGATGCGCTGGCGCATGCCGCCGGAGAACTGGTGCGGGTAGTCGTTGACGCGCTGCTTGGCCGCGGGGATGCGCACGCGGTCCATCAGCTCGACGGCCTTGTTCATGCCGTCGCGCTTGGACATGCCGCGGTGGACGCGGAACATCTCGCTGATCTGCCAGCCCACGGTGAACACCGGGTTCAGCGCGGAAAGAGCGTCCTGGAAGATCATCGCGATGCGCTGGCCGCGGATCTGGCTGCGGGCCTGGTCGGAGAGCTTCAGCATGTCGGTGCCGCGGAAGCGGACCTCGCCCTTGGGGATGCGGGCCGGCGGCATGTCCAGGATGCCCATGATGGCCTGGGCGGTCACCGACTTGCCCGAGCCCGACTCGCCGAGCACGGCGAGGGACTCCCCGGCGTTCACCGTGTAGCTCACCCCGTTAACGGCCCGCACCACGCCCTGCCGCGTGGCGAACTCCACGTGCAGGTTGTCCACCACGAGCAGGGGCTCGTGCGCGGGTCCGGTTTCCTGGGGGTGGGTGTCGATCGACGGGTTATTCACCTTCGGTTGCCCTCTCCTACCGCAGCTTCGGGTCTAGCGCGTCTCGGACCGCGTCACCCAGCATGACGACGCTGAGGATGGTCAGGCTGAGGAACAGCGCCGGGAAGATCAGCGGAAGCGGCGCCTCCAGGAAGCGGTTGCGCGCGTCCGCGATCATCAGGCCCCAGGAGATCTGCGGCGACTGGATGCCCACGCCGAGGAAGGACAGGGCCGCCTCGGCGGCGATGAACGCGCCCAGGTTGATCGTGGAGACCACGATGACCGGCGCGACGGCGTTCGGCAGAATGTGCCGCAGCATGATCCGCCCGGGTCCGGCGCCGAGCGCGCGGGCCGCCATCACGTAGTCCTGGTGCTTGGCCGTGATGACCGCCGCGCGCATGATGCGCAGGATCATCGGCCAGGCGAGCAGGGACAGGGCGAGCACGACGCTGCCGATGCCGGCGTTGTCGCGCCCGATGACCGCGAGGATCAGCAGGGCGCCGAGGATGGAGGGGATCGCGAAGAAGATCTCGGCGATGCGGGAGAGCAGGATGTCGACCCAGCGGCCGTAGAAGCCGCCGATCAGGCCCAGGGCGCCGCCGATCAGGGCGGTGACGATGGCGCTGACGAATCCGACGATGATCGAGACCCGGGCGCCCCAGATGACGCGGGAGTACACGTCGCAGCCGAGGTTGTCGGTGCCGAACCAGTGCTCCGAGGTGATTCCCTTGCGCGCCTGCGCCAGGGAGCAGGTCTTCGCGTCGACCCCGACGGTGTCGAACAGCCCCGGGAAGGCCGAGATGGCGACGAGCAGCACCAGCATGGCGGCGCCGATGAGGAAGACCGGGTTGCGCCGCAGGTCGTACCACGCGTCCGACCACAGGCTGGCGGGCTTGCTCTCCTTGGCGGGCTCGGCGGGTTGCGACGGAGCCAGCGAAGGAAGGGTGTCGTTACTCATAGCGGATCCTGGGGTCGAGGACGGCGTACAGCAGGTCGACGACGAGGTTGGCCACGATGTAGATCAGGACCAGGACCGTCACGATGCCCACCACGACGGAGTTCTCCTGCAGGTACACCGACTGGAAGAGCTGCTGGCCGATGCCGGGCAGGTTGAAGATCGTCTCTGTGATCACCGCGCCGCCCATGAGCGTTCCGAGGTCCGCGCCCAGGTAGGTGACCAGAGGGATCAGCGAGTTCCGCAGGGCGTGCCGTGCGAGCACCCGTCTCCTGGGCATGCCCTTGGCGATGGCCGTGCGCACGTAGTCGGCGCGCAACGTCTCCATCAGGCTCGTCCGTGTCAGGCGGGTGAGGTACGCGATGGAGATCATCGCCAGCACGAACCCGGGCACCAGGTAACTTCGCAGCCCGTCCTGGATGCCGGCCACCGGGAAGAAGTCGATGCCGGTGCTCTGCTTCAGCTTCACGCCGAGCACGAGCTGCAGGACGAAGCCGCTGACCAGCGTGGGGACCGACACCATCAGCAGGGTGACGGCCAGGATCGCCTTGTCCTCCCACCTGCCGCGGCGCAGCGCCGCCCACAGGCCGAGGCCGACGCCGATGATCGCCTCGAAGATCAGGGCGGTGACCGACAACTGGAGGGTGACCTGGAACTTGCCCTCGAAGATGGTCGAGACCGGCAACCCTCGGAAGGTGGTGCCGAAGTTCCCGCTCAGAATGTCGCGGATGTAGTAGCCATACCGCACGATGAGGGGGTCGTTGAGGTGGAATTGCTCCCGGAGTGCCGCCGCGAACACCGGGTCCACGCGTTTTTCGCCCGCCAGCGCCTGGAGGGGGTCACCCGGAAGCGCGTAGACGATGGCGAAGATGAGGAATGTGGTGCCCAACAGCACAGGGATCGCCTGGAGAAGGCGCCTGATGACGTAGCGGCCCATCTAGTCTCCCGATCATTACAAAGGGCAGCCCGCCGCAACCAACAGAGCTGCCCTCGTGGGTGTCGCCCACTCCGGGTGGTTCAGGGTACCCAACCACCCGGAGTGGTTGACGTCAGGCCTTCTCGACGTTGAACAGGTCGATCCGCTCGAACGGGTCGATCTTGACGTTCTTCACGTGCTGCGAGTATGCGCCGTTCGTCTGGTAGAAGTACACAGGGATGTACGGGAGCTCCTTGAGCACCAGGTCATCGGCCTGCTGGTAGAACTTGACGCCCTCGTCGAGGGTCTTGGCCGCGTCGCCCTGGGTCACCAGGTCGTCGAACTCCTTGCTCTTGTAGCCCGAGTAGTTCGAGCTGCCGCCCGAGCCGAACTGCGGACGCAGGTAGTTCTCCGGGGACGGGTAGTCCATGATCCACGCCATGCGGAAGGCGCCCGGCCACTTCTTGTTGCCCAGGTCCTCGAGGATCGTGGCGAACTTCTCGACCGGCTTCGGCGTCACCTCGGCGCCGAGGTTGGTGCGCAGGTTGTTGGCGACGGCCTCGATCCACTCCTTGTGGCCGCCGTCACCGTTGTAGCCGATCTCGATGGTGCCGGCCTTCGGCCCGCCGGCCTGCTCGAACAGGGCCTTGGCCTTGGCGGGGTCGTAGGTGCAGGCCTCGCCGCAGGCGCCCTGGCGGTAGCCGGAGACGACCGGGCTGATGAAGTCGTCGGCCGGGACGCGGGTGCCGGAGAAGACCGTCTCGGTGATCGTCTTGCGGTCGATCGCCATGGAGATGGCCTTGCGGATGTCGGCGTTCTTGGCGTAGTCGCCGCCGCTCTTGATCGGGAAGCCGATGTAGCCGATGCCCGACGACGGCTGCTCGATGTAGCGGTCGCCGAACTCCTGCTTGGCGGTGGAGATGGCCTCCGGCGGCAGCTGGTCCATGATGTCCAGGTTGCCGGCGCGCAGGTCGTTGAACGCGGTGCTCAGGTCGGTGTAGATCTTGAAGTCGACCGCGTCGATCTTGGCCTTGCCCTCCTTGAAGTTGTCGTCGCGGACCAGGGAGATGGTCTGGTCCGTGCCGCGCTTCCAGGGCTTGGAGATCTTGAAGGGGCCGTTGCCGATCGGGTTGCCGCCGAAGTCGGCCTTGAGCTTGCCTTCGCCCTCGAACGCCGCCTTGGGGAGGGGGTAGAACGCCGTGTAGCCCAGCATCGTCGGGAAACCGGAGAAGGGGTTCTTCAGCTCGACGGTGAAGGTCTTGTCGTCGACGACCTTCAGGCCCTTCAGGGCGGTGGCGGTGGGGGTCTTGCCCTCGCCCGGGTTCAGCTCGTCGTAGCCGACGATGCTGCCGAAGAAGTAGTTGCCCTCCTGGGCGTTGGCGCCGTTGGCGGTGAAGTTCCAGGAGTCGACGAAGTTCTGGGCGGTGACGGGCTCACCGTTGTGCCACTTGTACCCGTCCTTGAGCTTGATCGTCCACGTGGTGGAGTCCGGCGACTCGATGGACTCGGCGACGCGGTTGTACGGCTTCTTGTCCGCGTCGTAGTCGACGAGGCCGACGAAGAGTGCGTTCAGCACTTCGGCGCCGCTGGTCTCGGTGGTGTTGCCCGGGATGAGGTCGTGCTGCGGTTCAGCGATCTCGACCCTGACCGCGCCTGCGTTGCCTGCGGCGCTGGAGCTGGTACCGGTGCTGCCGCCGCTGCCGCCGCACGCCGCAACCGCGAGCGCCAGCAGTGCGGTCCCGGCGACGATCTGTGCGCCCTTGGTCACACGCATCGTGGATTAATCCTCCCTCTAAGGTGGGCGTTAGGACTGAGCCGCTCATGTCGGGCACGCCTCCCAGGGGATCGATCCCTGGAGTTCGCGGACACGGTCAAATCAGTTGACGCCCTGCCAGACGACCGCGAGCATTCCTCACTACTTCTCACCAGCGAGTCTCTGGCGCATTGCAGTTCGGTCACACGTGCCCCTGACGGACGTCACACGCATACCAACTAGGCTGTCAATAATGCCCTGATACGGCATAAAGCAGTCACCAAGGTACACAGGCCTGGATGTGATCGCACATCCAGGCCGGGTGGCCGCTTTCGGCCATCTCAGGTACCGAGCTGCGATGACACGGCCCCGCGGCCATGATCGGCGCCGCCTCGGCGGACGGCTTACGCTCAAGAGCGATCAAGTGGGACCGTAGGCATCTCATTCACCGGTATCCAATAGAGTCCATCCCATGAGTCAGCCGGAATCCGCTGTAGCGGACTCCCGGGCGGGCGACCGGGCGGGCGGCACCTCTCCCAACGGGAAGGAATCGCTGTCCGCGCTCGCCGAGCGCCACGGGTTGCGACGCGCCATCGCGCGTCCCAGTCTGCCCGTCTACCTGCGCCAACTGTGGGACAGGCGGCACTTCGTCCTCACGTACGCCACGTCGCGTAACGTCTCGAAGTATTCCGACTCGGCGCTGGGCCAGCTTTGGCAGGTGCTGACGCCGCTGCTGAACGCCGGGGTCTACTTCCTCATGTTCGGCGTGATCCTGGGGCAGAAGAAGGACCTCACGAACTACACCGCCTTCCTGATCACCGGTGTGTTCGTCTACTCCTACACCCAGCGGTCGATCACCGGCGGCGCCAAGTCCATCTCGGGGAACCTCTCGCTCATCCGGGCGCTGCACTTCCCCCGCGCCGCGCTCCCTCTGGCCTACACGATCCAGGAGTTCCAGCAGCTCGCCATCTCGATGGGCGTGCTGTTCGTCATCGTGCTCGTCACGGGCGAGCCACTGACCTGGGCCTGGCTGCTGATCCCCTTCGCTCTGCTGCTGCAGACGATCTTCAATGTCGGGGTAAGCCTGCTCCTCGCACGCGTCGGAGCATTCGTCCGCGACATGAACCAGTTGCTCCCGTTCATCCTGCGCACCTGGCTGTACACCTCGGGCGTGTTCTACAGCATCCCGGCCAAGATGAAGGGCAGCCCCGAGTGGGCGCGCTTCCTGCTGGAGTTCAACCCTCCTTCGGTCTTCATCGACCTGATGCGCCACCTGCTGCTGCGCAGCTACGGCCATGACCTGCAGGTGCACCAGTTCCCGCACAGCACCCTGCCCCAACTGTGGCTATACGCTGGCTTCTGGGCCGCGGTCGCACTGATCGGCGGCTTCTGGTACTTCTGGCGGGCCGAGGAGAGGTATGGCCGTGGCTGAGCTGACCAAGGAGCCGTCCCAGATGGCCCACCCCCAGGACGAGGCGCCCCAGCCCGCCCCCGCGAGCGCGCCCGAGCGCGAGCCCGGCACGCCCACCGTCGTCGTCGACGACCTGCACATCGTCTACCGCGTGTACGGCGCGGCGAGCGACGCCGAGAAGGGCAACGCCGCCAACGCCCTCATGCGGCTCATCCGCCGCCAGGGCCGGCCGCAGATGAAGGAGGTCCACGCCGTCAAGGGCGTGTCCTTCGTCGCCCGGCACGGCGACGCCATCGGCATCATCGGCCGCAACGGATCGGGCAAGTCCACGCTGCTGCGGGCCATCGCCGGCCTGCTGCCGCCGCACAAGGGCTCGGTCTACACCAACGGCCAGCCGTCGCTGCTCGGCGTCAACGCCGCGCTGATGAAAGAGCTCACCGGCGAGCGCAACATCGTGCTCGGCTGCTACGCGATGGGCATGACGCCCGCACAGGTCAAGGAGAGGTACGACGAGATCGTCGAGTTCTCCGGCATCGGCGAGTTCGTCCAGTTCCCCATGTCGACCTACTCCTCCGGCATGGGCGCGCGGCTGCGCTTCGCCATCGCCTCGGCCAAGAGCCACAACGTCCTGCTCATCGACGAGGCGCTCGCCACCGGCGACCGCGACTTCAAGCGCAAGAGCCAGGAGCGCATCCACCAGATGCGCGAAGAGGCCGGCACGGTCTTCCTCGTCGCCCACAACCTCGACGTGATCGAGGAGACCTGCAACCGCGTCATCTGGCTGCACAAGGGCAAGATCAAGATGGACGGCGACCCCGCGACGGTGCTCGCCGCCTACAACTCCTGACCGGCCGGCCGGTCGATCCCGCGTGAAGGCGCCCTCACGGCCTCGTGAGGGCGCCTTCACGGCTTTCCGGCCCTTCCTCCAGGCGCGGCGCCCGCCGATCGTCTGAGGGCCGTCTCAGAGGGCAAGATGGGGAGGTCCGGAACGTCCTTCCTTCGGAGGTCCATCGTGGCCAACCAGCCACCGATCCCCTATGACTTCTTGCCCGAGGTCCCCGCGCTGACCGTCGAGAGCGACGACGTGCGCGACGGCGAGCGCCTGTCCGACGACCACGTGTTCGACGACTGGGGCATGTCAGGGCAGAACATCTCGCCGCACCTGCGCTGGTCGGGCGCGCCCGAGGGCACCAAGAGCTTCGCCGTCACCTGCTACGACCCCGACGCGCCCACGACCAGCGGCTTCTGGCACTGGCTGCTGTTCGACATCCCCGCGAGCGTCACCGAGCTGCCGGCGGGCGCGGGCGGCGGGGAGAACAAGGGCCTTCCCGAGGGCGCCGTCCACGGTCGCAACGACTACGGCCTGCGCGAGTACGGCGGCGCCGCCCCGCCGCCCGGCGTGCCGCACCGCTACCTGTTCGCCGTGCACGCCCTGGGCGTGGACAAGCTCGGGGTCGGCGAGGACGCCTCGCCGGCCGTCGTGGGCTTCACCATCGTGGCCAACACGCTGGCGCGCGGCTACATCGCTCCGGTCTACGAGACCTGACGGTTCCAGGGGGCCTGACGACTCTGGGGGCCCGACGGCTCCACAGGGTCTGACGGCGCCGGAGTGGCCCCGCGCGCGTACCGGTACGGACGCGGCTAGACCGTACAGAAGTCCGGACACGCCCGGTGAATCTGCTGACACCCCGCACGCGATTCCACTATGATTCGAACGAAGATTCGAGCCGAGGGAAACCGTGATGGAGTGGGGGTGCGGGGTGCGAGAGCTGGCGAACGCGATCGATAACCTGTCCGCCGAAGACCCGTCGGACATTCCGCGGGGCCTGCTCGCCGAGCAGCTCATCGAGCTGCACTGGCAGATGGCCCGACTTCAGGCCCAGATCGCCCGCCGCACGTACGTGCGCGCTCCGGCGTCCGACGCCTGATATCCGCATATCCGCCGCCTGGCGGCCGACAACCGAGACCGATCCGCCCGCCGAACCCAGCGCTTCCCCATATGTCCGGATATCCGAACAGATCCGGTCGCACGAGATCCGACAGATCCGGTCGAACGAGATGCGTTCGGCGGAGGCCACCCAAGGCTTCTGTTCGAAAGGCCGCTGTTCGAGAACGCCCCCCGTCGCGAAGACGTCGGTTCGCAGACGTCCGCCCGTAGACCGCGAGCGGCCGGCGCCCCACCCGGGGCGCCGGCCGTTCCGCGTCACGCGCGTCCGCGGGGGCGGTCAGCGCGGCGGCGGCTCCTCAAGGGCCGATAGGGCGCCGGCCGCCGGCTCCGTCTCGAACGGGAACCGGTCGGCGAAGGCCGGGCGCAGGTCGCTCAGCCACACCGCCTCGGGGTCGTAGTGCGCGAAGAACGGCCGCCCGGCGAGCGCCGGGTCACGGGCCTGGATGAGGTGCAGGACGAAGACGCGCGTGCCGGCGACCTCCGCGACGCCGTCGACGCAGACCTTGCCGGGCGTCGCGGACATGGACGGCCCCCGCACCGTGCGGCACAGGCCCGACACCTGCGTGTAGGCGTCCCGGAAGATCTCGTACCCGCGCGCCAGCGGCACCGCGAAGTAGTCCTGCGGGCCGGTGTCGCGCTCGACGAACATGTAGTAGGGCACCATGCCCAGCGCGTGCTGCCTGCGCCACATCTCGGCCCAGATGCCCGGTTCGTCGTTCACGGTGCGGATGAGCGGCGCCTGCGTGCGGATCACCGCGCCGGCGTCCCTGATCGCCCGCACGGCCGTCTGCACGAGCGGCGACTCCATCTCGCGCGGGTGGGAGAAGTGCGCCATGAACGCCAGGTTCTTGCCCGACTCGGCCACCGAGGAGAACAGGCGCAGGGTGTCGGCCGCGTCCGGGTCGGTCACGAAGCGGCCCGGCCAGTACGCCAGTGACTTGGTGCCGACGCGGATGGACTCCAGTTGCTCGAGCCCCAGCAGCGGCTCGACGTACCGCCTCAGCACGGCGGCACTCATGATCATCGGATCGCCGCCCGTGAACAGGACGCTGGTGATCTCCGGGTGCTCGCGAACGTGGCGGACCAGCGCCTGGGCGTCGTCGGAGGCCATCTTCAGATCAGGCTCGCCGACGAACTGGGCCCAGCGGAAACAGTAGGTGCAGTACGCATGGCAGGTCTGCCCCTGCTTGGGGAAGAACAGCACGGTCTCGGGATATTTGTGCTGCATGCCGGCCACCGGTTCGCCGCCGACCCGGGGCATGTTGAGCTCCATCTGCCCGGCCGGGTGCGGGTTCATCCGCATGCGGACGGCGCGGACGGTCGCCTGGAGCTCGTCCCGGGGAGCCTCCGACCGCAGCAGCGCGGCGATGCGCGACACCTCGTCGGAGGGCAGCATGTCCTCCTGGGGGAAGACCAGCCGGTAGATCGGGTCGTCGGGGATGTCCGACCAGTCGATCAGCTCGTCGACGACGTAGGGGTTGACCCGGAAGGGCAACACGGTCGCCACCGCGCGAACGCGCAGCCGGGTCTCGGCGTTGAGGTGGCCACGTTTGAGCAGATCATCCAGATGTTTCGCCGTGTAGGCCTTGAACCCGCGTGTACCGGTCTGTGTCAGGGTCACTCGAGATTTTCCTCTCTTTGGGGATCTCCGGTAAACCTGATGCGCCTGTTGAGCGTCTTACGCTTTTCTGTACGGACGCGCCAACGTGTCGGCCTGGTTCCGTCCGACCGAAAAGCCTCGGTAAAACCTTCCGGATATCGCGACATATCTTGAGTTGGGCTACGCTGGCCGAGTGAGCTCCCTTACGCCTTTCGAGTCAGGCGACACCGCACAGCGCGCATCGGACGCCGACCGCGACCGCGTCGCCGCGGTCCTCGGTGAGGGACTGGCCACCGGCCGCCTCACCAGCGTCGAGCACGCCGACCGGCTGGAGGCCGCCTACACGGCCGTCACCGTCGGCGACCTGGTCCCCCTCACCCGCGACCTGCCGTCCACGCTCGGCTCGTCCTCCTCGGGCTTCAGCGCCGAGCAGCAGGAGGTCGCCGCCGTCTTCAGCAAGGTCATCCGGAGCGGCCGGTGGGTCGCCGGGCGGCACACCACGCTCCGCTCGACCTTCGGAGCACTGATCATCGACCTCACCGACGCCGTCCTGCCCGGGCGCGAGGTCACCCTCGAACTCAACTCCTTCTGCGGCAAGCTGATCGTCCGGGTCCCCGCCAACGCCCGGGTCATCGACGAGGGCAGCGCCGTGTTCTCCAAGCGCCACGTCTCCGGCGGCGCGCAGGGCGGCGCCTCCGACGGCGGCCACGGCGGCGATCCCGACGCTCCGCTCATCCGCGTGACCGGCCGCGCCATGTTCGGCAAGGTCGTGGTCTCCCGCGAAGCCCAGTGGCACTGGCCCTGGCGCGACAGCTGACCGGCGCAGGTCGTCGGCGCCGGCGCGACGACCGGTGGGCGGTGGCCGACCACCCCGCGTGGCCACCTACGATGCGGGACACACACTCATTCCGCGCGAGGTGACCGCTTGGACGGCATTGCGCCGATAGCCCTTGACGCCATGGGAGGCGACAACGCCCCCGGCGAGATCGTGGCCGGGGCCGTGCGGGCCGTACGCGAACACGGCGTGCCCGTCGTCCTGGTCGGCGCGCCCCGGCCGATCGCCGAGACCCTCGCC
This sequence comes from Sphaerisporangium rhizosphaerae, assembly GCF_042665155.1. Taxonomy (NCBI): domain Bacteria; kingdom Bacillati; phylum Actinomycetota; class Actinomycetes; order Streptosporangiales; family Streptosporangiaceae; genus Sphaerisporangium; species Sphaerisporangium rhizosphaerae. The sequence goes on along the minus strand of NZ_JBHTCG010000059.1, from coordinate 8,849 downwards.
GAGCACGACGCCGTCGGCGAGATCCCCATCGTGCGGGCCGAGGAGGCCCTCACCATGGACGAGGGCGCCCTGGCCAGCCTGCGCCGGCCCCGGTCCAGCATCGCCCTCGCCTGCCATCTGGTCCGGCGCGGCGACGCCTCGGCGGTCGTGTCCGCCGGCTCGACGGCGGGCGTGGTGGCCACCGGGAAGCTGCGGCTGCGGGCGCAGCAGGGGGTGCTGCGGCCGGCGATCGCCGTCCCGCTGCCGACCCGCCCCCACCCCACCGTGCTCCTGGACGCCGGAGCCACCGCCGACGCCAAGCCCGAGATCCTCGTGCAGTTCGCCCACCTCGGCGTCGCGTACGCCGAGACCGCGCTGGGCCTGACCTCACCGCGCGTCGGGCTGCTCACGATCGGCGGCGAGCCGGGTAAGGGCAACAAGCTCACCAAACGCGCCCACGAGCTGCTCACCGCCGTCCCCGGCATGAACTTCACCGGGAACGTGGAGGGCCACGACCTGCTGGGCGGCGAGGTGGACGTCATCGTCACCGACGGCTTCACCGGCAACGTGGCGCTCAAGACGATGGAGGGCGCGGTCCGGTACGCCTTCAGCGAGCTGCGCGAGACCCTCGAAGGCGGCCGGATCTCCCGCCTGGCCGCGGCCCTCCAGCGCGGCCGGCTCCGCGACCTGCGCAAACGGCTGGACCCCGAGGCTTACGGAGGCGCGGTGCTGCTCGGACTCAACGGCACCGTGGTGATCGCCCACGGCTCCTCGACGGCCAAGGGCATCGCCGCGGCCTGCGTCCTCGCCGCCACGCTCGCCCGCCAGGGCACCGTCCCCCGCGTCGGCGACCGCATCGCCACCACCCAACGCTCCCACCGCCGCTGGTGACCTCTCCCCGCGAGGGAGAGCCGTTCGCCGGGTGCCGGTCGTCCACAGGGGCGGTCCGTCCACAGGAGGGTTTCAGAGATCGGAGAACCACCCGCGGGGGCGGATTCTCGAGAGACGGGGGATCCGCAGGGAGAGATCCGCACAGTGGCCCACCAACGGAAGGGGAAGCAGCAGGGACCGTCCACAGACCGGGACCCGTCCGACTCGTCCACAGGGCCGGATATCCATTCTCGGCGGCGGATGATCAGCGGATATCCTTGTGGCATGACCGACCCGCAGCTCGTGCTCACCGAAAGGGTCCAGCGGGCGCTGGGCGCCGCCTTCGGCCCGGAGTACGCAGGCGCCGACCCGCTGATCCGGCCCTCCCAGTTCGCCGACTACCAGGCGAACGTGGCACTGAGCCTGGCCAAGCGGCTGCGACGCGCGCCGCGGGAGGTCGCCCAGGCCATCGCCGACGCCCTGGACGCCGGCGACGTCTTCTCCACGGTCGAGGTCAGCGGCCCCGGCTTCCTCAACATCACGCTCAACGACGAGTGGGTCGCCGCCCAGGCCCTGCACATCCTGGAAGACCCGCGCAACGGGGTGGGGCTGAGCACGCCGCCGGCGACCGTCATCGTCGACTACTCCGCACCGAACGCCGCCAAAGAGATGCACGTCGGCCACCTGCGCACCACCATCGTGGGCGACTCCCTCGTGCGCATGCTCGAGCACCTCGGCAACCATGTCGTCCGGCAGAACCACCTGGGCGACTGGGGCACGCAGTTCGGCCTGCTCATCGAGCACCTGCTCGACATCGGCGAGGCCAATGCCATCGCCCAGCTGCAGGCCGGCGAGACCAACGAGTACTACCAGGCGGCCCGGGCCAAGTTCGACTCCGACCCCGAGTTCAAAGAGCGCTCGCGGCGGCGGGTGGCCACCCTGCAGGGCGGCGACCCCGAGACCATGCGGCTGTGGCACCTGTTCATGGACGCCACGATCCGCTACTTCAACAAGGTCTACGACACGCTGGGCGTCACCCTCACCGACGACGACATCGCCGGCGAGAGCATGTACAACCCGATGCTCGCCGAGATCTGCGCCGATCTCGAGGCGTCCGGGGTGGCCGTGATGAGCGAGGGCGCCCTCTGCGTCTTCCCGCCGGGTTTCACGGGCAGCGACGACAAGCCGTTGCCCTTGATCATCCGTAAGAGCGACGGCGGGTACGGCTACGCGACGACCGACATGGCCGCCGTCCGCTACCGCGTCCGCGACCTCAAGACCGACCGCATCCTGTACGTGGTGGGCGCCGACCAGTCGCTGCACTTCCAGATGGTCTTCGCCGCCGCCCGCATGGCCGGCTACCTGACCGACGACGTCTCCGCCGAGCACATCCAGATCGGCATGATGCTCGGCGCCGACGGCCGCCGGTTCCGCACCCGCAGCGGCGAGTCGGTCAAGCTCACCGACCTCCTCGACGAGGCGGTCGAGCGGGCCTCCGCCGCCATCGCCGAGCGGGGGTACGACGAGGCGACCCGCGCCGAGATCGCGCGGGCCGTCGGCATCGGCGCGGTCAAGTACGCCGACCTGTCGGTCAGCCACGACAGCGAGTACATCTTCGACTTCGACCGCATGCTGTCCTTCACAGGCAACACCGGTCCGTACATGCAGTACGCCACGGCGCGCATCCGGTCGATCTTCCGCAAGGGCGGCGTCGACCCCGCCACCGTCGCCGGGCCCATCCTCCTCGGCGAGCCGGCGGAGCGTGAGCTCGCGCTCCAGCTTCTCGGCTTCGGTTCGGTGATCGAGAACGCCGCCGCCCTGGCCGAGCCGCACCGGGTCTGCGCCTACCTCTTCGAGACCGCGAGCGCCTTCACCGGCTTCTACGAGAAGTGCCCGGTCCTGCGCGACGACGTCCCCCCCGCCACCCGCGCCTCCCGCCTGGCCCTGTGCGCCCTCACCCTCCGCGTCCTGGAGACCGGCCTTACCCTCCTGGGCGTGCCGATCCCCGAGCGCATGTAACCGCCGCCCCTTCCCCCGCCCATCGGCTTCCCCCCGCCCATCGACGTGGGCCCGGACGACTCCTCCGGCCCGTGCGACTCGTACGGGCCGTGCGACTCGTACGGGCCGTGCGACTCGTACGGGCCGACGCCCAGGTCGGCGCGGCCGGGGGGCAATGTGCCGGCGGGCCGCCGGGCATCGACCGACATGACGGCATCAAGTTACTCACGTGTGTCGGCGTGCCGCCAGGCATGGCTGGGCTGGAAGAACTAACCTGGGCGCGGTCATGGGAGTGCCCGCCGAACCCTCGCCTCCGGGGGCCTTCCTCACGCCTTCGGGGAGTTGCCCGCTTTGAGCATGGATCTGACCGCGAACCCCGACCTCCCTCGGGCCGCGGACGCTGAGCACCCACAGCAGCACAACGGAGAACCTCAAGGGTCGATCACCGAGCCACCCGACCACGACGGCGACCTCTCCGAGGCACCCGGCCGCCGTGTCGACCTCTCCGAAGCAGCTGACCACGGTGTCGCCCTCTCCGAGACACAGCACCACGGCGGCGCCCCCAACCGGCCGCACCACCACGACGGCGAGCTCTCCGAGTCGCAGCACCACGACGGCGACCTCTCCGACTTGCAACGGTACGCCGAGGCGCTGATCACCCAGCTCGCCGCCGACGGCACCGCGCCTCCCGCGCCTCCCAGCGTCCTGGACGTCCGCGGTCACTGGCTGGCCCCCGCCATCGAGGCGCTTCTTCTGATCCTGTCCGGTGAGGACGCGCTGGACCCCCTCACCCGGGCCGCTCAGCTCGATCAGGCCAACACCGCGCTGTTCCTGTGCCTGTCCCTCGCCGTCAGCGGGCACGGCGACCGCATCCATGCCTCATGGCTGGGCACCGCCTTCGGCGAACTGTCCACCGACCGCCCTGTCGAACCCGGCCAGCGGGCCCTGTGGATGGCCGCCGCGCGCGGCGCCTACGGACCGGCCGGAAAGATCTTCGTCCTCCGCAAGCTGGACGCCGCCGCCGTGTCCTCCACGGCCGAGCCCGACCGCTGGCTGACCGCCCTGGTCCCCGGCGACCCGCCTCCGGCGGCCACCGCCCCCTCATCCACCTCGGCCGGCACGGGATCGCCGCCGAACGGCGCCGCCTCGCCTACGCCCACCAACGCGACACCCGCTCCAAACGGCACCCCATCTCCTCAGAGCAGCGCGGCATCCCCGTCGAGCGATGCCGCACCACCTCCGAGCACCGCGACATCGCCTTCGACCGACGCGGCTTCGCCCTCGGTCTCTCCCGCATCCCCTCCAAGCGGCACCACATCCCCGTCAAGCGATACCGCATCGGCTCCAACCGGCACCGCATCGGCTTCGCCCGCGGGGTCCTCGGCGGCGTCAACGCCATCGCAGGCCGTGGCGGCTTCGCCGGAGGCCGTGGCACAGGCTCTGGCGGAGTCACCGGCGCTCTCGGCCCTTCCCGCGCTGGCCGAGGTCTCGGAGCTGACGGGGCCTGTCCAGGCCGCGGCGCGGCTGGCCCGGCTGCTCGAACGGTGCACCGAGATCACCGCGACGCGCCCGGCGGCCACTCCCCGGCCAGACCGTCCCGGCCCCTGGCCGGACACCGAGCCGGTGACCGTCCTGCGAGCTCTCATCGGCTTCGAGGATCCGGGCCCGCTCGGTTCGCTGACGAGTCACCTTCTGGAGGACGTACGGTCGGGCTCCGACCCGCACCTCGCGGCGATCGCCTTCCATGTCGCCGCGCCCGTCGTACGAGCCGCCGCCGAAGACCTGGCTCAGGCGACCCGCGTGACGCCGCCCGACGAGATCATCGTGCCGATCCACGGGCATGACGTCATCCTCAGGCCCGAGGGCGCCGACGAGGCCACCCTCGCCGCCGCCGAAGCGAAGATCAGGGCCGAAGGAGCGGCACGCCTGTCGGGACGCTGGCTGGTGTACGCGCCCGCCCTGCTGCCCATCGTGGCGGTCGTGCTCGCCTTCACCGTCTCGGAGCTGTTCGCCGTAGCCGGGCTCGTTCTCGGAGGGGTGGCCGGCTACATCCTGTGGCGCCGCAGCGTCCGGGAACAGGCCGAGGCACGTCGCGTCGAAACCGAGATCACCCAACTGCGCGAGCAGGCCGAGGCGGCCATGTGGGCGCTCCACGACTACGCCCGAGAGGCCGGCGAACGGGCCGACAAGGCGTCCGAGAACCTCACCGCCCTCAGCCGCCTCCTCCGCAGAGGCCCAGCGGTAGCCACCGACCACCGCCCCTGAGGGTCGCTGATCGTCATTGCCCCTGAGGGGCGCTGAGGGTCACGCGGACATATGACGCACCGGCGGTCAAACAGCCGATGTCGGCCCGGAGGTCGCCTGCTCGGAGGTCGCCAGAAGGTCGCCATGGCCGATGGCCACCAAGTGATCGTCACACTCGATGACGGCCAGGTCGTCGTCATGCTCAGCGGCGGCCACGCGACCGCCACAACGTGAGGCGGCGGTCGAATGGCCACCACGGCCAGTGAGGGCCAGGGAGTCGTCACCTTCGATGACAGCGAAGTGGTCGCCATGACCGGCGGCGCGCCAGTGATCATCACACCCGACGACGGTCAGGTGGTCGTCATGGCCGCTGCCGGTCACGTCGTGCTGATCTCAACGTCGGCGGGGGCAAGAAGGAACACCTTGTCGGCGATGCGCTCGATGCGCCCCTCACAGCCGTATGTCAGGCCGGCGGCGAAGTCGACCATCCGCGTCGCCTCGGCCATGGACATCCCGGCGACGTCCATGATCACCGCCTGCCCCTCCCTGAAGTGCTGCCCCACGAGAAGCGCGTCGGAGTACTTCCGCGGACGGATCATGACAATCCGCGCGGGGTCCCCACCCGACCCCCAGCGCCTGGCGGCCCGTTCCGACGCGGGCATCCACTCATCCTCGTACTCGTCATAGTCGTAGGGCTCGTCGTACTGATCCCCATCGCCCATGCCAAGGTAGCTCACCACCCTGCGCACTGCCCCCATCGGCTGTCCTTTCCGCGAGAACCGGCCACATTCGCCGTGCCCCGACACAAATGACCGTAACCGACGTGCCGCCTGGGGCGGCGCGACACGCCCATGTGCTTTTGATTTTGCCCGGCTTTCGCTCCCGTATCGACCGGTTATCTGGGGGTGGATAGGGTCGAGAGCATGCGTATCTTCACCGTCGATTCGTTCACCGATCAGCCGTTCAAGGGTAACCCGGCGGCCGTCTGCCTGCTGGACTCTGGGAGATCCGACGAGTGGATGCAGGCCCTGGCCAGCGAGATGCGACACTCCGAGACGGCCTTCGTCCTCGGGCAGGGCGACGGCCGGCCCCTCTCTCTGCGATGGTTCACCCCTACCGTCGAGGTGGCATTGTGCGGCCACGCCACCCTGGCGGCCGCACATGTCCTGTATTCGACAGGGGCGGCGTCAGGACCGCTCGAGTTTTCGACGAGAAGCGGAATCCTGACCACCAAACTTCTTGATCACGGTCGTATTTCGATGGATTTCCCGGCTTACATGCCCACCGAGATCTCCACTCCGGACGGCCTGGTGGAGGCCCTCGGAGTGCCGGTCGTCTGGGTCGGGACGGGCCCCTTCGACATCCTCGCCGTGGTGGAGTCCGAGCAGGTCGTACGCAGTTTGACCCCCGACATCGACGCGCTCGCGACTCTGAACGCGCGGGCCGTCTGTGTCACCGCCAGAGCGACGGACGCCTCGGGCGGCGTCGACTACGTTTCCCGGTTCTTCGCCCCCGCGGCCGGCGTCCCGGAGGACCCGGTAACCGGTTCGGCGCACTGCATGCTCGGCCCGTACTGGTCGGGAAAAATCGGCGAAAAGTCACTTGTAGGCGCACAACTATCGCAACGTGGCGGCATCGTCCACACCACTCTTCGCGACGACGACCACCTCGAACTCAGCGGCAGCGCCATCACCATCTGGTCCGGCACCCTCGACATCCCCTAGCCACCCTCACCGTCCCGTCGGCCCCCGCCGAGCTCCTCCATGCCACCACGAGACTGCGAACCGAACAGACCAAGCCGTCACCAGATGTTCACCGGGACCACCGGGCCACCAATGTCCATGGTGACCGCCTCCCCACTCCGGCAACCCGCCGCCGGCGCCGACCGACTCGTGAACCGACCGACTCGTGACACCGGTCGATGCAGTGACCCTGGGCGATGCAGTGACACTGGGCGATGCAGTGACACCGGCCAACCGCTGCCCGCAGGATCGAGGACACAGCCACGATCGAGAACACAGCCGAGATCGAGGACACAGCGGGACTCATGAGATGGGCGGCCTGGTGAGATCAGCCGGCCTGGTGACGCCGCCGAGAATGTCAGCCCCGTCGCCTAACCTCAGCCACGAACGGCGATTGCGGTCCACCCGTCGATCTTCCCGGAGCCAGATGGCAGCTCGTCGCCTGGATCGGGATGTGAGCACTGGAAGGTGGCATGATGGCCACATTTGTCTTGATCCACGGCGCTGGCGATGTCGGCTGGTACTGGCACCTGGTGGAAGCCGAACTGCATGCGCGAGGCCATGACGCCATCTCGCCGGATCTTCCATGCGACGACGACTCGGCCGGCCTGCCCGAGTACGCCGATGCCGTGGTCGGCGCGATCGGCGACCGGACCGATCTGATCATCGTCGCGCAGTCGTTCGGCGGCTTCACGGCCCCGCTCGTCTGCGACCGCGTGGCGGCGCGGCTCCTCGTCCTGGTCGCACCCATGATCCCCGCGCCGGCGGAGGCGCCCGCCGGTTACTCGGCCCGCACGAGATACGAGGAGGAGGCGCGGGACCACTACGACGATGCCATCGCCCTGTTCTACCAGGATGTTCCGCCGGAACTGGCCGCTGAGGCGCTGAAGCGGGCGCGCGCCCAGTCCGAGGTTCGGATGGGGGAACCTTCGCCACTGCGAGCCTGGCCAGATGTCCCCACACGCGTTTTGATCTGTCGTGACGACCGCATGTTCCCGGCTGCTTTTCTTCGCCGCGTCGCCCAGGAGCGCCTGGGAATCATCCCCGACGAGATCGACGGTGGGCACACCCCTGCGCTGAGCCGCCCGCACGAACTGGCGGACCGCCTCGAAGCGTACGCCGCCGAGCAAGGACTGCTCGCTCACCGGCCACTGGCGGCGCAGCCTGACTCCCCGTGAGTTCGGCATCGGCACCGATCTTGCCAAGCCGGCTGGCAGCAGGAGGCCGAGTGGCGGAGTGTCCCCCTGGCAGGAAGCCGGCCGGCAACAGTGCCCAAGAACCCCCGGGGCGAGTCGCTAGAGTCGCCCCGCACGTTCGTCGCCCAAGAACCCCCGGGGAGAGTCGCCCTGCAAGTTCGTCGACGTCCCCCCGTACCCGCCGCACTACCGCCCCGTCTGATGGACGACCGGGGTGGGCAACAACCCTCGGACCACCCACGCGTATGCCGAACGGGCTCCCTTCGACCTCCCCGCTGCGCAGGCTTCCCTGGTCCGGGTCGGCCTGGGGGGATAGGTGTGTGGGGGTAGGGCGGAGCGTCTGGTGGTGGGGCGCCATACGACGGCGCCTACACCGCCGCCCATCGGCCGGCCGTCCCACCCGCCTACTACCGCCGTATCTGACGGACTGACGATCGGGGTGGGCAGCAACCCTTGGACCGTCCACTCGTATGCCGGGCGGGTCCATTCGCTTGTCCCGGGCGGGCACGGATGTGCCGGTTCTCCCGGTCGTGGTCCTGGGTCTTGGCCGGCCCGCGGGATAGGAGTCCCGAGGTGGGCGCCAGGTGTCGTAACAGCCGATCCAGGGGTCTGAAGCTGAAGCAGCCCTGAAATGCAGGTAGGCCATCCACACCGTGGATGGCCTACCTTGCATAACACACATAACTATCTATCAAGTTTTGTCCGGCGGTGTCCTACTCTCCCACACCGTCCCCGGTGCAGTACCATCGGCGCTGGAAAGCTTAACTTCCGGGTTCGGAATGTAACCGGGTGTTTCCCTTCCGCTATGACCGCCGTAACC
>NZ_JBHTCG010000058.1:0-25038 GCF_042665155.1 Sphaerisporangium rhizosphaerae | reverse complement strand
CGCGTCGGCGGCCTTGGCCCGGGCGTTCGCCGCGCCGTCGGACCGGACGCGGCCCGCCGCCGGGTCGTCGTGCGCACCGCCCGCCGCGGGTGCCGTCGCGCGGGCCAGGCGAGCCAGCCGGTCCGACAGCAACGCGGCGGTCGGCCGCTTGGCCGGCTCGCGGTTCAGCGCGGCGCGCACCAGCGGCAGCAGGGAGCCGGGCACGCCCGCCAGGTCGGCCCGCCCGTTCAGGACGGCGTACATCTGCGCCTCGACGGTGCCGCGGCCGAACGTCGGGCGCCCGGTGGCCGCGAACGCGACCGTCGCCGCCCAGGAGTGGACGTCGGCGGGCTCGCCGACGGATTCCTCGGCGAACACCTCGGGGGCCGAGTATCCGGGCGTGCCGAGGAAGGTGCCGGTCATGGTGACCCGGGTGGCGTCCGACACCTGCGCGATGCCGAAGTCGATCAGCACGGGCCCGTCGGGGCCGAGCACCACGTTGGCCGGCTTGACGTCGCGGTGGACGACCCCCGCGGCGTGGATGATCGCGATCGCCGTGGCCAGCCCTCGGGCGAGGTCGACGAGCTGCGGACCCGACAGGGGGCCGCCCCGCCGCACCGCGTCGAGGAGGGTCTCCCCCTCGATGTGCTCCATGACCAGGTAGGGCCGGTCGCCGGACAGATCGGCGTCCAGCACGCGGGCGACGTAGGGGCTCTCGACCCGGCGCAGCGCGCGCACCTCGCGGTCGAGCCTTAATCGGGAGTCGGGATCGTCTCCGATGGGGTCACGCAGGATCTTGACGGCGACCTTCGCCCCGCGTCGGCCGATGGCGAGGTAGACCTCGCCCATGCCACCACGTCCGAGGCGCTCCACCATGGTGTACGGGCCGACTCTCCCGGGCCCGCCCACTCGCCGTCCACCCATAGGGAACGCCACCATAGCGCCCAACGGCCCTCGCGCGTCGGCGACGCGCCGGAAGCGGTAGTTGAAGTTTGCTCGAATTCGCCGCGCGCCACAGACCACCATGAAGCCGTGGACCGCCATGAACCGGAGATCACCGGGAGGGCGAGGAGTCCTCCAGCAGGGTGTCCAGGCGGACGCGCGGCACCGTGGACAGCGCCTTCCTGCCGGTGCGCCGCCAGTTGACGTGACCGCGGCGCTCCAGCCACAGCATGATCTGGTCGGCCGCCGCCATGACCAGGGCGGCGTACCCGAGCGCGAAGACGAGACCCATGGCCACAGTCAACCGCCACCCAGGCGCGCTCACCCATGGCGACACGCCGAACACGTGAAGTCACCACAACACCGGGCGCCCACTGAGACGCCCCGTGCCGTCCGCGCTAGGTCAGGAACCGGCGATCACGGTGCCCGCGGAGGTGCGCAGGTGGCCGTCGCCGGTGTAGACCCACTTGGTGGAGGTCAGCTCGGGCAGCCCCATCGGCCCCCGGGCGTGCAGCTTCTGCGTCGAGATGCCGATCTCGGCGCCGAAACCGAACTCGCCGCCGTCGGTGAACCGCGTGGAGGCGTTCACCGCCACCGCCGCCGAGTCGACCAGCGCCACGAACCGCCGCGCGGCCTTCTGCGAGCGGGTGACGATCGCGTCGGTGTGCGCCGAGCCGTACCGCCGGATGTGCGCGACGGCGTCCTCGAGCGTGTCCACCACCGCCGCGGCGATGTCGAGCGAGAGGTACTCCTGCCCGAAGTCGTCCTCGTTGGCGGGCACGACGGCCTCGCCGTAGGCGGCGACCCGCTCGTCCCCGTGCACGGTGACGCCCTCCTGGGCCAGCCGCGCCAGGGCCGCCGGGACGAAGGCGTCGGCCACGGCCGCGTGCACCAGCAGCGTCTCGGCGGCGTTGCACACCGAGGGGCGCTGCACCTTGGCGTTGACCAGGATCTCCATGGCCAGGTCGAGGTCGGCGTCGGCGTCCACGTACACGTGGCAGTTGCCGACGCCGGTCTCGATCACCGGCACCGTGGACTCCTCCACCACCGAGTTGATCAGCGAGGCTCCGCCGCGCGGGATCAGGACGTCGACCAGCCCGCGGGCCCGCATCAGGTGCTTGACCGACTCGCGGGTGGTGCCCGGCACGAGCTGCACCGCCCCCGCCGGGACCTCGGTGCCCTTCAAAGCGTCCTGCATGACGCGCACCAGGGCGGTGTTGGAGTGGTAGGCGCTGGACGAGCCGCGCAGCAGCACGGCGTTGCCGCTCTTGAGGCACAGCGCCGCCGCGTCGACGGTCACGTTGGGCCGGCCCTCGTAGATGATGCCGACGACGCCGAGCGGGACGCGGAGCTGCCGCAGCTCCAGGCCGTTCGGCAGCGTGTTCCCCCGGACCACCTCGCCGACCGGGTCGGGCAGGTCGGCCACCTCGCGCACCGCGCCAGCGATGTCCGCGACCCGCGCGGCGTTCAGCCGCAGGCGGTCGATCATGGTCTCGGTCGTGCCGCCCTCGCGCGCGGCGGCGACGTCCAGGGCGTTGGCCTCGACGATCTCGCCGACCCTGTCCACCAGGGCGTCGGCGACGGCATGCAGAGCGGCGTCCTTCGCGGCACGCGGAAGCGGCGCGAGCTCGGCGGCGGCCTCTCGGGCGGCGTGGGCGACCTTCAGGAAGTCATCGGCCTCAGACATGCCTCGCGCTCCTGCTCTCGGTGGTGGGGTCCAGTATGACGATGTCGTCGCGGTGGATCAGCTCTCGCTCGTACTCGGGGCCGAGAGTCGCGGCCAGCTCGCGGGTGGAACGCCCGAGCAGCTCGGGGATCTCCGCGGCGTCGAAGTTCACCAGCCCGCGCGCCACCGGCGTGCCGTGCGGGCTGTAGAGATCGACCGGGTCGCCGGCGCTGAAGTCGCCCTCGACGCGGGTCACCCCGGCGGGCAGTAGCGACTTGCGCCGGCCCACCACGGCCTCCACCGCGCCGGGGTCCAGGTGCAGGCGGCCGCGCCCGGTCGTGGCGTGCGCCAGCCAGAGCAGACGGGTGCCGGGGTAGCGGCCGTCGGGCTGGAAGAAGGTGCCGACGTCCGCCCCGGCCAGGGCCTGGGCGGCGTGGGCGGCGGCGGTGAGCACGACCGGCACCCCCGCACCGGTGGCGATGCGCGCGGCCTCGACCTTGGTGATCATGCCGCCGGTGCCGACCCGGCCCGACCTGCCGAGCTCGACCCCTTCCAGGTCCGCCGCCCCCCGGACGTGCGGGATGCGGCGCGAACCCGGCTGGCGAGGGTCCCCGTCGTACAGGGCGTCCACGTCGGACAGCAGCACCAGCGCGTCGGCGTGGATGAGGTGGGCCACCAGGGCGGCGAGACGGTCGTTGTCGCCGAAGCGGATCTCGTCGGTGGCGACGGTGTCGTTCTCGTTGACCACCGGGACGATGCCGAGCTCCAGCAGCCGCAGCAGCGTGCGCTGGGCGTTGCGGTGGTGGGAGCGGCGCATCATGTCGTCGGCGGTGAGCAGCACCTGCCCGACGCGGCGGCCGTACCGGGCGAAGGAGGAGGTGTAGCGGGCGACCAGCACGCCCTGCCCGACCGAGGCGGCGGCCTGCTGGGTGGCCAGGTCGCGCGGGCGGGCGGACAGGCCGAGCGGGCCGAGGCCGGCCGCGATGGCGCCGGAGGACACCAGCACGATGTGGGCGCCGCCCGCGCCGCGCGCGGCGAGCACGTCGACCAGCGCGTCCACCCGGTCGACGTCGATGGTGCCCTGCGGGGTCGTCAGCGAGGACGATCCCACCTTCACGACCAGGCGGGAGGCGTGCGCCACCCGCTCCCGGCCGGTGCTGTCCATCACGGTCGCTCCCCTTCGCTCGTGCGGGCACGGCCCGCTCCACTGGTGCCGGCCGGGCCCGCCGCCGGTCGTGCCCCTAGGGCGCCGCGGCGGCGCCGCTAGTCCTGCGAGCGGCGCTCGTTTCTGGCCGCCTCGGCGATCCCGACGCGGTCGTCGGACCCGCGCGGCCCCTGGGCGGCGTCGGCGTCGAGGGTGGGCCGCCAGTCGAACAGGTAGCCGCCCTCCATCGGGCCGATGACGACCTCCGCCCCCTCCTTGGCGCCGGCCTCGCTCAGGGCCTTCTCGATGCCGAGCCGCTCGAGCCGGTCGGACAGGTAGCCGACCGCCTCGTCGTTGCTGAAGTCGGTCTGGCGGATCCACCGCTCGGGCTTCTCGCCGGTGACCTGGAAGGTGTTGGCGTCGACGCGCTTGACGGCGAACCCGGCGTCGCCGTACTGCTTGGGCCGGATGACCAGGCGCGTCGGCTCCTCGACCGGCTTGGCGGCCCGGGCGGCCGCCACCATCTCGGCCATCGCGAACGACAGCTCGCGCAGGCCCTCGTGCGAGGCCGCGGAGATCTCGAAGACCTTGAGGTCCTTGCCCTCGAGCATCGGCCGCACCATGTCGGCCAGCTCGCGCGCCTCGGGCACGTCGACCTTGTTCAGAACGGCCAGCCGCGGCCGGTCGTCCAGCTCGCCGTAGGCCGCCAGCTCGGCCTCGATCACCGAGAAGTCGGTCAGCGGGTCGCGGCCGGGCTCCAGGGTGGCGCAGTCGAGCACGTGGACGATCGTCGAGCAGCGCTCCACGTGGCGCAGGAACTCGTGCCCGAGGCCGCGCCCCTCGGAGGCGCCGGGGATCAGCCCGGGGACGTCGGCGACGGTGAACACCGTCTCGCCCGCCGTGACGACGCCGAGGTTGGGCACCAGCGTCGTGAACGGATAGTCGGCGATCTTGGGACGGGCGGCGCTGAGGGCCGCGATGAGCGAGGACTTGCCGGCGTTGGGGAACCCGACGAGCGCCACGTCGGCGACCGTCTTCAGCTCAAGGACGACCTCGCGCTCGTCGCCGTCCTCGCCGAGCAGCGCGAACCCGGGGGCCTTGCGCCTGGCCGAGGCCAGCGCGGCGTTGCCGAGCCCTCCGTGCCCGCCCTGGGCCACGACGTACCGCGTGCCGGCGCCGACCAGGTCGATCAGCGCCTCGCCGGTCTTGGCGTCCTTGACGACGGTGCCGTTGGGCACCTTGAGCACCACGTCCTCGCCGGTGGCGCCGTCGCGGTTGGCGCCCATGCCCTGCTTGCCGTTGGCGGCCTTGCGGTGCGGCCGGTGGTGGTAGTCGAGCAGGGTGGAGGTGTTGGGATCGACCTCGAGGATCACATCGCCCCCGCGGCCGCCGTTGCCGCCGTCGGGGCCGCCGAGCGGCTTGAACTTCTCGCGGTGGATCGAGGCGCAGCCGTTTCCCCCGTCACCGGCCTTGATGTAGAGGACCACCTGGTCCACGAACTCCGCCACCGTCACTCCTTCTCACCGGCGCGGCCGTTCGGCCCGCGCCGTTCACCGCCGCGCCGGGCGCCGATACAGCCCCCCTCACGACGATGAGGCGGATCGAGAAGTCGATCCGCCTCATCAACGTTCTGTCTCGGCCGCCGCCGCGCTCACGCGCGGCCCGGCGGCCCGTGTCTCGCTGCCGGCGGATCTACTCCGCGGCCGGGACGATGCTCACGGCGCGACGGCCGCGCTTGTTGCCGAACTGCACGTGGCCCGCGACCAGCGCGAACAGCGTGTCGTCGCCGCCACGGCCGACGTTGTCGCCCGGGTGGAAGTGGGTGCCGCGCTGGCGGACGATGATCTCGCCGGCGTTGACGAGCTGCCCGCCGAAACGCTTGACCCCGAGCCGCTGGGCGTTGGAGTCACGGCCGTTCCGGGTGGACGATGCGCCCTTCTTGTGTGCCATGGTTCGCTACCACTACTTCCCGGGGTTGATGCCGGTGACCTTCACCTGGGTGTACCGCTGACGGTGACCCTGGCGCTTCTTGTAACCGGTCTTGTTCTTGTACTTGAGGATGTGGATCTTGGGGCCCTTGGTCTCGCCGAGAATCTCGGCGGTCACCTCGAACTTGCCAAGCGTGGCAGCGTCGGTGGTGACATCGCCGTCGTTGACGACGAGCACCGGCGCCAGCGACACCGTGGAGCCGACCTCACCGGCGACCTTGTCTACCTCGAGGACGTCACCGACGGAGACCTTCTGCTGCCTGCCGCCGCAACGAACGATCGCGTACACCGCGGAACCCTTCTTCTGGCTAATTGCTCGCTGAACGCTGCGCCTCTGCATCCAGCTCCCGTCGAATACACACGACCGGCGAACCGGGTAGGCGCGCGAAGCTAGGCGCGCCACCGGACGCACCGATTGACAAGGATACCGGATTGCTGGTGCCCTGGTCGAACCGGACGGTACGCCGGGTTGCCGGCCTATTCGGCCGGCCCTGCCGGTCTGGTCGCCTTTCGGGAGCGTCGCCGCCCCCGGGCGGAAGGCTGTGCCGCTTGCCCGTCCTCGCCCGCGGAGCCGTCAAGGGCATCGGTCACACTATCACGACCGCCCTCACCGCTCGCGGCGACCGCGATGCCGCCCTCCTTGACCAGCTTGTCGGAGGAGGCCCTCTCGAGCTTCTCGGCGACGGCCTTCTCCACCGCCATCTTGCCCTGGGTGGCCCTGGGCTCGACGGCCTTGGACTCCACCGGCTCGGTGGAGACGATCAGCCCGCGGCCGTGGCAGCAGTCGCAGGGCGTCGAGAAGGCCTCCAGCAGGCCCTGGCCGACCCGCTTGCGGGTCATCTGCACCAGGCCGAGCGAGGTGACCTCGGCCACCTGGTGCTTGGTGCGGTCGCGGGCCAGGCACTCGAGCATGCGCCGCAGCACCAGGTCGCGGTTGCTCTCGAGCACCATGTCGATGAAGTCGACGACGATGATGCCGCCGATGTCGCGCAGCCTCAGCTGGCGGACGATCTCCTCGGCGGCCTCCAGGTTGTTCCTGGTGACCGTCTCCTCCAGGTTGCCGCCCTGACCGGTGAACTTGCCGGTGTTGACGTCGACCACGGTCATGGCCTCGGTGCGGTCGATGACCAGCGAGCCGCCGCTCGGCAGCCACACCTTGCGCTCCATCGCCTTGGCGATCTGCTCGTCGATGCGGTAGGCCGCGAAGACGTCGCCGTCCTCCCACTTGCTGAGGCGGTCGGCCAGGTGCGGCGCGACGTAGCGGACGTACTCGTCCACCGTGCCCCACACCTCGTCGCCGGCCACGACCAGCGAGGAGAAGTCCTCGTTGAACACATCGCGCACCACGCGCACCGTCAGGTCGGGCTCGGAGGACAGCAGCTCCGGCGGGCTGGCCGACTTGGCCTTGCGCTGGATGTTCTCCCACTGCGCCGAAAGGCGGGCGACGTCGCGGCTGAGCTCGTCCTCCGAGGCGCCCTCGGCGGCGGTGCGCACGATCACGCCGGCGTTCTCGGGCATGACCTTCTTCAGGATGGCCTTGAGCCTGCTGCGCTCCTTGTCGGGGAGCTTGCGGCTGATGCCGGTCATCGAGCCGTCGGGCACGTAGACCAGGTAGCGGCCCGGAAGGCTGATCTGGCTGGTCAGACGGGCGCCCTTGTGGCCCATGGGGTCCTTGGTGACCTGGACCAGCACCGACTGGCCGGACTTCAGCGCCGCCTCGATGCGCTTGGGCTGGCCCTCCAGGCCCGCGGTGTCGAAGTTGACCTCGCCGGCGTACAGGACGGCGTTGCGGCCCTTGCCGACGTCGATGAAGGCGGCCTCCATCGACGGCAGGACGTTCTGCACCTTGCCCAGGTAGACGTTGCCGACGTAGGACTGGCTGGCCTCGCGGTCGACGTAGTGCTCGACCAGGACGCCGTCCTCCAGCACCGCGATCTGGGTGCGGCCGCCCTGGCGGCGCACGACCATGACCCGCTCGACGCTCTCGCGGCGGGCCAGGAACTCCGACTCGGTGATCACAGGCGGGCGGCGCCGGCCCTGCTCGCGGCCCTCCCGGCGGCGCTGCTTCTTGGCCTCGAGGCGGGTGGAGCCGCGGAAGCCCTGCACCTCGTCCACCGACACCGGACGGCCGGCCCGGGGCGCGCGGATGCGCACCACGGTGTTCGGCGGGTCGTCGACGGTGGCCTCGCCCTCGTCCCCGCCCCTGCGGCGGCGGCGACGGCGACGGCGGGAGGTGCCGGATTCGTCGTCGTCCTGGTCGCCGGCGGCCTCGGCGGCCGGCTGCGCCTGCTCGGCGGAGGCGTCCTGCCCCTCGTCGCCCGCGTCCTCGAGGTCGTCGGCCTCGTCGTGCTCGCGCACCTTGCGGCCGCGGCCTCCCCGGCGGCGGCGACGGCGGCGACCGGCAGCGTCGTCCTCCTGCTCGTCGTCCTCGTCGGAGTCGGCCTCGGCGAGCTCCGCGGCCTCGGCGGCGTCCTCGACCTCGGCCGGCTCGGGCTCGGGTTCGGGCTTCGCGTGGGGCCGGGGCTCGGGCACGTGCGGCACGGCCGCGCGCGGCTCGGGCGCCTGGAAGATCGGCTGGAACACCGCGGCGGGGGCCTGGAAGGTGACGGCCGGAGCGATGCGCGCCTCGGAGACGGCGCTCAGGCCGAACGGGTCGGCGAACACCGCGCCCTGCGGACGGGCCTCCTCGGCGACGTCCTCACCGGCGGGCTCGTCGTCCAGCGGCTCCTCGGCGGGAAGCGCCTCGATGATCGCGGGCGTGACCTGCTCGGACACCGCGGGCGGCGTCTCGGCCGCGGCGGCCGGCGGCTCGGCGGCGACGGCACGCTCCGCCGGAGCCTCGGCGGCCTCGGCGGTCTTCCTGGTGCGCCTGCGGCGCGCCGGCGCGGCCGGGGTGCGCTCCTGCGGCGCGGCGGGCGCGGCGGGCTCCTGCGCCGCGGCGGCGGCCTCGGTCACGGGGGCCGGTGCCTCCTGCGCGCTCACGGCGGTCTCGTCGATCTCGGCCGGCGCGGCGGGCTTCCTGGTCGTGCGCGTGCGCCGCGGGGCCGCCGGCGCGTCGGGGTCCTTGGCGGTGACGCGGCGCGACCTGGTGGCGCGCTTGGCCGGCGCCTGCGCCGGCTCGGCCCCTTCCTCGGCCCGCGCCGCGGGCACGACCTGCTCGTCGCTCCTCGGCACGATCTCCTCGGCGGACCGCGCCGCGGGCGCCATCTCGGGGTCGGCCTCCGCGCGCGGCGCGGGGACCCCCCCGACGGGCTGGGCCGCCGTGTCGGCGGGGGCCTGCTGCGGAGCCGTCACCAGACCCGAAGCGCGCTCGGGCTCCTCGGGCGGCGGACCGGCCGGGCGGCTCGCCGCCCGGCGCCGGCGGACCGGCTTCGCCTCTTGCTGTGCTGTTGTATCCCCGTCAGGGCCGTAGGCCCCGACAATGGGCTCGTTGTCGAGCATGCGGGCGTTCTCCCGTCAGGCTCCCGGGCGCGTCTCCGCGCCGCGCGGGAGCTCTCGTCTCTCGCTGTGCGCCAGGCCGCCTCGCGGGGCCCGGCACCAAGTCCTATTTGTGGTCAGCGACGTGCCGCACAGCCGGTCCCGGCTCGCCGCCGCGCACGTCGCGGTCCAGGTCGAGCGGGTCGGCGGTCCCACCGGTGCGCGCGTCGAGCGGCCCCTGCGCCAGCCGGGTCACCGCGGGGGGTGACGGCGGCGCGAAGTCGGCCACAAGTCGCAGACCCGTGAGCACGTCGTCGGGTCGAACGGCAGGTGTCACGTGCCGTACAACCATACGAAGTATCGCACATGGCGGGCTGGGCTCCCGGCCCGCCGTTTGTTCCGTTCCATCATGGGCCGTCAATGTGACGACGGCCGCTCTGGCGTCGAAGCGGCGCAGGCCCTTCTTGGTCATGCGCTCGACCTCGACACGCTCGGCGGCCAGGAAGAGATCGGCCGCGGCCAGCGCGGCCCGCGGGTCGGCCCCGGAGAGGCGGACCTCCCACACCGAGCACTCGAGCCGGTCGGCCAGGCTGCCGACGCGCGCCTCGACGACGTCGAGCACGTCCAGCCCCGGCGGCAGCGACGCGTCGAGGTCGCCGCGCAGCCGCTCGGGCTCACAGGGCGTCACGACGCCGATCTCGAGGTATTCGGCCTCGCTCGCCACCCCCGTGGGGGCGGCTCCCGCATAGGAGATCTTCGGATGGGGGGTGAATCCCGCGCTGAAGCCGACCGGGATGCCGGACCGGCGCACCGCTCGTTCGATGGCGCGCGAGATGTCTCGATGGCTGGTGAACCGCAGCCGGCCGCGCTTGGCGTAGCGCACGCGAAGGCGCTGCACCACGGGCGCGGGCGGAGGCCCATCAGGAACGGGATTTCTCAGTTAAGTGATCCTTTCTCAGATGATGACCGGCTTTCTCTCCTAGTCAACGACCACGGGCGGTGTTCGCTTCCATCGGGCGCGGCCGGCCGCCCCCGGCGGGGCCGCGGACGAAGCTCACACCACCGAGAGCGGAAGCAGCTTCCTGCCGGTCGGGCCGATCTGGATCTCGGTCCCCATGGTGGGACAGACACCGCAGTCGTAACAGGGGGTCCAGCGGCAGTCCTCGACCTCGGTCTCGTCGTCGACGGCGTCCTGCCAGTCCTGCCACAGCCACTCGCGGTCGAGGCCGGCGTCCAGGTGATCCCAGGGGAGCACCTCGACCTCCTCGCGCTCGCGGGTGGTGTACCAGTCGACGTCCACCGGCCCGCCGGCCAGCACCCGCTCGGCGCAGGACATCCAGCGCGCGTAGGAGAAGTGCTCGCTCCAGCCGTCGAACCGGCCGCCGTCCTCCCACACGGCCCTGATCACCGCGCCGACCCGGCGGTCGCCCCGCGACAGCAGACCCTCGACGATGGAGGGCTGGCCGTCGTGGTAGCGGTAGCCGATGGCCTTGCCGTACTCCTTGTCGGAGCGCAGGGCGTCCCTGAGCTGCTTGAGCCGACTGTCGACGGTCTCGTGGTCGCACTGGGCGGCCCACTGGAACGGGGTGTGCGGCTTGGGCACGAACCCGCCGATGGACACCGTGCAGCGGATGTCACGCGAACCGGTGGCCTCACGCCCCGCCTTGATGACCTTCTTGGCCAGGTCGGCGATGCCGAGCACGTCCTGGTCGGTCTCGGTGGGCAGGCCGCACATGAAGTAGAGCTTCACCTGCCGCCACCCCTGGCTGTAGGCCGTGGTGACGGTGCGGATCAGGTCTTCCTCGGTGACCATCTTGTTGATGACCTTGCGCATGCGCTCGGACCCGCCCTCGGGCGCGAACGTCAGGCCCGAGCGGCGGCCACCCCGCGAGAACTCGTTGGCCAGGTCGATGTTGAAGGCGTCGACGCGCGTGGAGGGCAGCGACAGGCTGGTGTTGGTGCCCTCGTAGCGGTCGGCCAGGCCCTTGGCGACCTCGGCGATCTCGGAGTGGTCGGCACTGGACAGCGAGAGCAGGCCGACCTCGTTGAAGCCGGACTCCTTGACGCCGGCCTCGACCATGTCGCCGATCGTGGTGATCGACCGCTCGCGCACCGGACGGGTGATCATGCCGGCCTGGCAGAACCGGCAGCCGCGCGTGCAGCCGCGGAAGATCTCGACGCTGAACCGCTCGTGCACGGTCTCGGCCAGCGGGACCAGCGGCTTCTTCGGATACGGCCACTCGTCGAGATCCATCACGGTGTGCTTCTGCACCCGCCACGGCACCCCGGACCTGTTCGGCGCGACCCGCTTGATGCGCCCGTCGGGGTGGTACTCGACGTCGTAGAACTTCGGGACGTACACCCCGCCGGTCGAGGCCAGCCGCATGAGCAGCTCGTCGCGGCCGCCCGGCCGGCCCTCGCCCTTCCACTCGCGGATCACCTCGGAGATGGCGATGGCGATCTGCTCGCCGTCGCCGAGCACCGCGGCGTCCAGGAAGTCGGCGATCGGCTCGGGGTTGAACGCGGCGTGCCCGCCGGCCAGCACGATCGGGTCGTCGTCGCCGCGGTCGACCGCGTTGAACGGAATGCCGGCCAGATCGAGCGCGGTGAGCATGTTGGTGTAGCCGAGCTCGGTGGAGAACGACACGCCGAGCACGTCGAACGCCCGCACCGGGCGGTGGGCGTCGACCGTGAACTGCGGCACGCCGTGCTCGCGCATGAGCGCCTCGAGGTCGGGCCACACCGTGTAGGTGCGCTCGGCCAGCGTGCCGGGCAGCTCGTTGAGGATCTCGTAAAGGATCTGGACCCCCTGGTTGGGCAGGCCGACCTCGTAGGCGTCCGGATACATCAGCGCCCAGCGGACAGATGCCTCGTCCCACTCCTTGACGGTCGAATTAAGTTCACCACCGACATACTGGATCGGCTTCTGCACGCTGGGCAGGAGCGCTTCCAGGCGGGGAAACAGCGACTCGACAGACATGCGATTAAGGTTAGTTGCTGCCCGCCTCCTCTCGCGCCAGCACACCCGCCCGAAGGCGTGCGCCATGCCCTCCTCCGGGGCGTCATCGGGCGCCTCAGAAGGGGCGTTCGCGGATGTGCACCGCCTGCAGCACGCCGAGGGCGATCATGTTGGCGAACGTGGCCGTGCCCCCGTACGACACGAACGGCAGCGGCACCCCGGTGATCGGCATGATGCCGATGGTCATGCCGACGTTGACGAAGGTCTGGAAGGCGAACCAGCACACCACGCCCCCCACCGCCATCGCGCTGAAGCGGTCCTCCGAGCGGCGGGCGATGCGCAGGCCCCGCAGCAGCACCACGCCGAGCAGCGCGACCACGGTGACCGCGCCGAGGAACCCGAACTCCTCCCCCACCACGGTGAAGATGAAGTCGGTGTGCTGCTCGGGAACGAACCGGCCGGTCGTCTGGCCGCCGTGGAACAGCCCCTTGCCGAACAGCTCCCCCGAGCCGATCGCGATCAGCGACTGCGTGCTGTTGTACCCGGCTCCGCGCGGATCGTTGGCCGGATTGATGAACGCGGTGAACCGCGCGATCTGGTACGGCTTGAGCAGGCCGAAGAGCCACACCGCTGCCGCGCCCGCCAGCGCCAGCACGGCCAGGCCGGCGATGTAGCGCTTGCGCAGCCCGGCGAAGATCATGGCCGCCGCCGTGATGACGGCCAGCACCATCGTGGTGCCGAAGTCGGGCTGCAGCATGACCAGCCCCATCGCGATCGCCGCCGCGGCGGCGCACAGCAGGAGGTCCAGCGGGCGGGGCCGGTCGGTGCCGGGCACGGGCTCGGCGAGCAGCGCGCTCAGCATGAGGATCAGCGCGGGCTTGGCCAGCTCAGACGGCTGCACCGCGAACCCGCCGCCCAGCAGGATCCACGAATGGGAGCCGTTGATCGTCGACCCGAGCGGCGTGATCACCGCCAGCAGCCCGAGCAGCGACACCCCGTAGACCGCCGGCGCGTAGATGCGCAGCGTCCGCTGGTCGGCCAGCGCCGTGATGCCGCACAGCACCCAGCCGATGGCCAGGTTCAGGACGTGCTTCTTGACCATGCCGGTCGGCGCGCCGGCCGCCCACGTGCGCGTGGACGACCACACCAGCAGCGTGCCGATCACCGACAGCGCCAGGACCGCCACCAGCAGGACGCCGTCCACCCGCCACACCGCCGAGTGCGCCCCCATGGCCCGCCGCACCAGCGACCGGCTCCGCGGGACCAGGGCCTGGCTCACTGCACCACCGTCCCGTCCCGGGTGATCTTGGGCAGCCGGTCGACGGGTTTGCCTCCGGGCAGGGCGGCCTGCCCCTTGATGCCGTAGATGCCCTCCCAGATCTCGCGCGCCGCCGGGGCCGCGGCCATCGCGCCCTGGCCACCCTGCGAGACCGTGACGACGACCACGAACCGCGGGTCGTTCGCCGGGGCGAAGGAGGCGAACCAGGAGGTGTCCTCCTTGCCGTACACCTCCGCCGTGCCGGTCTTGCCGCCGATCTTCACCACGTTCATCGGGAACCCGCTGAAGGCCCCGGCGGCCGTGCCGTCCGAGGTCACCTCGCTCAGGGCGGCGCGGATGTAGTCGCGGGTCTCCTTGTCGACCGGCAGCCGGCCGGTCACCGGCGCCTTGATCTCCTGCACGTGGGTGCCGTCCGGCCGGACGATCGCCTTGCCGATGCGCGGGCTGCGCAGCCGCCCGTCGCCGACCAGCGCGGCGTAGGCCTTGGCGAGCTGCAGCGGCGTGACCAGCACGTCGCCCTGGCCGATGGACAGGTTGGCGGCCTCGGCGGCCTTCCACTGCATCCCTTCCAGGCAGTTCTCGTTGGCCAGCCTCTTGAGGTAGGCGGCGCGGCCGGGGTCCTTCTTCTCCACCTCGGGATAGCCGTTCTTGGCCCGCAGGCAGCTCAGGTGGTGGGTGGCGTCCCACATCGCCTTCTTCCACGCGCGGCCGGGGATGCGCCCCGGGACCTCGCCGGGCAGGTCGATGCCGGTCTTCCTGCCGAACCCGAACGCCTTGGCCGTGGTGGTCATCGGCTCCTTGGGATGCTTCACCGGGGTCAGGCCGCCGTCCCGCTTCCACATCTCGTAGGCCGCCTTGTAGAAGATGGTGTCGCAGGACTTCACCAGCGCCATGTGGAGGTCCAGCGTGCCCAGGCCGATGCCGTGGAAGTTGTGGAACGCCGTGCCGGCGACGTCGTAGACGCCCGGGCAGTCGTACTTGCCCTTCAGCGGATAGCCGTCCCTGATCATCGCCGACACCGAGGACACCTTGAACGTCGAGCCCGGCGCGTACTGCCCGTGGGTGGCGCGGGAGATCAGCGGCAGCCCGGCCTTCTCCGACAGCAGGTGCTGGTAGTCCTTCTCGGAGATGCCACCCGCCCAGACGGCCGGATCGTAGGTCGGCACGCTGCCGATCGCGATCACCCCGCCGGTCTTGACGTCCAGGACGACGGCCGCGGCGCCGTCGGCTTTGGGAGCGTTCTTCATGGCGTGCGCCAGCGCCTCGTCCACGACCTTCTGCACGTTGGCGTCCATGTTGGTGATCAGGATGTCGCCGGGCACCGGGGAGGTCTGGCGCTCGACCCCGAGCACCTTGCCCATGCGGTCGACCTGCATCCGGCGCAGGCCCGGCGACCCGCGCAGCGCCTCGTCGTACACGAACTCCAGGCCGTCGCGGCCGACCAGGTCGACGCCGGAGAAGTTCGCCTTGAGCTTCGAGCGCTTCTTCAGCTCGTCCTCGGTGACCGGCTGGAGGTAGCCGAGCGTCTGGGACGCCCCCGTGCCGAGGGGGTACTCGCGCACGGCCTGCACCTCGGCCATCACGCCGGGGAAGTCCTCCTGCCGCTCCAGGATCTGCAGCGCCTGCCGCGGGCTGACCTTGTCGTCGATCGGGATGGGCGAGTACAGCGAGCCCGGCCAGCACGGGCGCCGCACGTGCGGCCCGCACGGGCGGATGCGCTCGCGCAGCTCCTTCACGGGCCGGCCAAGCACCGCGCCGAGCCGCTTGAGCACCGCCGCGCCGCCGTCGGGCATGCGCTCCACCTCGGCGCGGTCCACCGAGACGACCAGCGCGGTGCGGTTGCGCACCAGAGGCCGGCCGGAGGCGTCCAGAATCGGGCCCCGCACCGCCGGGACGATGACGTCGCGGGTACGCGTCTCGGTGGCCGCCACCACGAACTTCGGGCCGCGCACGACCTGCACCTGCCACAGCCGCACGGTCAGCACCGCCAGCAGCGTCAGCACCAGCAGTTGCAGCACCACCAGGCGGGCGCGGACGCGGTTCACGCGCGCCTCCGCACTGGGTAGGCGCCCGTGGGAACGGCTTCGCGCCTGCCCCGCTCACCGTTGGCGCGGGCGACCACCCAGAACAGCAGCACGGCCACCGCCAGGTTGTACATCACCAGCGACGGCCACAGGCCGAGCAGCGCCGTCCAGTCGACGCGGGGATCGCCGAGCAGGCCGCCGATGCCGGCCGCCAGCAACGGGACGAGCATCACCACGATGATCACCATGACCGCCCCGAAGCCGGGCGCCCGTTCGGCCGCCCGGCCCACCAGGTACCCGGCCAGGCAGAACACCAGCGCGTACTGGCCGATGACGTGAGCGGCCGGCGGCAGCACATCGGCGATCAGGCCGGCGGCGAACCCGACGCCCGCGCCCGCCACCGCGCCGCGGGCCAGGGCGAGCACGACCACCCCCATGAGGATCAGGTCGGGGCCGGTGCCGCCGGGCAGCGGCAGGCGGTTCACGACGGTCACCTGCACGATCATGATGAGGCCGGCGAGCAGCACCATCGCCATCCCTCGCATCACGCCTTCATGTCCTCTCGCCCGCCGCTCCAGCTCGCCTCACCCGCAAGGGCCGCCCCTCCACGCCCCGCTCCACACCCCGAACCCGCCCACACCCCGAACCCGCCCACACCCGCCCCGCCGCACACCCGGGACCCGCTCACACACGCCCTGCTCCACACCCCGAACCCACTCACGCCCGCCCCGCTCCCAGACCCCGGCCCCGCTCACACACGCCCCTTCGCCACCCGCTCCCGCCCCGCCTCACAGGTAGGGACCGCTCACACACCCCTCGCCACC
This sequence comes from Sphaerisporangium rhizosphaerae, assembly GCF_042665155.1. NCBI lineage: Bacteria > Bacillati > Actinomycetota > Actinomycetes > Streptosporangiales > Streptosporangiaceae > Sphaerisporangium > Sphaerisporangium rhizosphaerae. The sequence goes on along the minus strand of NZ_JBHTCG010000058.1, from coordinate 8,816 downwards.
CGCTCCCACCCACCGCACGCGCAGGAGACGCTCACACACCCCTCGCCACCGCTCCGCGCCGCCTCACACACGCAAGGGCCGCTCACACACCCCCCTCCCGCCGGGCCTCATGCGCAGGGAACGCTCGCACAGGCCTCCCTGGTCACCCACTCACCCCCACCCCACACGCAGGAGCCGCTCACACGCGCCCCCTCGGCCTTTACTCCCGCCCGCCTCACACGCAGGGGCCGCTCAGTCATTCCCCTTCGCCGTCCGTTTCGCCGCGTCCGGCCGTCCGGACGTCTTCGCCCGCCCGGACACGACGGACCGGCCCGGCGTCGCGGCCCGGCCTGGTGTGCGGGACCGGGGGCCGCGGCGGCCGGACGCGTGAGCGGACCGGCCGGACCGGTCTGACCGCTCTATCCGTTGGGCGGACCGGGGCGGTGCGTGGGCCGGACTCTCCGGCAGGCCGCGAAGCTTCTCGCGTTCGGCCTCCTGGCCGCCCTGCTCACTCCCCGCGCCCTGTTCCCCCCTGTCACGTCTCGCGCCCTGTTCCCCACTGTCGCGTCTCGCGCCCTGTTCCCCACTGTCGCGTCTCGCGCCCTGTTCGCCGCTGTCGCGTCCGGCGTTCTGCTCGGCCTCCTCGCGACGGGCGCGGGCCGACGGCGAAGACGACGGCCCCGGCGCGGGCGTCGGACCTGTGGAAGGCGGCGCCGCCTGCGCGGGAGCCGGAGTCGCGGGCGCCCGCACGGCCTTGCGGGGCGCCGGCGGCAGCATCGCGTCCCGGGGGTCGCGCTGCGGCGCCCGCACCACGACCCCGACCACGTCCAGGGCCCCGAAGTCGACGAACGGCCGGGCGTAGGCCACGCGCGTGAGCTCCCCGGGCGTGGGCTCCACGCGCTCGATGGTGCCGACCGGCAGCCCCGGCGCGTACGGCGTGCCGTTCTGGGAACCGAAGCTGACGATGCGCCGGCCGACGGTCAGCGTCGCCGTGGAGTCCAGCACCCGGAATCGGACCAGCCGTCCCTCGGCCGCCGGTCCGAGCCCGGTCACGACGCCGATCTGGTTGCCGCCCTCCAGCCGCGCCCCCGCCGCCGAGGCCGGGTCGGTGAGCAGCACCACCGTGGAGGTCGACGGACCGGTGTGCACGACCCGGCCGACCAGGCCGTCGCCGTTCAGCACGGTCATCTCGGTGCGCACGCCGTCACCCCGGCCCGCGTCGATCTCGACGGCGTCCTCGAACCCCGGCACGCCCCGCCTGGCGATGACCTGGGCGGCGACCACGCGGTAGCCGCCGAGTCCGGACAGGCCGAGCATGCCGGACAGCTCGGCCGACCGGCGGCGGTCGAGGCTGTTGGCGGTCGCCTCGCGCCTCAGCCGGGCGTTCTCGGCGCGCAACGCCGCCAGGCGCCGCTTGTACTCCGGAGCGGAGGAGAAGGTGTCGATGAACTCGCCGACGGGCCGCACGACGCCCGTGCCGGCCTCCTCGGCGACGCCGAACAGCGACGCCGCCACCGAGCGGACGGGCTCGAACAGGGAGTCCTCGCGCTGCCGGTGGTCGATGGTGATCAGGACGAGCGCCGCCGCCAGCAGCAGGCCGAGGATCAACCGCGCGCGGCGGGTATCCCTCATCAGAGTCTCGGCTCCATCAATGTCTCGGTGTCGGTCAGTGTCTCGGCTCCGGCACCAGCACCTGCTGCAGGACCTCGAACTCCTCGACGCACTTGCCCGAGCCGAGCGCGACGGAGTCCAGGGCGTTCTCCACGAGGTGGATGGGCATGCCCGTCTCGTCCCGCAGGCGGTCGTCCATGCCCTTGAGCAGGGCGCCGCCGCCGGTGAGCGCGACACCGCGGTCCATCAGGTCGCCCGAGAGCTCCGGAGGGCACTTGTCCAGGGTCGACTTGACCGCGTCAACGATGATCTTGAGGGGTTCCTCGGTGGCCTTGCGGATCTCGTCGGCCGACACCACGATCGTCTTGGGCAGCCCGGTGACCAGGTCACGCCCCCGGATCTCGGCGTGGCAGTCGTCGCCGGTCGGGCACGCCGAGCCGATGGCGATCTTGATCTCCTCGGCGGTGCGCTCCCCGAGCATCAGGGAGTACTCCTTCTTGGCGAACGACATGATCGCCTGGTCGAGCTCGTCACCCCCGACGCGGATGGACTGGCTGGTCACGATGCCGCCCATCGAGATGATCGCCACTTCGGTCGTGCCGCCGCCGATGTCGACCACCATGTTCCCGGTGGGCTCGTGAACGGGCAGCCGGGCCCCGATGGCGGCCGCCATCGGCTCTTCGATGATGTAGACGCGCCGCGCCCCCGCCTGGTAGCCGGCCTCTTTCACCGCGCGCTGCTCGACGCCGGTGATGCCGCTGGGCACGGCCACGATAATGCGCGGCTTGGCGAAATGGCTGCGTTTGTGCACCCGTTGGATGAAATAGCGCAGCATACGCTCGGTGACGTCGAAGTCGGCGATGACGCCGTCCTTCAGCGGGCGTATCGCCACGATGTTGCCGGGCGTCCGGCCAATCATTCTCTTGGCCTCGATGCCCACAGCCACGATCTTGCCGGTGGTCGTGTTGATCGCGACCACCGACGGCTCGTTGAGCACGATGCCGCGCCCGCGCACGTAGACCAACGTGTTGGCGGTGCCCAGGTCGACGGCCATGTCACGGCCGAGGAATGCCAGCTTGCTGCCCATGGGGAAGGAAACCTTCCTTCAGGTCGTTCGCGAGAGATTACGATTCGCATTCGAATCGTAACGTAACGTACCCACCTGTGAGGGCAACGAGCCGTGCGAGCCGAGAAAAATTGGCGTCCTTTACCGGGCGTCATCGCCGCGACCTGCGCTGACACTCCCACGAGACGCGAAAGGCCCCGGCGCGCCGCGCCGGGGCCCTTGGGGATCACCCCGCGTCGAGACCGGGCCGCTGGAGAGCGGCCGTTCTCGAAGACGCGGGGCCGGACCTCAGAAGCGGTCCGGGAAGAAGATCTTGACCTCGCGGGCGGCCGACTCGGGCGAGTCGGACCCGTGGACGATGTTCTCGCCGATCTCCAGGGCGTGGTCGCCGCGAATGGTGCCCGGGGCCGACTTCACCGGGTCGGTGGCACCGGCCAGGGCGCGGAACGCCTCGACGGCGCGCGGGCCCTCCAGGACCAGCGCCACCAGCGGGCCGGAGGTGATGAAGTCGACGAGCTCCCCGAAGAACGGCTTCTCGGAGTGCTCGGCGTAGTGGGCCTTGGCCGTCTCGACGTCGAGCGTGCGGAGGTCCATGGCCACGACCTTGAGGCCCTTGCGCTCCACGCGGGCGATCACGTCACCGATGAGGCCACGGCGGACGCCGTCGGGCTTGATCAGGACAAGCGTGCGCTCGGACACAGATATCTCCTTTGTTGTGTTCACCGGCCGGCGCGCATGGCCGCCGGCGAATAAGGGGAAGCGTGTGCGCAGCTTACCGGCCGACGCCCCCCTCGCCGTCCTTCCCACCGCCTCCTCCCGGAGGCCGGAACGCCACGAGGGCGGAGATGCGAGTCGACCTCAGCGCAACAGTGCTAGGTGAGCCGACCTCAACGCGAGGGTGACGTCGGCCCGAGGGTGACGTCGGCCCGAGGGGGTGAGGTCACGCGCGGGAGTATGAGGTCAGCGCGATGATGAGGAGGTGGGAAGCGGCAGCGGGCGGATGGGGAGAGGAGCCGACCTCAGCGGGCGAGGCCGTCCGGCCCTGGGGTCTCCTCCGGACAGGAGGCCGGCGGTGGGACGGCCGATAGTTCTGCGGTGTCACCACCCGAGCCCGGCGGCGGAACGGCCGGAAGCACCGCGGTGTCACCATCTGTCGGCCCCTCAGACCCGGCATCCGCCTCGGCGTGCGGCGGACGCGCCGCGGCGGCGGACGCGCCCCGGCCGGCCCCGGTCGCCGGGTGGCCCGGTGGAGTCACGGGCGGAGCGGAAGAACCCGCCGCCGAAGGCGACCACCCTGGCCGCGGAACGGTGGAACCCGTTGCCGAAGGCGCTCGCCCCGGCGTTGGCGCCGAGGCGCCCGCCGAGGAGACATCCGGGCCCCGCGAATCGGCATCCGGGCGTCCCCGCGAGGCGGCATCCGAGCCTCGTGAGGGGGCACCCGGGCCCGCTGAGGGAACATCCGTCGAGGGGAGGTCGGCCGCCGGGAAGGGCGCCGTGCGGGACTGCCGGCGTGGCGCCACTTTGACGTCTGACGCCTGCGAGGCGGATCTGCGCGGCGACGGCGGCACACCGACGGTCCCCCCGGAATCAGGGGGACGCGTCCCATCCCCCCGGCCGGACTCCGGGGAACGCGTCTCACCCGCTCGGCCGGACTCCGGGGCCCGCGTCTCAAGCGCCTCACCGGAGCCTGGGGAACGCGTCTCAAGCGCCCCGCCGGAGCCCGGGGAACGCGCCTCGAGCGCTCGGCCGGAGCGTCCGGACGACTCGCCCTCATACGCCCGGCGGGCGAGTGCCGCGCCCAGGACCAGAACGATCACGACGGTGAACCCCGCCACCAGCGCCCAGATGTGCAGCGCCCCGACGAACCCGTCGACCATGGCCTCCGAGGTGACCTTCCCCGACGTGCTGACCGCGCGCAGCCGGCCGACCTGGATGCCCGTGCCGAGCAGGAAGCCGCACAGGACGGCCGGGAAGCAGAGCGACAGGCCGAAAAGCGATGCGCGGTGCCCGGCGGCCCGGATCGCCGAGGTGACGGCCACGGCCGCGCCCGCCGACAGCAGCGAGAACGGCACGACCAGCGGCATGCCCGAGGCGGACGGGACGAACAGCCGCACGGCGCACAGCCCGACCACCATGGCGACCAGGCCGCCTCCGACGAGCTTCGGCACCGCCCCGAGCCCGGCCCGCCCGGCCAGCGACGCGGCCACGAGCGTCACCACGGCGGCGAGCCCGAAGGCCGCCCACAGCCCTGAAAGCCCCGGGCCGCCCAGCCCGCCCAACTCCACGTACGTCACCTGCGCGGCAGTGGGCAGCACGACGAGGCCCACGGCGACCATGACGAAGGCGACCAGGCGGCCGCCGGGGCCTTCCACCCGGCTGAGGCCGGCCACCGCCAGCAGCATCACCACAGCGATGGTCGCGGCGACCAGGATGAGCCCGGACGGCCAGTCGAAGGTCGTGCCGAAGGCCAGCACGGCGATGCCCGCCGACAGCCCCGCTGCCGGCCCGAGATGCGCCCGGCCGCCCGCCCCCGAACGCGCCCGGCCCTCGGGACCGACACGGCCCTCCAAACCGAGACGCGCCCGGCTCTCCGGACGGACACGGCCCTCCGGACCAAGACTCGCCGGGCTCTCCGGCCCGAGACGCGCCCGACCTCTCGGCCCCGAACGCGCCCGGCCCTCCGGACCGAGATCGGCCGGGTCGGCGACGGGCACGGCGATGTCGCCACCGACGGCACCCGTGCCGTCCGCCGCGTCCACCCCGCGGGCCACCTCTGGATGGACCCCGCCGCGGCGCTCGCCCGGATGGGAACGCAGGCCGCCGCCGTTGGCGCGAGCCCGCTCAGCGCCCCCGTCCGCCCTTCCACGAGCAGAGGGCCGCGCGGACGGGGCGGTGTAGCCCGTCGCGCGCCAGAGCACCGAATGGACGGCCGCCAGGGCGAGCGCCACCCCGGTCAGCAGCGGATACGGCTGGAGGGTCACCCGCCACGACGTCACCGCGTCGAGCGGCCAGAGCGCGAGCGCCTGAGCGGCCAGCAGGCTGACGGCCAGCATGCCGGCCCACAGCGGCATCAGCACGTCGCGAGACGCCCCCCGGCGCTCGCTGCTCGCCGCGAACGTCGCCGGGAGCAGGACGCCCGCGCCGATGCCGTGCAGGACGCGCAGCGCCCCGACGGCGAAGGTGGAGTCGGCGAAACCGCCGGCCACGTCGGCCACCGCGAGGCAGGCGAAGCCCACCAGCAGCATGGTCGCCGCGTTGACCCGTCTCAGCGCCGAACCGGCGAGCGGCACCGCGCAGAGCATGACGGGAAGGGCGAGACCGTGGGCCCTGAGGATCCACACTCCGGCGAGGCCGGGCGGGAGCAGCGAGGCGACCACGGAGATGGTGTTGGGCACGGCGACGATCGCCAGCGGAAGCGCGACCGCGATCAGGAGCCCGACGAGGACGTCGAGCGCCAGCGGCAGACGATTGACCCGGCCAACTGTCGCGAGGCCAGCGGCCTGGATGGGGGGTACGGCCATACTGGCCGACTTTAGCGCTAAGTCACTCCCTCGACACGACGAGCGACGAAGATTGCCGTCACCCAAAGTGCCGCGAAGATCACGCCGAGGAAGAACATGATCGGCACCAGGAACCCCGTGGCGATGGCGAGGAGTTGCAGCAGGCTGCCGGCGACGTAGGCGAAAGGCCGTTTGAGCAGGCCCGTCACCACGACGCAGGCCACCGCCAGCCCTAGGCCGACGGTCACGGCGACGGCCGGGGTCACACCGTTGACCATGATGGCGACTGGTGTGATCAGCCCGAGCACGATGGCCTCCATGCCGAGCACACTGGCGCACAGCCGTCGCATGCCCGGCGTGACGGTGATGCTCACGCCCTCGTCCCTTCCACGACTCCGCGGCTCACTGCTCGGCGCCGGCCTTCAGCAGCAGGCGGGCATCTCCCACGGTGACCACGGAACCGGTGATGAGCACCCCCGCGCCGGCGAACTCGCCGGTCTCCTCCGCCAGGCCGATGGCGATGTCGATGGCGTCGTCGAGCCTCGCCGCCTGGTGGACGCGCTCGCCGCCGTAGATGTCCTCCGCCAGCGCCGCCAGCTCCTCGGGATCCATGGACCGCGTCGAGGAGTTGCGGGTGACGACGATCTCCTCGGTGATGGGTTCGAGCAGCTCCAGCACACCCGCCACGTCCTTGTCGGCCATCACCGCGACCACGGCGATCAGGCGGGAGAAGCCGAACGACTCCTCCATGGCCTCGACGACCGACTCCATGGCGCCCGGGTTGTGCGCCGCGTCCACGATCACCGTCGGCCCGCGCCGCACGACCTCCAGGCGCCCGGGCGAGGTGACCGCGGCGAACGCCCTCCGCACCAGGTCGCCGTCGAGCGGGTCGTCGCCGCCGGTCAGCGCCTCGACCGCCGCGAGGGCACAGACGGCGTTCCCGGCCTGGTGCTCGCCGTATAGCGGCAGGAAGACCTCCTCGTACACGCCCTTGAGCCCCTGCAGACGGAGCATCTGACCGCCCATCGCCACCTCGCGGTGCACGACCCCGAACTCCAGCCCCTCGCGGGCGACCGTCGCCCCGGTCTCGGCGGCCCGGCGCACCAGCACCTCGGCCGCCGCCAGCGGCTGCTGTGACAGCACGGCGGTCGCGCCGGGCTTGATGATGCCGGCCTTCTCCCGGGCGATGGCCTCGATGTCCGGCCCGAGATACTCGACATGATCAAGGGAGATGGGAGTGATGACGGCGACGGTGCCCTGCGCCACGCTGGTGGAGTCCCAGGTGCCGCCCATGCCCACCTCGATGACGGCCACGTCGACCGGCGCGTCCGCGAAGGCCGCGTACGCCATGGCCGTGAGCGTCTCGAAGAACGACAGCCGTCCCTGCTGCTGGTCGACGAGCTGGAGGTAGGGCAGGACGTCCTCGTAGACCTCGGTGAATCGTTCTTCGCTGAGCGGCTCGCCGTCGATGGTGATGCGCTCGCGCATGGAGACCAGGTGAGGGCTGGTGAACCGGCCGACCCTGAGGTTTCGCTCACGCAGCAGGGTGTCGATCATGCGGGCCGTGCTCGACTTGCCGTTGGTGCCGGTGATGTGCACGACCGGATAGGCCCGCTGGGGCTGGCCCAGCATGTCCATCAGGATGTTGATCCGATCAAGGGTGGGATCGATGTCCCACTCCACACCCCGCTGCAAGATCGCCTTTTCGACCGCCTGATATTCCACACCAGAAGCCTACTGACCGCCTCCGGCCCTCCGGACAACCCACCACCCCGCCCGGCCTCGCCCTACCGGCCCCCACGTCCTCGCGCCGTCATGGACGAACGCTCGCGCACCCGTCATGCGTGCCCGCCGGACTGTCGGTGGGCCGTCCTACTGTGGGGGAGACACAGGACCCAAGATCAGACAAGAGGCTCCCATGACGACCCTGCCCGATCGGCCGAACACCGCGCTGCTGGTCATCGACGTCCAGAACGGGGTGGTGGCCGGCGCCCACAACCGCGACGGCGTGATCGCCAACATCAACGCCCTGGTCGGCAAGGCTCGCGCCGAGCGCGTGCCCGTGGTGTGGGTGCAGCACTCCGACGACAACATCAAGCAGGGCAGCGAGAACTGGCAGTACGTGCCGGAGCTCGTCCGCGCCGAGTCCGAGCCTCTCGTCCACAAGCACTACGGCGACTCCTTCGAGGACACCGACCTCGCGTCCCGGCTCGCCGAACTCGGCGTGGGCCGGCTCGTCGTGACCGGCGCCCAGACCGACGAGTGCATCCGCTCCACCCTCCACGGGGCCTTCGTCCGCGGATACGACGTGACGCTCGTCGGCGACGCGCACACCACCGAAGACCTCAGCGAGTACGGCGCGCCGACCCCGGACAAGGTGATCGCGCACACCAACCTCTACTGGCAGGGGCACCGCGCCCCGGGCCGCCAAGCGGGCACCGTCGACACGGCCGACGTGACCTTCACGACACCCGACGCAACCGACGCAAGCTGAGCGGAGTCTGCCGGGTAACCCCGCCTGTGAGGTAGCCCCCGAGCTTGTAACTCGTAGTGTGTAAAGCTGATCTTGCTGCTGGTCTTGGTCGTTTTACCTGATGCGACCTGGATAGGCCTCTGCCAGTTCGTTGAGGGCCTCGATCCAGCCGTAGGTCTTGGCGCCT
>NZ_JBHTCG010000057.1:0-29677 GCF_042665155.1 Sphaerisporangium rhizosphaerae | reverse complement strand
GCAGACAGCCACGCACCGACACACACGATGACCTCGGCGAACGTCACCCCCACAGGCCGGTGACCAGCTCAAACGCCTTCTTCAAGTCTGCGAATAGCTCATCAGACGCTATTCGTCCCCTTACTAGTACATCGAGATGTGCACGTGGTCGAAGTGGTTGGCGGTGATCCCGCCGCGGTTGGCCATCGACCGCCAGCCGGGAAAGCCCAGGTTGTAGATCCGCTGCCGGTAGATCACGTACTTCACGCCGAGCTTGCCGCCGTTCTTGATGGCCCAGGCGGCGATCTGCTCGCCCATCGCGACGCCGGCGGGCGAGGGCATCGCCCCGCCGGAGCTGAGCATGAAGTCGCATGCCCGGCCCAGCGGGTGCTCGCCACTGTTCTCGGGGCGGTAGCAGCCGACGGGGAACCGCAGCGGGAAGTGGTCCTTGACCTCGGCGCGCATCAGCCGCATCCGCGGGGTGATGTTCTCGCTCCCGGTCGGCAGCTCGGGCGCCCAACTGCCGTTGGCCTGCTTGCCCGGGGCGGTGGGCACGAGCCGGTCCAGCTTGTCCTTGATCTGGCCGATCAGTTTCTCGGCGTCCCTGCGCTGGGCGGTCACCTCGACGACGTCGTCGCGCAGGCCGTCGGTCAGCGCGGCCGCGTCGTCGGCCGCCTTCTTGCGGGCGTCACGGGCCGTGGCATATCGGCCGATCTCGGCGGACTGCTCGGCCTGGAGCTGTTGCAGCATCGCGGCGCCGCCGAAACCGGGCGACATGATCTCGCGCATCATGCCGAGGCCGCTGCCCGCCTGGTAGCTGAGCTGGGCGATGTCGCCCACCTGACCCTCGGAGGCGGTGAGCTCGGTCTCCGCGGCCTTCAGCCGCTCGCGGGCCTTCTTCTCCGCGTCCTTGGCCTTGGCGACCGCGACGCGCTTGGCGTTGTACTGGGCGATCAGCTTGTCGACCTGCTTGCCGAGGGCGGCGAGCTGTGCCTTGAGCTGTTTCTCGGTGGGTTTGGGGGCGGCGGCGGCGCCGGTCGTGGACGGGCCGAGCACCAGGGCGGCCACCATCAGAGCGCAGGCGGCCACGGAACCGTGGCGGCCGGAAGACAGGGGCAGAGCCCGCTCCTCTCCATCTGCCGACCGGGTTAGCTGACGGGTTCGGGCCGGAGACGCCCTACCACACGCGTGGATTCACCCCAGAGGAACCGATGGGTCCCCGGCTCCCAGGCGGGGCACCTGGGATTAGGCGGACCGGCCGTTACGGCCGGTGTGTGATGGATGGTAGTGGTAGATCCGTATTTATGGCGACCCCGGAGGTGACGTCCCCCGACGTGGCGTGCGCGGGGTCACCGCCGCCGCGTCCGCGGCGGGCCGTACAGGGCGGGCGCGGTCACGGCTGCTCGCGTAGCATCCGGGCGGCCTCCTCGGGCAGCACGTCGTTGACGAACGCGCCCATCGCCGACTCCGACCCGGCCAGGTACTTCAGCTTCTGCGCCGCCCGCCGGATGCTGAACAGCTGCAGGTGCAGGTAGGCGAGGTCGCGCCCGGTGCGCACGGGCGCCTGGTGCCAGGCCGCGACGTAGGGCATGGTGACCCCGAACAGCCCGTCCAGCCGCCGCAGCACGTCGGTGTAGAGCGGGCCGAAGGCCGCGCGCTCCTCGGCGTCCAGCTCGCGAAGGTCGGCCGCCCTGCGGTTGAGGTAGACGTGCACCTCGAACGGCCACCGCGCCGCCGCGGGGACGAACGCCGTCCAGTGCTCGTTGGAGGCGACCACGCGCGTCTCGGCCTTGCGCTCGGTGGCCAGCACGTCCGCGAACAGGTCGCCGCCCGTGCGCTCGCGGTAGCGGGCCGCCGAGGCCAGCATCTGCCGCGTGCGAGGCGTCACGTACGGATAGGCGTAGATCTGGCCGTGCGGGTGCGCCAGCGTGATGCCGATCTCGGCGCCGCGGTTCTCGAACGGGAACACCTGCTCCACGCCCTCCAGCCGCGAGAGGTGGTCGGTGCGGTCGGCGAGCGCCACCAGCACCAGATCGACCTGCTCGGGAGACAGCCGGGAGAAGGAGGAGTCGTGCCGGGAGGTGAAGCACACCACCTCGCACCGGCCGACGCCGGGCCGCACCTCGCTCAGGCCGCCCACGTCCTCGTAGTGGCCCAGGTTGAAGCTGAAGGACGGGAAACGGTTCTCGAACACCGCGACGTCGTAGTCGGCGGCGGGGATCTCGGTCGCGTGGCCCGGCCGGGAGGGGCACAGAGGGCATTCGTCGGTGGGAGGCAGGAACGTGCGGCCCTGGCGGTGCCCGGCGATGGCGATCCACTCGTCCATCACCGGGTCGTACCGCAGCTCCGAGGCCGCGGGGCGCGGGGGCAGCTCGCGGGTGTCGGCGGCGCCGCGGTCGGCGTTCTCGTCGTGGTCGAAGTAGATGAGCTCTCGCCCATCGGCGAGCTGGGTGACGGTCCGCTTCACCGGGCCACCTCCTGTCCGGCGGCCGGCTGAGCCGCCTGTCCTGTCGTGTCGGCGGTCCGGGCCGCCCGTTCTGTTCCCGGAGCGCGGTTCGCGCGTCCGGACCCGCCGGCGTCTCGCGCCGGCTCGGTCGGTGGCGCCGTCCCCGCAGGGTCGACCAGCAGCAGCGTGCCGGCCTGCTCGGACAGCGCCGATCTGGCCTCCTCCGGCAGGCCGGTGTCGCTGATCACGACGTGCGCCTCGTCCAGCTTGGCGATCGTGCTGATGCCGACGGTGCCCCACTTGGTGTGGTCGGCCAGCACGACCAGCCGCTGCGCCGCCGCGACCAGTTCGCGGTCGGTCTCGGCCTCAAGGATGTTGGGGGTGGTGAAGCCCGCCCTGGGGTTCATGCCGTGCACGCCGAGCATCAGCGTGTCGACGTTGAGCGCGCGGATGGCCGCCACGGCGACCGGCCCCACCAGCGCGTCCGACGGCGTGCGCACCCCTCCGGTGAGCACGACGGTCTGGTCGGCGCGCCCGGCCCGGTGGAAGACGTCGGCGACCTGGACGGAGTTGGTGATGACCGTGAGGTGGGGGACGTCGGCCAGGTGATGGGCCAGGGTCCAGGTGGTCGTGCCGGCCGACAGCGCGACCGCGCTGCCCGGGCGCACCAGCTCGGCGGCGCGGCGGGCGATCGCCTCCTTCTCGGCCTGCTGGCGCACCGACTTGGCCGCGAAGCCCGGCTCCTCGGTGGACCCCGCGCCGGTGGCGGTGGCGCCGCCGTGCACCTTGTCCACCAGCCCGCGCTCGGCCAGCGCCTCAAGGTCGCGGCGGATCGTCATGTCCGACACCCCGAGCTCGCGCACCAGGTCGGCGACCCGTACCGCGCCGCTCCTGCGGACGCGCTCGAGGATCGCCTGCTGCCGTTGCTGAGCCAGCATCGCCTCACCTCTCCACCAAGTTCCATCAAAATACTACATAATCTGACCTGCGCCTTGTTGGAACGTGAGGGGCGATGGTGGGGCGGGTGGACGGTCCCGGGTGGCGGCTCCGGGGGCTTTCTTTGGCGTTTGGGCCTTGTACCGGCTCGGGCGCGGATGCATGGTGGGGAGCACGACCCGTACCGATGGGGAGGCCGAGATGGCGAGACGCGCGCGTAAGAGCCGGGCCCGCAAGAAGAGGAAGGCCAACCACGGCAAGCGGCCCGTCTCCCGCTGACCCTCCCCACGCCGGCCGTCACCTCGTCATCGCGTCGGCCGTGCGGGCCTGCCGGAGGTGACCCCGCGTCGTCTCCCGGCCGGGTGCCGGGGGCGGTGACGCGCGACGGGGCCGAGAGTACCGCGCTCCCTCGGCCCGCGCGTCAGCCGCCGCGCCCCCAAGCGGCCAGCAGGCGGGTCTGCGGGTCGGTGCCCTCGGGCAGCGGCGGGCGCTCGGCGATCACCCCGGCCTGCCGGTAGCCCTCCTCCGCTCCGGCGAACCACTCGGCGCACACCTCGACCAGCTCGGGATCCAGCCGCTCGTCACCGCCGATCGCCCTGGCGAGGTCCCACGTGTGGATGAGGGTGTCGGCGAACAGCTCGGCGATGTACTCCGCCCCGGAGACGTCGCCGAACGACAGGTGCACCGTCCGCGTCAGGACGTCGGCCGCCTCCATGGCGCGCGCCGCCGCGGCCGCCGCCACGTCGAACGCCTTGACCGGGTCGTCGCCGAGCAGGTCGCCCTCGGTCAGCTCGGCGGCCTCCGCGGCCTGCCGTCCCGCGAGCAGCTGCGGCGCCAGCAGGCTCTCGCCCACCAGATGGTCGACCATGCCGTGGACGTCCCAGCCGGCGCAGGCCGTCGGCAGCCGCCACTGATCGGCCCTGACCTGGTGAACGTGCGCGCCGAAGGCGTCCAGGGCCCTGCGATAGGCCTCGCGGATGTCCATCGTCATCATGTCCCTCCCGCGTCGTCCAACCGACGTTAACCCGGCCGCGGACCCCCCGTCAGGGGCGAGGACGGAAGGGACGCCGGGGCGGCGGGCGCGGTCGCGGGACGTTATCGCAGAAGGCTCAGGGTGTCCTCCACCGCCCGGTGGAAGGTCGGGTAGGCGTAGATCATGCTCGTGAGCCGGTCGAGCGGCGTGCGTTCATGCACGGCCAGCGTCAGCAGGCCCAGCACCTCACCGCCGCACGGCCCCGCCACCGTCGCGCCGACCAGCGCGTCCTCGTCGGCGACGAGCTTGACCAGCCCCACGCCGCGGTGGATCCACCCGCGCGCCGAGGAGGCGACGGGCGTGGCCGCCGTGCGCACGGCGAGGCCACGCTCGCGGGCCTGCCGTTCGGTCAGGCCCACCGCGCCCACCTCGGGGTCGGTGAAGGTCACCCTAGGCACCGCGCGGTAGTCCGCCGCCGGGCCGTGCTCGCCCAGGATGTCGGCCAGGGCGACGCGCGCCTGGTACACCGCCACGTGGGTGAACGCGCCCTCGCCCGTCACGTCTCCGACCGCCCACACCCCCTCGGCGGCCCTCATGCGGTCGTCCACCTTGATCACCTGCGCCGACTCCTCCAGGCCGACGGCGCCCACGCCGATGGCGGCCAGGTCGCAACGCCGCCCGGTGGCCACCAGCAGCCGCTCGGCGCGGTGACTGCCGTCCTCGGTCATCACGGTGAAGGCGGAGCCATGGTGGTCGACCCGGGTGACCTTGGCGTCCGTGCGTACCGTGATGCCCTCCTTGGCGAAGACCTCGGCGAGCAGCTCGCCGGCCTCCGGCTCCTCGGACGGAAGCAGGCCGCCGGCCGCCTCCAGGACGGTCACCTCGGCGCCGAAGCGGCGCAGCACCTGGCCGAACTCCACGCCGACGGCGCCGCCGCCCAGCACGATGATCGACTCGGGCGCCCGTTCGGCCTCGGTCGCCTCGCGGTTGGTCCAGTACGGAGTGCCGGCCAGCCCGGCGATCGGCGGCACGGCCGGCTGCGAGCCGGTGGCGACGACGATGCCGCGGCGGGCGCGCAGCACCCGTGAGCCGTCCACCGTGACCTCGCCGGGGGCCGTGATCCTGCCGCGGCCCCGTACCAGCGTGCCGCCCTGGTCGTGGAAGCGGTCGGCGGCGACCTTGTCGTCCCAGTTGTCGGTGGCCTCCTCGCGGATGCGCCGGGCCACGGGCGCCCAGTCGGGCACGACCGTCGCCTCGCCCGCCATGGACGGGATGCGTCCGCCCTCGGCCAGCAGATCGGCGGCGCGCACCATCATCTTGGTCGGCACGCACGCCCAGTAGGGGCATTCCCCGCCCACCAGGCGGGACTCGACGCCGGCGACGGCCAGACCGGCCTCCGCGAGGCGTCCCGCGACCTGTTCGCCTCCCGGTCCGAGCCCCAGGACGACGACGTCGAACTCTTCGATATCGGCAGCCATGGCCTTCCCCTGCCCAAGCCCCGCACCACCGACACGGTCACCACCAAGATCTTCCCCGGTCGTGTCCCGGTGGGCGGGGGCCCGCGCTTCGGCCCCGCCGGAGGAGAAAAAGCGGGAGCGGCCGAAAAATAAGACGGCTCGAAGTCGGTGGTGGAAATGGAAAGGCCCGGGCGGAGAACGTGCCTCCTGCCTGGGCCTTCGTGCTGAGAGCGGACGACGGGAATCGAACCCGCGTAGCCAGTTTGGAAGACTGGGGCTCTACCATTGAGCTACGTCCGCGCGAGCCGGTCGCCGTCTGGTCTAGACTTCTCCCGGTCGTCAGGACGTAAGCGTACCGGAGATTGCGAGTGCGCGAGCGGCCCGATGCTCCGGGGTGTAGCGCAGCTTGGTAGCGCGCCTGCTTTGGGTGCAGGAGATCATCGGTTCAAATCCGGTCACCCCGACGTGCCCGGCGCCGGGCGGCGCCGATGCGACGGCGACGCCGGGCCCGGCCGTCGGCGGCGGGCCCCAGGGACGACGCTCTAGCGGGCGTGAAAGGTTCATCGTGCCGCCGGTGCGATCGGCGGCGTTCTTCCTGCCGGCGCGCGAAGCGCGGGACGGGTCCGCCCGGCGGGTCCGGCGAAGGCCCGCCGGTTCGCGAGTGGACCGAAACCCTGCGGGCAACGTGCTGACCGCTGGTCAGCGCTCCGCGCGAAACAGGGCCCAGACGGCCTTGCCACCCTCTTCCAGCGACTCCCAGCCCCACGCCTTGCTGTAGGTGTCGACGATGTAGAGGCCTCGTCCGTGCTCGGAGACGAAGTCGGGTTGCCTGCGGGTCGGCGCCTCATCGCTGGGATCGGAGACCGCCAGCAGCACGTGCTGCGACATTCGCAGGAGCAGCAGCGTTATCGGGTGGTCCTCATAGCGGCGGGCGGTGTGGCAGGCATAGCGCACGGCGTTGGTGACCAGTTCCGACACCACGAGGGTCGCGTCGTCGCCGATCTGGGGGCAACCCCAGCCGCTCAGGGTCCTGCGGGTCACGTCGCGGGCCGTTTTCACGGAATCGGCCTGGGGGCGGAGCGGGCAGGTGGTGCGGTCTTCATGTCGACCGGCACGTAATATGCGCCGAAATCCCACTTCAGGCGTTGCTTCCAGGCAATGAGCCGCGGATAGGGGCTCCAGCATCCTGCTGATACCTCCCACCATCATTGTGTCTCCGCAGCCAGTGCCGTTATAGGGGTTAGTGCACCTTAAGCCCAATATGCACTAGGCCATCATGGGTCAGTATTCGGCTTGGTGCAAGACCCAAATGCACGTGCACCTGCGCCGTGCAGGCGCAAGAACCGTCCGTGATGTCACCCCGCCGTCGCACTGATGCGACCGGCGCGCCCGACGCGCGGCCCAGACCTTGTCACGAGAGCCGGAAGTGGTGACACTGTGTGGGCTGGCCCGAGAAGAGAAGGAGGCCGAATGACGCAGTTCCAGCCCGGATCCGGTCCTACGGCTCTCCGCATCCTGCTGGGGTCCCAGCTCCGCCGGCTTCGCGAACAGAAAGGCATTTCGCGAGAGGAGGCCGGACATCTGATCCGCGGTTCCGAATCCAAGATCAGCCGGATGGAGCTCGGCCGGGTCGGGTTCAAGGAACGCGATGTGTCCGACCTGCTCGCCTATTACGGCGTCGAGGACGGCGAGGCGCGCTCAACGGTGATGGAGTTGCTGCAGAGGGCCAACGAGCCCGGCTGGTGGCACCGCTTCAACGACCTGCTGCCCTCGTGGTTCCAGGCCTACGTCGGCCTGGAGGAGGCGGCGTCCCGCATCCGCACCTACGAGGTGCAGTTCGTCCCCGGCCTGCTGCAGACCAAGGAGTACGCCCGCGCCGTCATCAGGGCGGGCGCGACGGGCGTCGGGGCGGCCGAGATCGCGCGGCGCGTCGACCTGCGCATGGAGCGCCAGCGCGTGCTCGACCGGGTCAACGGCCCGGTGTTCTGGGCGGTGATCGACGAGGCGGCGCTGCGGCGGCCGATCGGCGGCGCGGACGTCATGCGGGGCCAGTTGCAGCACCTGCTCGAGCTCATGCGCCAGCCGAACATCACGATTCAGGTCATGCCGTTCAGCTACGGCGGTCACAGCGCCGAGGGCGGGGCGTTCAGCGTGCTCCGCTTCGAAGACAATGAGCTTCCCGACGTGGTATACGTCGAGCAGCTCGCCAGCGCGCTGTACCTGGACAAACGAGACGAAGTGGACCGTTACAGCGAGGTCATGGAGCGGTTGTGCGCCGTCAGCACCACCCCCGAGGCCACGGTCGACATTCTCCAAAAGATCATCTCTGAGAGATTCTGACGCCTGTCGGTGACGCCGAAGGTGCTCGTCTGCCCTAGACTGGCAAGCGGCGCTGGACACCCGCCACTATTGAGCACGCCCAGACATGGTTGTGCCGGTTGGCCCGTGCACTGAGCCGCCCATGTGGGCGCGGCGCGCGAGCATGTCGCGGGTCGCCGTACGACATGACGCCGCCCGCGATCACCAGAAGCTTGACCAAGGAGACCACCCCGTGAAGACCGCTGTCGAGGAGCTCAGCCCGACCCGGGTGAAGCTCACCGTCGAGGTGCCGTTCGAGGAGCTCGAGACGAGCATGCAGGCGGCGTACAAGAAGGTCGCGCAGCAGGTGCGCGTCCCCGGCTTCCGCCCCGGCAAGGTTCCCGCCCGCATCATCGAGCAGCGCTTCGGCCGCGCGGTGGTTCTGGAGGAGACCCTCAACGAGGCCCTGCCGAAGCTGTACGGCCAGGCCGTGGACGAGAGCGACGTCTTCCCGGTCAGCCAGCCGGAGATCGAGGTCACCAAGATCGACGACGGCAAGGAGGTGGAGTTCACCGCCGAGGTGGACGTCCGCCCCGCCTTCGACGTCCCCGACTACGAGGGCCTCGAGGTCACCGTCCCCTCGGCCGAGGTCTCCGACGAGGACATCGACACCCAGATCGACGCCCTGCGCCAGCGCTTCGCCACGCTCACCGGCGTCGAGCGCGCCGCGGGCAACGGCGACTACGTCGTGATGGACCTCTCGGCCACCATCGACGGCAAGAACATCGAAGAGCAGCAGGCTTCCGACGTCTCCTACGAGGTGGGCGCGGGCTCGGTGCTGCAGGGCCTGGACGACGCGCTGGTCGGCATGTCCGCGGGCGACGAGAAGTCCTTCACCACGACCCTCGTCGGCGGCGAGAACGCCGGCGAGGAGGCCGAGGTCACCATCACGATCAAGAGCGTCAAGGAGAAGGTCCTCCCTGAGCTCGACGACGAGTTCGCCGGCCTCGCCAGCGAGTTCGACACGCTGGAGGAGCTGCGCGAGAGCCTGCGCGCCCAGGCCCGCCGCAACAAGCTGGTCGACCAGGTCGTGCAGGCCCGCGAGAACGCCGTGGCCGCCGTGCTCGACCAGATCGACATCCCGCTGCCCGACAGCGCGCTCAAGGCCGAGCTGGACGCCCGCAAGCACAACCTCGAGCACCAGATCGCCGAGAGCGGCCTCAGCCGTGAGGCGTTCTTCCGGCTCTACCAGACCACCGAGGACGAGCGCTTCGCCGAGTTCGAGGAGAACTCCAAGAAGGCGATCAAGACGGGCTTCCTGCTCGACAAGATCGTCAAGTCCGAGGACATCGGGGTGAGCGAGGAGGAGCTGACCAACTTCGTGGTCCGCCGCGCGATGCAGCTCGGCGTCGCCCCGAACACCCTGGCCCAGCACCTCGCCGACAACGACCAGCTCACGCTGGCCATGGTCGAGATCGTCCGCGACAAGGCCAAGACCGTCATCGGCGACGCCGTCAAGGTGACCGACGAGGCCGGCAACGAGGTCGACCTCAAGGCCATCTACGCCGAGCTGAACGAGGGCCAGGAGGACGCCGAGGGCGCCACCGCGGCCGCCGCCCAGCCGGCCGAGTGACCCCGGCGTCCGCCGGCCCACGGCCGGCGGCGCCGCGCGAAACTCCACGATGCCTCCGCCGCGTCCTCGCGGCGGGGGCATCGCCGTCTCGTGGGCCGTCACGGCGTGAGCGCCGCCGTCCCGGCGGGCCGCCGCGTGGTGCGCGTCGCCGTCCCGGCGGGTCGCCGCGGCGTGAGGATGCACGTTCGGATTCACCGGCATATGCAGGATGCGCACACCTTTAAGTGCACCTTGGGGTGATTATTGGCGGATCCCGGGCAACTCAGACCTGTGAAACGGGTACGCGGGGACGCCAATGGTTGAGGGCCACGTCATCGTCGCCGTGGTCATCGCGGTGATCATGCTCGTGGGGCGGGGGCTGGGACGCGGCTTCGGCATCCCCGCGGCGATCCCGCTCGTCCTGCTCGGGCTGGCCGCGAGCTTCGTGCCGGGCATGGGCAAGGCGGCCGTGCCGCCCGACGTCATCCTCACCCTCTACCTGCCGCCCCTGGTCTACCGCGCGGCCTTCCTGACCGCCCCGCGCGAGACCAAGGAGGACGCCGTCCCCATCTCGGTGATGGCCTTCGGCCTCACCTGCGTGACCGCCCTGGCCGTCATGGCCGCCGTGCGCCTCGCCGTGCCGCAGATCGGCTGGCCGGTTGCGCTGGCGCTCGGCGCCGCGGTCGCACCCACCGACCCCGTGGCGGCGACCTCGGTCATGAAGCGCCTGGGCGCCCCCCGCCGCCTGGTGACCATCCTGGAGGGGGAGAGCCTGGTCAACGACGCCGTGGCTCTCACCCTGTTCGGCCTCGCCCTCACCGCGATCACCGAGCCGGTCACCCTCTCGGAGGGCGGCCTGATGCTGGTGCGCATCGTGGCGGGCGGCGTGCTGTACGGCCTGGTCCTCGGCTGGGTCGTGGCCCGGCTGCGCGGCCGGATCACGGACAACGGCGCGCAGATCGTCGTGTCGCTGATCACCCCGTTCGTCGCCTACCTCCCCGCCGAGCACTTCGGCTTCTCGGGGGTGCTCGCCACCATCACCACCGGCTTCTACCTCGGCGTACGGGCCCACGGCCTGCTCCAGCCCTCCTCCAGGCTCACCGGCGACGCCTTCTGGGAGGTGCTGGTCCTGCTGCTGGAGTCCAGCCTGTTCGTCCTGCTCGGGCTGGAGATCCGCCAGGTGCTGAACGGGGTGACGGACTATTCCTTCGCCACGCTCGCCGGCACGGCGCTGATCGTCCTCGCCGTGGTCGTGCTGATGCGCCTGGCGTGGACCATGGCGGTCTTCCCGCTGGCCAAGTGGCTGCCGGGCCGGCATCTGTCCTTCGACGGCATCGGGCGGGCGCAGCGGCTGGTCATGGGATGGGCCGGGATGCGCGGGGCCATCACCCTCGCCGTCGCCCTGTCGATCCCGCTCACCGTCCCCAACCGGCCGCTGCTCATCTTCCTGGCCGCCGTGGTCGTCATGGCCACGCTGATCGGCCAGGCGACCACGCTGGCCGCGCTGCTGCGGCGCTTCGGGCTCGGCGAGACGCAGGAGTCGGTCATCGAGGAGGCCAAGGCCCGCCAGGCGACCGTGGAGGCGGCCCTGTCCAGGCTCGACCACCTGGCCTCCGAGGGCGAGGTGGACGAGCACACCGCCGGCGTGTTCCGCCAGCTCCTGGAGCTGCGCCTGGACACGGTGCGTGCGATACTCGATGAGGACGACGACGAGGACGGAACCTCGCCCGACTCCGGCACCCGCGGGCTGCGCAGGCAACTCGCCCACGCCCAGCGGGAGAAACTGGACGAGCTCTACTCCAAGGGCAAGATCAGCGCGGCGACGCAGCGGCACCTCATCCACGAGCTGGACCTGGAGGATCGCCGTCGCGCCTCGGGGTCCCACTGACCTCCCGGTACCTGCGCCGACAGCGAACAGTGTCGAGACCGGGACTGACCGGTCGGCGCCGCGCGTTAAGGTCACAAGCAAAGCCCATCGATTACGACGCATCGGAAGGTGACGCTGTGACCAGCCCGCCGACCTCTAACCAGCCCACGAGCTTTGGGCCGGAGTCGCGTGGCCGTGAGAACGGCTCGTTCCGCCTTGAGGATCAGCTATACAACCGTCTGCTGCGTGAGCGCATCGTGGTGCTCGGCACCCAGGTGGACGACGAGGTCGCCAACCGCATCTGCGCTGAACTGCTCCTGCTTGCCGCCGACGACCCCGACCGCGACATCTGGCTGTACATCAACTCCCCTGGTGGTTCGGTCACGGCCGGCATGGCGATCTACGACATGATG
Organism: Sphaerisporangium rhizosphaerae; assembly: GCF_042665155.1. Lineage (NCBI taxonomy): Bacteria > Bacillati > Actinomycetota > Actinomycetes > Streptosporangiales > Streptosporangiaceae > Sphaerisporangium > Sphaerisporangium rhizosphaerae. Next base: position 17,696 of record NZ_JBHTCG010000057.1, on the reverse strand, counting down.
GAGTACGTGCCGAACGACGTCTGCACCGTCGCCATGGGTCTGGCCGCCTCGATGGGGCAGTTCCTGCTGTGCGCCGGCGCGACGGGCAAGCGGTACGCGCTGCCGCACGCCCGCATCATGATGCACCAGCCCTCCGGCGGCATCGGCGGCACCGCCGCCGACATCGCGATCCAGGCCGAGCAGATGCTGTACGTCAAGAAGACCTTGGCCGAGCGCATCGCCCACCACACCGGCCAGCCGCTGGAGCAGATCGAGAAGGACTCCGACCGCGACCGCTGGTTCACCGCCGAGGAGGCCAGGGACTACGGCTTCATCGATAACGTCGTGCGCAGCGCGCGGCAGGTGCCCTCTGAGGGCGCCGTCTCCTGAAGGGGCAACTCGTGAGTGATCTGATCCGGCCGGGGGACATCAACGGCCGCTACATCATCCCCTCGTTCGTCGAGCGCACGACGTACGGCGTCAAGGAGATGAACCCCTACAACAAGCTGTTCGAGGACCGCATCATCTTCCTCGGCGTGCAGATCGACGACGCGTCGGCCAACGACGTGATGGCCCAGCTCCTCACGCTGGAGTCGCTCGATCCCGACCGCGACATCAGCATCTACATCAACTCGCCGGGCGGGTCGTTCACCGCGATGACCGCGATCTACGACACCATGCAGTTCGTCCGGCCCGAGATCCAGACCGTGTGCCTTGGCCAGGCGGCCTCGGCCGCGGCGGTGCTGCTGGCCGGCGGCACGCCGGGCAAGCGCTTCGCCCTGCCGAACGCCCGCGTCCTGATCCACCAGCCCTCCACCGAGGGCGGCGGCCAGGGAAGCGACATCGAGATCCAGGCGCGCGAGATCCTGCGCATGCGCGCGCTCCTGGAGACGATCGTCGCCCGGCACTCGGGCAAGGCGCCCGACGAGGTCCGCCGCGACATCGAGCGCGACAAGATTCTCAACGCCGACGAGGCCAAGGCCTACGGCCTGATCGACGACATCATCCCCTCACGGAAGAAGCGCGCTCAAGCCGTTGCTTCCTGAGGACGCGGATCGCACCGGAACGGTGCCCAATTGGGCACGTTCCGGTGCGACTCACCGCTAGGGGGCGCACTGAGGGCCCAGAAGACGGTAACGTCGAAACCTGAGCGGGATGACTTTTCGGACCGAGTCCGCAAGATTCGGATCGCGGAGCAGGCGGTCCCACGCAAAGGAGTATCTGGGGTGGCACGCATCGGCGACGGCGGAGACCTGCTGAAGTGCTCGTTCTGCGGGAAGAGCCAGAAGCAAGTCAAGAAGCTCATCGCCGGACCAGGCGTCTACATCTGCGATGAGTGCATCGATCTCTGCAACGAGATCATCGAGGAGGAGCTCTCCGAGTCCTCCGAGCTCAAGTGGGACAGCCTGCCCAAACCGAGAGAGATCTACGAGTTCCTCGACGCCTATGTCATCGGCCAGGACAAGGCGAAGAAGGCCCTCTCGGTGGCGGTCTACAACCACTACAAGCGGGTGCAGTCCGGCGAACGCGGCCGAGACGACGGCCTGGAACTGGCGAAGTCCAACATCCTCTTGCTCGGCCCTACGGGCTCTGGCAAGACCCTTCTGGCGCAGACGCTGGCGAAGATGCTGAACGTCCCGTTCGCCATCGCGGACGCCACGGCGCTCACAGAGGCGGGGTACGTCGGAGAGGATGTCGAGAACATCCTGCTCAAGCTGATCCAGGCGGCCGACTACGACGTCAAGAAGGCCGAGACGGGCATCATCTACATCGACGAGGTCGACAAGATCGCCCGCAAGAGCGAGAACCCCTCGATCACCCGGGACGTCTCGGGCGAGGGCGTGCAGCAGGCCCTGCTGAAGATCCTCGAGGGCACCACCGCGAGCGTGCCCCCCCAGGGCGGCCGCAAGCACCCGCACCAGGAGTTCATCCAGATCGACACCACCAACGTGCTGTTCATCTGCGGTGGCGCCTTCGCCGGGCTCGAGAAGATCATCGAGTCGCGCATCGGCAAGAAGGGCATCGGCTTCAACGCGATCATCCACTCCAAGGACGACATCGACGCCTCGGACATCTTCGCCGACGTCATGCCGGAGGACCTGCTGAAGTTCGGGATGATCCCCGAGTTCGTCGGCCGCCTTCCGGTGATCACCAGCGTGCACAACCTCGACCGCGAGGCGCTCATCCAGATCCTCACCGAGCCGCGCAACGCGCTGGTCAAGCAGTACCGCCGGCTGTTCGAGCTCGACAACGTGGAGTTGGAGTTCACCGACGACGCGCTCGAGGCCATCGCCGACCAGGCGATCCTGCGCGGCACCGGCGCCCGCGGCCTGCGCGCGATCATGGAGGAGGTCCTGCTCTCGGTGATGTACGAGGTGCCGTCCCGCCAGGACGTCGCCCGCGTCGTCATCACCCGCGAGTCGGTCCTGGAGCACGTCAACCCGACCCTGGTGCCGCGCGACCAGCTCAACGCCAAGCAGCAGCGCACTCCCAGGGAGAAGTCCGCCTGACCGGGCGGCCCCGCCTTTCCGGCACGGGCGCCGCGTGATCGCGGAGCGGCCATCGAACCGCTCGTGATCTCGCGGCGCCCGTCGCCGTCTCTCCGTCCCGCTCCGCCCGTCGCCGTCCGTCCGCCATCACGCGGGGTTCATGGCCGCCCTCGGGCCGGCGATCGGCTTTCCCACCGGGTGGGCGCGGCAGCGGAGGTCGTGCGGCGCGCGGGCGATACCGGACGAACATCTCGCGCGTGTTACGCACCGTAGCGAGACCGTACTTTCAGTCGTGCCGAAGATGCCTTTTCGGTGGCCGTGACCATAATCCCGATAACGGGCGCCGGGTCGTTGCGACACGGACGGCACGCCGCCGTCCCTACAATTGGGACTGTGACAACGCCTGAGCTGCCTACCCAGTACGCGCCCGCCGACGTCGAGACCCAGAGCTACGAGCGCTGGGTCGCCGAGGGGTACTTCACGGCGGACGTAGGCAGCGGGCGAGAGCCTTACACCATCGTGCTGCCGCCGCCCAACGTCACCGGCGTCCTGCACATCGGCCACGCCCTCGACCACTCCATCCAGGACGCCCTGAGCAGGCGCGCCCGCATGCGCGGCCACGAGGCGCTGTGGCTGCCGGGCATGGACCACGCCGGCATCGCCACCCAGAACGTCGTCGAGCGCGAGCTGGCCAAGCAGGGCCTCTCCCGGCACGACCTCGGCCGCGAGGCGTTCGTCGAGCGCGTCTGGCAGTGGAAGGAGGAGTCCGGCGGGCGCATCCTGGGCCAGATGAAGAAGCTCGGCGACAGCGTCGACTGGTCGCGCGAGCGCTTCACCATGGACGAAGGGCTCTCCCGCGCCGTCCAGACCATCTTCAAGCGGCTGTACGACGACGGGCTCATCTACCGCGCCGAGCGCATCATCAACTGGTGCCCGCGCTGCCTCACCGCGCTGTCCGACATCGAGGTCGACCACGGCGACGACGAGGGCGAGCTGGTCTCCATCCGCTACGGCGAGGGGCAGGGGGCCATCGTGGTCGCCACCACCCGCGCCGAGACGATGCTCGGGGACACCGCCGTCGCCGTCCATCCCGCCGACGAGCGCTACGCGCATCTGGTGGGCACGCAGGTGGAGGTGCCGCTGACCGGGCGGATGATCCCCATCGTGGCCGACGAGCACGTCGACCCCTCCTTCGGCACCGGCGCCGTCAAGGTGACCCCGGCGCACGACCCCAACGACTTCGAGATCGGCCGCCGGCACGGGCTGCCGTCCATCACGGTCATGGACGAGCGCGGCGTCATCACCGCGCACGGCCCGTTCCAGGGCCTCGACCGGTTCGAGGCCAGGCCCGCCGTCGTGGCGGCTCTGCGCGCCGAGGGCCGCATCGTCGCCGAGAAGCGCCCCTACGTCCACGCCGTCGGCCACTGCTCGCGCTGCAAGACCGTGGTCGAGCCGCGGCTGTCGCTGCAGTGGTTCGTCAACGTCCAGCCGCTGGCCAAGGCCGCGGGGGACGCCGTCCGTGACGGCCGCACCCGCATTCACCCGCCCGAGCTGGCCAAGCGCTACTTCGACTGGGTCGACGACATGCACGACTGGTGCATCTCGCGTCAGCTGTGGTGGGGCCACCGCATCCCGGTGTGGTACGGCCCCGAGGGCCAGGTCGTGTGCGTGGGGCCCGACGAGCAGGCCCCCGCCGGCTATGTCCAGGACTCCGACGTGCTCGACACCTGGTTCTCCTCGGGCCTGTGGCCGATCTCGACCCTCGGCTGGCCCGACCGCACGGCCGACCTCGAGCGGTTCTACCCGACCACGGTGCTGGTCACCGGCTACGACATCCTGTTCTTCTGGGTCGCCCGCATGATGATGTTCGGGCTGTACGCCATGGACGGCACGCCGCCGTTCCGCACGGTGGCCCTGCACGGCATCGTGCGCGACCAGTACGGCAAGAAGATGTCCAAGTCCTCCGGCAACGTCATCGACCCGCTCGACTGGATCTCCCGGTACGGCGCGGACGCGACGCGCTTCACCCTGCTGCGCGGGGCCGGCCCCGGCTCGGACGTCGCCATCAGCGAAGACTGGGCGGCGGGCTCGCGCAACTTCTGCAACAAGATCTGGAACGCCACCCGGTTCGCGCTGCTGAACGGCGCGACCGTCTCCGGGGCGCTGCCGGCGCCGGGCGAGCTGACCGTCGCCGACCGGTGGATCCTGTCGCGGCTGCGGGCGGTCACCGGCGCGGTGGACGCCGCCTACGAGGACTTCGAGTTCGCCAAGATCTCAGACCAGCTCTACCACTTCGCGTGGGACGAGGTCTGCGACTGGTACGTCGAGCTCGCGAAGATCCAGATCGCGGCGGGCGGTGAGGTCGCCGACCGCACCCGCCTGGTGCTGGGCCACGTGTTCGACGCCCTGCTGCGGTTGCTGCACCCGCTGGTGCCGTTCGTCACCGAGGAGCTCTGGCGGGCGCTGACCTCCGGCCCGTCCATCATGGCGGCCTCGTGGCCGGCGGTGGCCGGGGAGTACGGCGACCAGGCGGCCGAGGAGGAGATCCTGGCCCTGCAGGAGCTCATCACCGAGGTCCGCCGGTTCCGTTCCGACCAGGGCCTGAAGCCGGGTCAGCGGGTCGCGGCCAGGCTCACGCTCGACGGCACGGCGCTCGCGGCGCACGAGCCGGCGATCCGCAGCCTGCTGCGGCTGGACGATCCCTCCGAGTCGTTCACTCCGACGGCGCGGCTCGCGGTGGGCACGGCCTCGATCGAGATCGACACCGCCGGCGCCATCGACGTCGCGGCCGAGCGCAGGCGCATGGAGAAGGATCTCGCCGCCGCGCGCAAGGAGGCGGCCCAGGTCGTCGCGAAGCTCGCCAACGAGCAGTTCATGTCCAAGGCTCCCGATGACGTCGTCGCCAAGGTCCGCGCCCGTGCCACCCAGGCGGACGCCGACATCGCCCGCCTCGAGGCCCAGCTGGCCGCCCTGCCGGCGAGCTGAGGCTCGCGGGCCGACGGAGTGAGGCCCCCGCCGTTGGCCACTGGCGGTCCTGTCCTTGACGGGCGGAGGAGTCAGGTGGCGGCGGGGGCGAGCAGCAGCGACAGGCGGCGCAGGCCGCGTGCCGTGCGCGCCTTTACCGTGCCGAGCGGCACGCGCAGCCGGTCGGCGATCTCGCGTTGGGTCAGGTCCCCGTAGTAGGCCAGCTCGATCGCCTGCCGCTGGGCGTCGGGAAGGACGGCGAGCGCCCGCCTGATGCGGTCGCGGTCGGCGAGCACGTCGCCGTCGTCGCGCCCGTCGTGGCCGGTCGGCTCGGTGACGGCCTCCAGCGGCACCGTGGTGAGCGTGCGTACCCGCAGGTGGTCGACGGCGCGCTTGTAGGCGATGCCCAGCAGCCATGCCGTGAGGCTGCGGGCAGGGTCGAAGCGGTGCCCGAACCGCCACGCCTCGGTGAAGACGACCTGCAGGACGTCCTCGACGTCCTGGGGCGGCACATATCTTCGCAGGTAGGACCGGACGGCGGGGGCGTGCGTGCGATAGCAGTCGCCGATCGCCGTCTCCTCTCCCGCGGCCAGGCGGTACTCCAGGGTCTCGTTCATGAACACCCTCATGCCATCGGAAAGCTACTCAAAACCTATTCATAGTCGCCTTCGGCATGCCGGCGCAACCACCGGCCGCCACCGCGGCCCGCAGAGATGGGCTCAGCGCAGAAGGCCCATGACGGCCGTGATCGCCTCCGGCAAGGTGGACACGCGCGCCGTCCCGGGCGGCAGGACGTCCGCCCAGCCGGGGCCGCCCACCACCACACGGCTCGCCGGCCGCAGCCGGGGCAGCGCCGCGAGCGGCACCGCGTCGCCGGTCTCCCGCCGGTGCGACCAGACGAAGACGACCGAGGGCCCGAGCCGCCGCATCGCCGCCTCCAGCGCGGCGTACGGCGTGCGTGGGCCCAGCACCCGCGTCTCGACGGCCAGCTCGCCCAGCGCCGCCGCCAGCGCGTACACCGGCAGGCTGTGCTGCTCTTCCTCCGCGCACGCGAGCAGCACCGGCCGCGGGTAGGCCGGAGCCGGGGCCTCGCGGGCGCGGGCGGCCAGCGCGTCCAGCAGGCGCTCGGAGAACATGTGCTCCACCTCCACGCCCGCGCCCGTCTCCTCCTGCCTGCCGACGATGACGGCGAACGCCGGCCGCACGAGCCGTTCCCAGGTCCAGGCGACGCCCCGGTCGCGCAGCGCCGCCTCCAGCCGGCCGTCCACGGTGCGCACGTCCAGCGCGAGCGCCGCCCGCGCGAGCGCCGCGGCCGAGGGCGGCCGTCCCGGCGTCGCAGGAGACCTCGCTCCTTCGCCGCGCGCGTGGCCGGGTTCACCGATCGCCGTGCGGCCGGGCACGCCGCCTGCCGTGCCCGGTGCACCGGCCGCCGGGTGGCCGCTTTCACCGGCCGGGGTGCGCTCCGGTGACGGCACGGGCCCGGTGGCCGGGGCCGCAGGGGCGACCGGGCCGGGCGGCGGGCGGTGGCGCAGGGCGTGACCCGCCGCGTCCGCCGGAGCCACCCCGGCGTGGATGAGCCGGTTCATCTCCTCCAACCGGCGCAGGTCCGCCTCGTCGTAGCGCCGGTGCCCGCCCGGGCTGCGGCGACTCGGACCGATGCCGTACCGCAGGTTCCAGGTGCGCAGCGTCGGGACGGGCACGCCGAGCCGCCGTGCGACGGCCCCGATGCCGTAGCCGGGCTCGTCCCCGGCCGGCGGGCCGCCGCCGTCCTGCGCCGCGCCGTCGTGCCCCACCGGCCGCCCCACCCTCCGTCGTCGTCCATCTCCAGCCGCCTCGCCGCACCGCGCCCAGCGGTTCGGCCACGGCCGGCTCACGAACCAGGGCGCATTGACCAGCGGAGGTTCATCTTCTGTCCCGCTTTGCAGAGCATGCCCGGCATGGGTGCAACCGCGCCGCCGAGGAGGCACGAAAACTTTACTGATGAGGCCCATGATCCCTGCAATGGCCGAAGGAGCGGTGCCCATGGTGACGTTGGCCCGGGAGAAGAGCGAACTCCGCGAGCTGATCGACCGCCACCTCGGCCACCTGCTCGAACGCGAGATGGGTCGGCTGGACTTCCTCGGGGACGAGGAGCGCGCGGCCGTACGGCGATATGTGGCCGACTTCGTCCTGCGGGGCGGCAAGCGGCTGCGGCCCTCGTTCGTGTACTGGGGGTACCGCGCGGCGGGCGGCTCGCCCGCCGACCTGGACGTCGTGCTTCCCGCGGCCTGCGCGGTGGAACTGCTGCACGCCTGCGCGCTCCTGCTCGACGACGTGATGGACGAGGCCGGCACCCGGCGCGGCCAGACCACGGCCCACGCCGGGCTGGCCGCCCGTCACCGGGAGCTCGGCTGGTCCGGCGACCCCCGCCGCTTCGGCGAGTCCACCGCCGTGCTGCTCGGCATGATGGCCTTCACCTGGGCCGACGCGGCGCTGCTCGACAGCGGACGGCGCCTGGGCGAGGCCCTGGAGATCTTCACCCGGCTGCGCGTCGAGATCATCGCCGGGCAGTACATGGACCTGGCCGGCGCGGCCCGCGGAACCGGCGGCCGCGAGGAGGCCACCCTGATCGCCAGGTACAAGTCCGGCAAGTACACCGTCGAGCGGCCCCTGCACCTCGGCTGCGCCATCGCCGGGGGCGGCCCGGCCGTGCGCCCGGCCCTGAGCGCGTACGCGCTGCCGCTGGGGGAGGCGTTCCAGCTCCGCGACGACGTGCTCGGCGTGTTCGGCGACCCGGCGGCCACCGGCAAGCCCGCCGCGATCGACCTGCTGCAGGGCAAGCGCACCTACCTCACGGCGGTGGCCCGCGAACGGGCCGGCGCGCGCGGCGCGGCCGTCCTGGACCACGTGCGCGACCAGGACGACGTCGCCGCCGCCCGCGACCTGATCGTCTCCACCGGCGCACTGGACACCGTCGAGGCGCGCATCGCCGGCCTGCTGGTCGCCGCGAGGGCGGCGATCGACGGAGCGGACCTGCCCGCCGAGGCCGCGGCCGCCCTGCTCGAACTCGCCGACGCGGCGACGGGCAGGAACGCCTGATGGGGGCCAGGCACCCCGTCGTGGTCATCGGAGCGGGGCTCGGCGGGCTCGCCGCGGCCATGCGCCTGGCCGGGGCGGGCCGCGAGGTGACCGTCGTGGAGGCCCAGGACGGCCCCGGCGGCTGCTGCGGAACCGAGTCCGCCGGACCCTACCGGTTCGACACCGGCCCCTCGGTGCTCACCATGCCCGGTGTGCTCGCCGGCACCTTCGCCGCCGCCGGGCAGGACATGGACGGCTGGCTGCCGCTGCGACGGCTCGACCCGTTCTACCGGCTCACCTACCACGACGGCTCCAGCCTGGACGTGGTCGCCGGAGCAGAGGCCATGACCGAGCAGGTACGGCTGCTGTGCGGCCCCGAGGAGGCGGTGCGGTACCGGCGCCTGCGGCGGCTGCTGGAGGAGATGTTCCGCCTGGAGTGGGCGGCGTTCATCGACAGGGACATGACGCGGCTGCGCGCGCTCGCCCGCCCGTACGCGCTGGCCAGGCTCGCCGCGCTCGGCGGTTTCCGTACGCTGGACGGCCTGGTGCGCCGGCACCTGACCGACGACCGGCTCATCAGGGCCCACACCTTCCAGGCGCTGTACGTCGGCCTGGCCCCGCGCCGCGCGCTCGGGATCTACGCCGTCATCGCCCACATGGACACCGTCGGCGGCGTGTACTTCCCCGCCGACGGCGGTATGCGCGCCATCCCGCTCGCCATGGCCGGCGCCGCGGGCAAGGCCGGGGCCCACCTGCGGTACGGCGTCCGCGCCACCGCCGTGGAGGCCGACGGCGCGGGGGTGACCGGCGTCCGCCTCGACACCGGCGAACGGCTCCCCGCGAGCCACGTCGTCGTCGCCTGCGACCGGGCGGCGGCGCACCGCGGGCTGCTGCCGGAGGCGGCCGACGACTGGCGGCTGCGGCGTCCCCGGTTCTCCCCGTCCTGCCTGGTCGCCCACTTCGGCCTGGACCGGCGCCTGCCCGGCCAGGCCCACCACACCCTGCACTTCGGGCGCGAATGGGACGCCACGTTCGACGCCCTGGAGGCGGGCCGGCCGCAGTCCGACCCGAGCCTGCTGGTCACCTACCCCAGCGGCGACGACGCCGCCGCGCCCGAAGGGCACGCCACCCTTAGCGTGCTGGAGCCCACCGCGAACCTGACCGGCGGCGGCGACTGGGAACGGCTCACCCCCCGGCTCCTGCACCGCATGCTCGGCCGGCTCGACGCCCTCGGTTACGGCGACCTGTCGACGGCTCCGCACCTGGTCCTCGACCCGCCCGCGTGGAGCAGGCGCGGTCACACGGCGGGCACCCCGTTCGCCCTCGACCACCGGTTCACCCAGACGGGCTGGTTCCGGCCCGCCGGCGCGGCCCGCCGCGTCCCCGGGCTGCACTTCGCGGGCATGTACACCGCGCCCGGAGTCGGAGTGCCGCCGGTGCTCATCTCCGGCCGCCTGGCCGCGGAACGCATCCTGGAGTCCACCCCATGACATCCCACCCCGCGGCGCCCTCGCGCGCCACCACGCTGACGGCCAGCTACGAACGGTGCCGGCGGCTGCACGCCTCCTACGGGCGCTCGTACTACCTGGCCACCCTGCTGCTCCCGGCCTGGAAGCGGCCCCACGTGCACGCGCTGTACGGCTTCGCCCGCCACGCCGACGAGATCGTCGACTCCTTCGCCATGACCGGCGACCGGGGAACGGCGCTGGAGGATCTCGTCGCCCAGCTCGTCGCCGGCCTCGCCGGGGAGACCGTCGCGGACCCGGTGCTGCCGGCGTTCACCCACACGGTGCGCGGCTTCGACATCGACCTCGCCGACATCGACGCCTTCCTCGCCTCCATGCGCGCCGACCTGACCGTCCACCGCTACGGCACCTACGACGAGCTGCTCGGGTACATGGACGGCTCGGCGGCGGTCATCGGCACGATGATGCTGCCCATCCTGGAACCGCTGCCGGGCGCCGCGGGACGGGCGCGTGAGCCGGCCCGCCAGCTCGGCCTCGCCTTCCAGCTCACCAACTTCATCCGCGACGTGGCCGAGGACCTCGACCGGGGACGCATCTACCTCCCCCTGGAGGACCTGGAGAAGTTCGGGGTCTCGGAACAGGACCTGATCGCCCGCCGGACGACCCCGGCCGTCCGCGATCTCATCGCCTACGAGGCCGACCGGGCGCGCGACCACTACCGCCGGGCGCTGGAGGGCATCGAGCTGCTCGTGCCGTCCTCGCGGCCCTGCGTGCGCGCCGCCTACGAGCTGTACGGCGGGATCCTGGAGGAGGTCGAGGCGGCCGGATACGACGTCCTGGCGGGGCGGGTGCGCGTGCCCCGGCGGCGCCGGCTCGCCATCTTCACCAGGTACCTGACCGCCGCGTCCGCCGCCGGCCGCGCCGAGCGCCGCACCCAGGTGAAGGCCCGCTGAGATGGACCGCGACCACGACAACCCCTCCCAGGCGGACACCCCCTCTACGCCCGCGTCCCCGCCCACTCCGGCGCCGGGCACGCCGGGCACGCCGAGCGGGCGGAACGCCGCGTCTCCGGCGGTCCCGTCGCGGCCGGTCGTCCTTGACGCCATGGGCGGGGACCACGGCCCCGCCGAGACCGTGCGCGGAGCCGTCCAGGCGCGGCGGGAACACGGCGTCCAGGTGATCCTCACCGGCCTGCCGGACGTCCTGGGCCGTGAGCTCGCGCGTCTCGGCGCGGCGGGCGAGGCCGACATCGCACCGGCCACCGACGCCGTCCCGATGTCCGAACGCGGCGTCGGCGCCCTGACCAGGACCGGGTCCAGCCTCGCGGTCGGCCTGGACCTGCTGCGGCAGGGCATCGGCGGATCTTTCGTGTCGGCCGGCTCCACCGGGGCCGTCGTCGCGAGCGCGATCGGCCTGCTCGGCACGGCCCCGCAGGTGCTGCGCCCGGCGCTCGCCGTGGCGCTGCCGTCGGTGCGGGGCGGGGCCACGGTACTGGTCGACGCGGGCGCCACCGTCGATCCGACCCCGCAGATGATCGCGCAGTTCGCGCTGCTCGGCGTCTCCTACGCCCAGCTCGTGCTCGGCGTGGACGACCCCTCGGTGGGCCTGCTCTCCATCGGCTCCGAGCCGGGCAAGGGCAACCGGCTCACCCGCCGGTCGGAGGAACTGCTGCGCTGGATGCCGTTCCGCTTCCACGGCAACGTGGAGGGCGATGACGTCCTCGCGGGTACCGTCGACGTGGTGGTCACCGACGGATTCACCGGCAACGTGGTGCTGAAGAACATCGAGGGGACGGTCCGGGCGACCCTGTCCCTGGTCACCCGGTGCGGCATCGCCGGGCCCGACGACCTGCGGCAGGTCGCCCGCCGCTACGACCCCGAGACACACGGCGGAGCGGCCCTTCTCGGCCTCGCCGGCACGGTGGTCGTGGCCCACGGCTCCTCCCGGGCCGCGACGATCGCCCGTGCCTGCGTCGTCGCCCGTGACCTCGCCGAGGGCCAGGTGGTGGCCCGCGTGCGCGAGCACCTGACCGTCACGCCCGCCCGGTGAGGCACGCGCAGGCGCGCGCCTCCCGGACCCTCTCAGGGGCCCTCGTGCGCGCGGGCGGCGAGGGGATCGGCGCCGTCCCACGTCCCCTCGCTCGCGTAAGGCGCGAAGCGGGCGAACAGCTCCTCGGAGTACCAGCCTTCCGCGCGGACCCGTTCGACCACCCGCCGATGCGGGCCCTGCGCGTACGCGAAATCGCGGACGGCCGCGGCGTCCCGCCAGAGCGAGAAGGTGGCCTGCCGGGCCAGCGGCCACTCGCCGATGCCCACCGAGGCCAGGCACCCGTCCTCCTCGCGCAGCGGTCGCTCGACCCCGGAGACCGACCGGTAGAAGGGCACCAGACTCCGTGGCCGGATCGCGGCCCTGGTCAGCACCGCGACCGGTCCCGTCCTGTACTCCGGCGCACCTCCGCCCAAGGACCCGAGGCCGGAGCCCCCGTCATCGTGCGGTGTCACGCCGTGGACGACGCCGCGAGCGGGCGGCTCGCTCCCTGGGGCAGGTGCGCGATGGTGGACGGAGTCCGGGCCGAACGGCGCCACTCCGCCCCAGCGTCCGCGGGACGCCAGCGGCGCCAGGCGCACCTGCCACGACTCGGCGGCCTCGCGCCGCCACCTGGCCGGGATGGGGGAACGGGCGAGGAAACGGTCCAGCACCGCCTCCTCGCGCCACACGGCGAGCAGCGCCCAGCGGCGGGCGTCCGCGCCCAGCGTCATCGACCGTCCCCGCCCTGTCCCGAGCAGCCGCCAGAACAGCAGCCCCTTCGTACGGCGCAGCACCGGCCGGTCGAACGCCATGTACCGCGCGGCGCCCAGGTCCGCGTACCTGTTGAGATGGAACGAGGCGATGATGCTCCCCGTGCCGGTCATGTCGCTGATCTCGGTCATCGGCGGCTACCTTCTCGGTTCGATCCCGGTGGCGGTGCTGGTCGCGCGGGCCCACGGGTTCGACCCGCGTGACGTCGGCGACCGCAACCCCGGCTTCTGGAACGTGCGCGAGCGACTCGGCGCGGGCGGGGCCGCGCCCGTCTTCGCCGGCGACATGCTCAAAGGCGTGCTCGCCGGACTGCTCGGGCTGGCGGGCGGGGGATGGCACACGACCGGTCCTTGGGTGGTCGCCGGGCCGAGCGTGCTCCCCGCGTACGCCGCCGTCGCGGCGGCGATGGCCGGGCATGCCTGGCCGGTGTTCGCCCGGTTCCGCGGCGGGCGCTCGATCCTCACCTTCGCCGGAGGGATGGCGGTCATCTGCCCGCCGGCGTTCGCCCTCGCCCTGGTCCTGCTCGCGGCCGTCGCCATGCTCACCCGGTCGTTCTCCATCGGCGCCAGGGCCGGTGTCTTCGCCCTGCCGGTGCTGCAGTTCGCCTTCGCGCCGGTCGGCCACGTCGCCGCGACGGGAGCGCTGATGTGCCTCATCGGCCTGCGCTTCGGACAGGCGGCTCTGGCGGCGCGGCGTTCGTGACGGTACGCGCCTCCGGCGCCGCCGCGTTCGTGCCGGCATGCGGCTGTGATGGCGCGGCCTCGGTGGCGGTAGGCGACTCCGGCGCGACGGCGTCGCCGACCTCGTGGGACGCTCCGGCCGGCGCGGCGCTCGCGACCGCACCCCCGGGAGGGACGCGGGGATAGGTGCGATCTCGCCAGGTCCGCACCGGACGCAGCGTCGCAAGCGTCAGCCGTACGGCCGTGGCCGGGTCGAGCAGCACCGACAGGGCGACTCCGGGGCCGGGACGCGCGTAGCTCCTTCGCAGCGCCCCCGCGAGCAGCAGCCGTACGGCCACCAGCGCGAGGTCGAGCCGGGTCGGCCGTCCGGCGGCCAGCCTCAGCACAGGAAGGGCGGCGGCCAGCCACACGACGGCGAGGTCGGCGGCCTGCCACGCGGGACCGGTCACGTCGCTGAGCGGCAGCGACCGTCCCCACTGCCGCCACACGTCCGTCGCCGACTCGTGCATGTCGACCTCCAGCAGGCCGCCCGCGTCGAGGAACCCGACCACCCATCCCCGCGCGGCGAGCAGTCGCGCGAGCGCGACGTCGTCCGTCATGTGGCCGCGAACGCGGGCGAACCCGTCGGCGCGCAGCATCGCCTCGCGCCGGAAGGCCAGGCACTGGCCGTTGGCGACGACCCGGTGCGGCGGCGGGGGCGTGGCAGGGCCGATGGGACCGAACCGGTAGATCAGCGTGGCGAGGAACGAGGCGTGCAGCGCCTGCTCGGCGGTCCCGTCGCACACGAACCGGGGGCCAACGCTGACCAGGTCCCTGCCCTCCAGCGCCGTGACCAGCGCGCCGAACAGTCCGGGAAGCGGCCGGGCATCGGCGTCCAGCGTGACGACGATCGCGCCGCGGGCGCGCAGAAGTCCCTGGTGGAGGGCCCACTGCTTGCCCACCCAGCCGGCGGGCAGCGGCCGTCCCCGCACGACCGTCGCCCCGAGCGCGGCGGCGAGCCGGGCGGTGCCGTCGGACGACTCGTCGTCCACGACGATCACCTCGGCCACCGCCGGGTCGGCCAGTACGGCCGTCAGGCACGGGCCGATACGGGCCTCCTCGTCCCTGGCCGGGATCACCACCGAGATCGGCGCGGTGACCTCCGGGCCCCCGGGGGCGAGCGGAGGCAGGCGGCGTCGCCCGCGCGCGAGTCGCACGCCGACGGCCAGAGCGGCCAGTGCCTGCGCGCCGGTGAGCACCCGTCCGAGATGCCGGCTTCCGCCTCCAGGCCGCCAACCGCCCGACGGCCGGGATCCGGCCGCCGCTTGGGATCCGGTCGCTGCGGCGCGGCGCACGTACTCGAAGGCCGCGGCCGCTCGGCGCCCCGTCACCATGCCTCGCCGCGCCCACGGGAGCCGGCGTCCAGCGGTACGGCGCCACGGTTCGCGGTCGTTTTCCTCCTGGCGTTCCGGCCGTGGAGGTCCTCGTTCACCAGGTCGGCGACGATCCGCCCGCCCATCGTCACCAGCGGCAGCCCGCCGCCGGGATGGACCGAGCCCCCCACCAGGTACAGGCCCCGTCGAGGACCTCGGTTGCCGGGCCGGCGGAACGGCGCGAGCCTGCCGGCGTACGCGCCCCCGTAGATCGCCCCGCCCCAGGCTCCGTAGCGGTCCCGGATGTCGGCCGGAGTGAAGGTCTCCAGGAAACGCAGCCGCCCGGACAGGTCGTGCCCGCGCTCCGCCAGCCTCTCGAGCACGCGCTCCCCGTAGGCCTCGGGGGACACCGGCCAGCGCCCCGGATCTCCGGCGGGCACGTTCACCAGCATGACCCAGTTCTCCGCGCCGGCGGGCGACTGCGAGGGGTCGTCCACGGCCGAGCAGCCGATGTAGACCGTCGGGTCCTCCGGGGGACGCCGCCGCTCGAAGATGTCACCGAACTCCTCGCGGTAGTCGGCGGAGAACACGACCGAATGGTGCGGCAGTCCCTCGGTTCTGCCTTCGACGCCGGCGAGCAGGAGCAACGCCGAGGACGACAGCCCGAGCCGCGCGATGCGCCGCAACCGCACCCGGTCGGGGAGCAGCCGCCCGTACAGGGACGCGGCGTCGGCGTTGACCACCACGGCGGACGCCGTGACCACCTCACCGCTCGCCAGCCGCACGCCGTGGGCGCGCGTCCGGTCGGCCAGCACCTCGCTCACCTCGGTGGAAAGGTGGACCTCGACGCCGGCCTCGTCCAGCAGCGCGCGCAGGGCGTCGGCGATGCGGGGCAGGCCGCCCGGCACGTACCAGCCGCCCTCCCCGTGCTCGATGGCCGGGATGCAGCCCAGCGCCGCGGGCGCCCGGTACGGGCTCGACCCGGCGTAGGTGGCGTACCGGTCGACGTACTGGCGCAGCCGGGGGTCACGGAAGAACGCGCCGGCCAGACCGTGGAGCGTGCGGCCGGGGGCGACCGCCCACAGGTCCGTGGCCCGCACTTCTTGCGGCGGCCGGGTCAGCGGCGCCATAGGACCGGCGAAGAAGGTGCGCCGCGACGCCTCCAGGCAGCCGCGGGCCCACCGGTGGAAGGCCCGCCACCGCTCGCCCTCCCCGGGCGCGAGCCGCTCGACCGCCGCCGCCGTGCGCTCCGGGTCGCGGTAGGCCGAGAACGACGTCCCGTCGTGGAAGCGGTAACGGCACAGGACGTCCAGCTCGAGGAGGTCGAGCTGGACGCCGAGCTCGCGGAACAGCCCTGGGAGCGTCAGCAGCGAGGGGCCGAGCGAGAACGTGAACCCCTCGCGGCGGTGCTCGGCGAGCTTGCCGCCGAGCCGGGGCAGGCGCTCGTACAACCGCACGGCGTGCCCGTCACGGGCGAGCAGCAGGGCGCAGACCATGCCGCCCACACCGCCGCCGACCACGATCACCTCCGCCATCGATACCTCCATGCCAGCAGAGCGAACGTGCCCATGGCGATTCCGCCCGCCGCGGCGACCAGGAGGTCGGGCGGGCGGAACACTGCCGCGAAACCGATCGTCTCCATCACGGCCATCACCGTGTACACCGCGACCAACCCTGTGCTGCCGGGGGACGGCCCGCCCGCGACCCGGTCGATCAAGACCATGACCAGCAGGGACACCAGGAACCAGCCGACGAAGTTGCTGAACGGCACTCCGCGGTACGGGCCCGTGTCCTCCCATCGCCACAGTCCGAGGCGGAGCATCTGGGGGTCGAGGAACAGATCCCACGCCGTCAGGGCCAGCGCGCCCACGCACGCGCGGGCCGTACGGCCGCGGGGAGCGACGCGGCGGGCGACCGCCTGCGCGGCCAGCCCCATGCCGCCCCAGGCCAGCGCCACGATGAGGGGAACGCCGCCGGGGCTCGGCCACAGCACCCCGGTGTAGTGGTACGCGCCGAACGGCACCCCGGACCGCGTGCCGATCCACTCCGCCGCGTAGCCCACGGCGGCCGCCCCGGCGAAGGCGGCGAGCGCCTTGGGCAGCGTGTGCGCGGCCGCCGCGTAGGCGATCGCGGAGGCCGCCAGCAGGACGACGACCAGGCTGACCAGCCTCAGGTCCTCATGGCGCAGCCCTGTCTCTACTTGGGCCGCGACCATGGCGGCGAGCAGGGCCGCGCCGGCGACCCGATAACGGGCCTCGGCTCCGCCACGGCCGCCGCGCCCCGGTCGTCCTGGCCCGGCTCTCTCCTTGAGCGTCTCCCACGCGTTCACACGTAGTCATTCGATCGACGTCGGCGCCGTAGATGCATGAAGAGCGTGCCGTGTCCCGGCCGAGGCGTGGCTGCGCGGGCCCGCCGCGATTTGACGGACCCCGAGACCGCCCTTACTGTTCTTCTCGCCCCAGGGAACGATCGGCCGCCGTCAAGGCGCCGGGATCCCGGGGAACTCTCTGATGACACCCGCGGGTCCGGCGTAGCCACGGTGGATCCGGCGTCACAGTGCTGCGCAGCGAAGCCCTTCGAGCCTCTGACCGGCTCGGTTGACCTCGCCCAAGCAGTAGGGTAAGTTAGAGGGGTTGCCCTGGAGACGGGGCGGCCTGAATGCTCGTTGGTTCGGGTGGCGGGAGTCAAGTGCTGGCAACGGCGCGATTTGGTTCCGGTCGACCGGATCGGCTAAAATGAAGGCATACGAAATGAACGCCCCAGTCGGGGGTCGGGTCCTTGAAGGGTCTGGTTTCCGGTGGTGTACGCGTCCGTTTCTTGAGAACTCAACAGTGTGTTAAAAGCCAGTGCATGATTATGCATTTTCCCGTCTTCCGTGGCTTTCGTGGTCGCGGGGATGGTTCCTTTGGT